>NZ_BBOX01000274.1 GCF_001553455.1 Streptomyces hygroscopicus subsp. hygroscopicus
GCGCCACAGCGTGCGCCCGCACACCGCGCCGGCGGTGACCGCCGCGACCACCAGCGCCCCGCCCATGAGCAGCAGCGAGACGCCGAGCGCGTCGGCGACCGAGGGGGTCACGGCCGTCCCGGAGATCCAGGACCGGCCCGCGTCGCCGTGGGGCAGTCCGGCGAGCCAGCGGCCGAGCAGCCGCAACGGCCCGGCGTCGAGCCCGAGTTCGGAGCGCAGGGACGCCAGGAGTTCGGGGCTGGGGTCGCGCTCGGCCTCGCGCGCCTCGAGGACGGTGCGGGCGGGGTCGGTGCGGGACAGCCAGGGCAGCAGCCCGATGGCGCACAGCAGCGCCCCCGCGAGCGCCGTCCGCCACAGCGCGGTCAGCCCGGTGGACCGCGCCCCGGTCCGTGCGCCGTTCAACGCCGGGTACCGGTGCCGACGAACGTGCGCTCGTACGGGTCGAGGACCACACCCCGCACCGCGCCGCGGACGCCGTGGATGATCCGCTGGTGGACCAGCGGAACCACCGCGTCCGTGCGCAGGACGGCGGTCTGCGCGGCCAGGGCGGCGCGATGGCGCGCGGCGCTGTCGGCGCGCGAGCCGGCCTCGGCGACCGCGCGGTCCACGGCCTTGTCGCACACCCGGGCCAGGTTGTAGCCGCCGTCGCAGGTGAAGTCGTCGGCGAGGTAGGAGACCGGGTCGCCGGTGTCGAGCATGGTGTTGCGGGCGGCCACCACCGCGTCGAACGTCCCGGCCAGGGCGTCGGCTTCGAGCCGGGAGTACTCCCGCACCTCGAGCTTCACGCCGAACCCGGCCTGGCGCAGCTGCTGTTGCAGCACCTGGGCGACCTCGGGCAGCTCGGGCCGGTTGTCGTAGGTGGCGAGGGTGAGCGTGGTGTGCCGGATCCCGGTGGCGGCGGGGCGGCCGGAGGGCCGGGCAGGCGCGCCCGCGGCCCAGGTGAGGGCCGGGCCGAACAGGCCGCGGCCGGTGTCGGCATGGCCCTCGTACACGTCCTCGGCGAGGGCGGAGGGGTCGATGGCCCGGCGGGCCGCGGCGCGGACGGCGGGGTCGGCGAAGGGCCCGGAACGGGTGTTGAGGAAGAGGGCGGTGGTACGGGCGGTGGGCACCTCGCGGAGGGTGGCCGCGTCCAGGGTGGCCGTCTGGGAGACCGGGACGGCCTCGGCGATGTCCACCTCGCCGCTGCGCAGCGCGTTGGTGCGGGCGGTGCCGTCGGCGATGAAGCGGACGTCGAGGCCGGAGGCGTGGGCCAGACCGCCCCAGTAGCCGTCGAAGCGGCGGAGGGTGGCGCGGGTGGTGCCGGTCGTCCGGGCCAGGGTGAAGGGACCGGTGGCGGTGCCGGCCGGGTCGACCGCCGCTTCCCGGTCCGCCGTGCCGCCCCGCGCCCGGCCCGTACCGTCCTTGGCGCGGTACGCCTTGGGCGACAGGATGGCCAGGCTCGGGCCGGCCAGCCGCAGCGGCAGCGCGGAGTCGGTGGCGCCGGTGGTGATCCGGACCCGCCTCTTCCCCGCCGCCTCGGCGGTGAGGGTGACCCCGGTGAGCGCGGCGGGTGCGGGGTCGGCGTGGGCGGCGTGGGTGAGGGCGCTCGCCACCGCCGCCGGGGTGACCTCGGTGCCGTCCTGGAACCGCGCCTCGCGCAGGGTGAACACCCAGCCGCGGGCGCTCTCCCGGGTCCAGGACTCGGCGAGTGCGGGCACCGCGCCGCCGTTGCCGTCCAGCCGGGTCAGCCCCTCGGTGACGCCGAGCCGGCTGAGCAGGGTGGCGTCGGCGCCGTACGGGGAGAAGCGCTCGGCCGGCGGGAAGGCCATCGCGACCCGGAGGCGTCCGCCGCCCACTGCGGCCCCGGTGTCGTACGGCGAACCGTCCCGGGCCGCGAAACATCCGGAGAGCAGCGGGAGGAGCAGCAGTGCGGCGGCCCACCGGCGGCGGACAGGGTGCATGGGCGTGGTTCTCCAGGGGCGGCGCGGAAACGGCGGAACGGAACGCTACATGATTGTCATTTCCATCAACTCACCGCACCCCCGAGGGGCATGGGGACCTCGAAGTGGACGACGCTCTGACCGCCGCCGGGCGCCTCCCGCTCATCGCAGACCACCTTCCCCAGGGACCGCCAGAACGCCTCGGCGCCCGGCACCGCCGGATCGGTGTGCAGATAGACCGCGGAATAGCCGCCGTCCGCCGCGGCGAAGTCCAGCAACGCGCCCACCATCCGCCGGGCCAGCCCGTTGCGCCGGTGCCCGGGACGCACATAGACCCGGCGCAGCTGGGCGGTCTCCCCCGACGGGTACCGGGCGGCCAGCCACCGGGGGTTGGGCGGATGGGCCGGGCCCCGCGAGTCGAGCGCGGCAGTCGCCACGACCGCGCCGTCGGCCTCGTCCACCCCCACCAGCAGGGTGTGGCGCGGACCGTCCAGGTACGCGGCGGCGGGGTCGACGATGTCGGCGTGCCAGCGCGGCACGTACCCGGTTCCGAAGTCGCGGTAGACGGTGTCGAGCATCACGCTGCGGGCGGCGTCGAGGTCGTCGGGGGTCGCGGTTCTGATGCGGTAGGTCGGCACCTGCGCATCGTACGCAACAAGCCGGTGCGCCCACCGTCCTGGCAGACTGGGCCCCGGACCGTCAGGAGGGGACGATGGGGCGGGAACGGCCGTCGATGCAGGAGCTGATCCAGCGGCGCGGAGCGGCCGGATTCGTGGGCCGGCGCCGGGAACTGGACGCGTTCCGGGAGAACTTCGGGCTGCCGCCGGAGGACGGGCGGCACCGATTCGTCTTCCATGTGCGCGGCCACGCGGGGGTGGGCAAGACCTGGCTGATCCGCCGGCTGGAACAGACCGCCCGCCAGGAGTACGGCGCGCTCACCGCCCGCGTCGACGAGACGGTGAACTCCGTCCCGGAGGCGATGGCCGCGATCAGCGCCCAATTCGACCGCCAGGGGCGCCCGTTCACCGCCTTCGACCGCCGGCTGGCCACCTACCGGCAGCGCCGCCACGAGGCGGAGTCGATACCGGACCGGGCCGGGCAGCAGGGGCCCAGCACCGGCGGTATGGCCGCCGCGCGGGCGGGTCTGACCGGCCTCGGCCTGGTGCCGGGCGTGGGGGCGCTGGCCGGCGCGGTCGACCCGGTGCCGCTGGCCGAGAGCGCCGACCGGCTGCGGGCGGCGCTCAGCTCGCGGTTCCGCGACCACAAGGACGTCCAGCTGGTGCTGGACCCGGTGCGGACGCTGACCCCGCTGCTGGTCGGGGAGTTGTCGAAGACGGCCGCCGCGGTGCCGTGGCTGGTGCTGTTCTTCGACACCTACGAGCGCCTCGCCCCGCTGCTCGATCCCTGGCTGCACACCCTGCTGACCAGCGAACGCCTCGGCACGCTCCCCGCCAACACCGTGCTGGTGCTGGCCGGGCAGACCCGGCTGGACCCCGGCCGCTGGGGGGATCTGGCCGACGTGGTCGCCGAGCTGCCGCTGGAGCCGTTCACCGACGCGGAGGCCCGGCAACTGCTCACCGCCAAGGGGATCACCGATGAGCCGGTGGTACGGGAGGTGCTGCGGATCTCCGGCCGGCTGCCGGTCCTGGTGTCCACCCTCGCGGCGAACCCGGGGGCCGCCGGGGACCTGGACGACCCGAGCGCCACCGCCGTGGAACGGTTCCTGAGGTGGGAGCGCGATCCGGTGCGCCGCTCCGCCGCCCTGGCGGGCGCCCTGCCCCGGCGGCTGAACGAGGACGTCTTCCGGGCGGCGGTGGAGGAGGAGGCCGGGGCCGGGCTGTACGGCTGGCTCCGGTCGCTGCCGTTCGTGGCGGACCGCACCGGGTCGGCCCGTTACCACGAGGTGGTCCGCGCCCCGATGCTGCGGCTGCAGCGCACCACCTCACCGCGGCGGTGGAGCGCGGCGCACACCCGGCTGGCGGAGACCTTCGCCCGGTGGCGGGAGGCGGCCGCCGGAGAGCTCAGCCCACGCGACAGGTGGAGGCTGGACGCCTGGAGCGGACCGCGCCTGGAGGAGTGGTACCACCTGCTGTGCGCACGGCCGTCGGCGGCGCTGCCCGGGGCGCTGCGGGACGGGATCGACGCCTGCGGCGCGGGACCGGCGGTGGCCCGGCGGTGGGCGGCCACCCTGACCGAGGCGGGCGAGGACGCCGGTTCGGAGGTGGTGCACGCCTGGGGGCGGCGCCTGGTGGAGGCGCTGGCGGACGAACGGCGGCGCGGTATCGAGGTGATGGGGCTGCTGCTCGCGCGGGCGGAGCTGGACACCGCCGGCCGGGCCGCGGCACTGGTCGTACGGGGCTGGCACCGCCGGTCGGTCGAGGAGCTGGACGGGGCGCTGGAGGACTTCCACCGGGCGATCGAGCTCGAACCGGGGAACGTACAGGCCCACTTCGGATGTGCCGCGATCCACCGGCTGACCGGGAACTTCGCCGCCGCGATGGACGCGCTGGACCGCGTGGAGGCGCTCGAGCCGGGTTCGATCTGGGTCCAGCGGGAGCGCGGGGAGACCTGCCGCCGGGCGGGCCGCTACCAGGAGGCGCTGGCCCTGCTCGACGCGGTGGTCGAGGCCGATCCGGCGGACCATGTGGCCCTGGGCAGCCGCGGCCAGACCAAGATGGCGCTCGGCCGGGTACAGGAGGCCCTGGCGGACCTGGACCGGGCCATCGAGCGAAACGGCGACTACACATGGGCGCTGATCCGGCGGGCCCGGGTGCGCGGCGCCCTGGGGGACACGGCGGGCGCGCTGGCGGACCTGGACCGGGCGGCGGAGCCGGCACCGGACGCCCCGGGCATGCTGGGCGAACGCGGTGAGGTCCACCGCTTCGCGGGCCGCTACGAGGAGGCCATCGCGCTGTACGACCGGGCGCTGGCCCTGGACCCCGGTTACGCCTGGGCCCTGGGCAGCCGGGCGCTGGCCAACGAGGCCCTGGGCAGACGCGCGGAGGCGCTGGCGGATCTGGAACGTGCGGTGGAGCTGCGTCCCGGCTACGCCTGGGCCGTGGCGCAGCGCGAGCGTTTGCTGTCGAGCGGGGACGCACCGGAGGGCGGACGGCCCGACGGACCGGTGTGACCGGCCGGCACCCGTACCCCCGGCTCCTGTCCCTCCGCGGCCGGTCAGCGGCCCCGTGCCAGCGGTCTCGCGCCAGCGGCCCGGTGTCGGCGGCCCCGTGTCAGCGGCCCTGTCGTGAGGTGCGCCCGGTGCAGCAGGACGACACGGCGTCGCGTACCGCGCGCAGCAGGGCACGGCAGCGCGCCAGGCACCGGGCGACCGGGCGGGCCCGGCGGACGGGGCGCGGGGCGGCGGGCCGGTCCGGCACGGTCCGGACGGCGAAGGTGTCCCGGACGGTGGCGTCCACCGGGGCGGGAGCGGCCGGAGCCGGGACGGGAGCGGCCGGAGCCGCCGCGGGCGGCGAGGGCGGCGAGGGATCGGCGGTGCGGGCCCGCGGGGTGACCGGGCGCCGGGCGGCTTCCGCGCGCATCATCGCGCGCATGGCGGCATAGACATCGGTGGGCATGCGGATACTCCTGCGGTCTCGGTCGTCAGGCGGCTGAGCGGGCAGGGCGGACCGCGTCCGGAATCCGCGCGCCGAACGCGGGAGCGGAACGACGGACGGCCCCGGGCCCGGTCAGCAGCGCAGTACGACGGACCGTGCGGAGAGCAGGCCGGCCGGGACGTCGTCCCCGGCGCCGAAGGCGCCGACGCCCGTCGCGGGGCCGACGGAACGGCCGCGGGCCGCGACGAGCGCGAGGGGGCCGAGGGAGGTCGAGAGGGATCGGTGGGCGCCGAACGAGACGCCGTGGACCATCCGCCCGGCGTGCCGCGCCGGATGCCCGGCACCGTCGCGGGCGGAGAACACGGCCGACGCCGACGCGGTGGAGCGCTCGTCCTCGGCCTCCGGCACCCCGCGAAGAAGGACCACGGGGGCGGGAGCGCTCGCGGGGGCGGACCCGGCGGGGGTCCGGGCCGAGGCGGGAGCGCCGGTGTCACCGGAAGTGGCCGGGGCCGGGGCCCGGTTCAGGCCCCCGGCCGCACACGGGTCCGGTGCGGCGGACGGCGACGGGCGGACGGCCCCGAGGGCCAGCACGGCGTGCAGCAGGGTGACCGCCAGCAGCAGGACGGCGGCCGCGCACGGGCCGCCGCCCACCGCGGGGCGGTTCGTCCTGCGGCCGTACGCCATGCGGCCTCCCTCGCTGACTCCCCTCCAGGGAACCCCGCACAGCGGAAGACGGCACTCCGATTACCGGTAAAAGTCCATACTTTCACCCGTGTCGGTTATCTTCTCGAACGCGGATATCACCGCATTTCGAGGGCGTCCCCGGCCGCCTGGCGTCCTCACTCGAGCAGTGAGCCCCGTCCTCACTCGAGGAGCGAGACCCGTCCTCACTCGAGCTGTGCGGGCCGTCCTCACTCGAGCTGTGAGCCCCGTACTCATTCGAGGAGTGAGGCCGGTGCGGCCTGCCGCCAGGAGTCCAGCAGGATGTCCCGCAACTCATCGAGGTCCTCCAGCGCGGCGAGCCGCACCCGCACCCAGGCCGAACCCGCCTCGTGCCCGGCGACCCAGAACTTCTCCGGCTCCGCCAGCACCAGCTCCTCCCGCTCCTCCTTGGGACATCTGACGGCCATCGAGGTCTCGTCCTCGGGCAGGGTGGCGAACATCTTCCCGGCGACCCGGAAGGTGGGCATCGACCAGGCGATCTTCTCCGTGGTCTGCGGCAGCGACAGGGCGATGGAACGAACGTCGTCGGAGGTGGTCATGGCCCGACCGTAGAACACCCCACCGACAACGCTCCCGGCCCCGGCGGCCGTCAGGCCCGGTACAGATACGGCGTGGTCGTGGTCAGCGGCACGAAGCCGAGCCGGCGCAGGATCGGACGGCTCTGGTCGGACGCGTCGACCTGCAGATAGCGGTAGCCGCGGTCGGCCGCGACACGGGCCCGGAAGGCGACCAGGGCGCGGTAGACACCCCGCCCGCGCCACTCCGGCACGGTGCCCCCGCCCCAGAGCCCGGCGAAGCTCGCCCCCGGCGACAGCTCCATCCGCGCCGCGCTGACCGGCCGGTCACCGTCCATGGCCACCACCGCGACAACCGTGTCCGGCTGCTCGGCGAGCCGGGCGAGGAGCAGGTGCCGCAGGGCGGTGCCGTCGTCGCCGAACGCGCGCTCATGGACGTCCGCCATCCGGTCCACACCGGCCGCGTCGGTCACCGGGAGCAGCCGGATGCCCCGGGGCGGTTCGACGGCGGTGGGTACGTCCGCCACGTCGGCGGCCATCAGCGTCTCCTCGGGCTCGGGGACGAATCCGGCGGCCCGGAGCCGTGCGCCGAGGTCGCGGGGGCGGTCGTGCGCGTACAGCTTCCACTCGAAGGCGCCGCCCGCGTCCGCGAAGTGCCGGATCTGCTCGGCGATCACCGCATCGGCGGTGGCCTCGTCCAGATCCGACCACAGGACGGCGTTCCAGTCCTCGCGGCCTCCGGTCTGCCGCACCACCGCGCCCACCCGCTCGACCCGGACGCCGGGCCCGTCGGCCCGCGCGTCCCATCTCATCTCGCGGTCGTACAGCTCACGCACCATGTCAGGATTCATGCGCCCACCCCAGCACCGGGCGACCGCGGCGGCAAACGATTATCCGACCGGGGCCGCGGGTGCATGCCCAGGTGGCGGACCCGGATGTGCTCACGGTGTGCCGCGCGGTGGGCCCGTTACGCTCCGCCGTCCGCCCCGGCGGCGTAGTGGACCGCGATCCGCGCCCCGAGGCGTGCGTTGTTCCTGACCAGGGCGATGTTGGTGCGCAGGCTCTCCCCCGCCGTCAACTCGGTGATCCGGCGCAGCAGATAGGGGGTCGCCTCCTTGCCGCCGATCCCCGCCTCCGCCATCTCGGCGAGGGCCCGCTCGATGATGCCGTCGATCCGTTCGGCGGGGATCTCCTCGGCCTCGGGGACCGGATTGGCGATGCTCAGCCCCGCCGTCATGCCCAGCCCCCACTGGGCGCGCATGACGGCGGCGATCTCCTCGGGTGAGTCGGCGCGCAGCGGGGAGCGGAAGCCGCTCACCCGCGAGTAGAAGGCGGGGAAGTCGTCGGTGCCGTAGGTGATCACCGGAACGCCCAGGGTCTCCAGCCTCTCCAGGGTCAGTCCGATGTCGAGGACGGACTTGACCCCGGCGCTGACGACGGCGACCGGGGTGGTGGCGAGTTCGGTGAGATCCGCGCTGATGTCGAAACTGCGCTCGGCTCCCCGGTGCACCCCGCCGATGCCACCGGTGACGAAGACCCTGATCCCGGCGAGTGCGGCGAGCCGCATCGTGGACGCCACGGTGGTCGCGCCGTGGCCGCCGCGCGCCATGACGTGGGCGAGGTCGCGGAGGCTGGCCTTGCCGACCTCGGGGCTGGTGGCGAGCAGTTCCAGATCGGCCCGGTCGAGTCCGGCGCGCGGGGTGCCGTGCAGGACGGCGATGGTGGCGGGGACCGCCCCCTCGGCGCGGATGATCTCCTCGACCCCGGTGGCCATCTCGACGTTCTGCGGATACGGCATGCCGTGGCTGATGATCGTGGACTCCAGCGCGACCACGGGACGGCCGTCGCGCAGGGCCTGCGCGACCTCCTCGGTGAGGGTCAGCCGGGGGTGGGGCGTTGCCATGGGCTCCTCCGCTGCGGGGCGTTCAGCGCGTCCTCGATCAGACGCGGGGTCAGGTCCGGTCGTACGGTGGCGGAGGTGGCCACGGTCAGCGCGGCGGCGGCGTGGCCGTAGCGGGCCGCGCCGACCGGGTCGGCCCCGGTGAGCAGGGCGTGCGCGAACGCGCCGAGCATGGCGTCGCCCGCCCCGGTGGCGTCGTGGACCTCGGCCGGCGGCGCGTCGAGCGGCACCCGGTCCTCGCCCTCCGTGCTCAGCAGGGAGCCGCGCGCACCGAGCCGCACCCACACGTGCCGGACCCCGCGCTCGTGGAGGACGGCCACGGCGCGGATCAGCTCCCGGTCGTCGCGGCCGGCGGCCGGGTCGAGGTCCCGTCCGGTGAGCGCGCCCAGCTCGGCCGCGTTCGGGGTGAGGGCGAAGACCGGCCGCCGGGCGGTGAACAGCGGGGCGAGCAGCGCCGCCTTGGGAGCGCTGACCGGGTCGATCAGGGTCTGGACCCGGGTGGTGGCGGCGATGTCCAGGACGTACGAGAGCATCCGCGGGGAGAGGTTCCCGTCCAGCACCAGCATTCCGGCGTGGCCGATGAGTTCCCGCGCGGGACGCAGGTGCTCGGGGCTCAGCGCGTCGGTGGCCGCCATGTCGGCGACGGCCACGAGCAGATCGCCGTCGGCGTCCAGCACCGCCGTGTAGGTGCCGGTGGGATGCGGGCCGCGGCGCACATGGTCGACACGCACCCCGGCCGCCCGGGTCTCGGTCAGCAGCCGCTCGCCCGCGGCGTCCTGACCCACGGCGGCGATGAGATGGGTGGGGGTGCCCAGCCGTGCGAGGTTCTCCGCGACATTGCGGGCGACGCCGCCGGGACTGGTGTGGGACCGCCCCGGATTGCTGGTGCGCAGCGCGACGGGGGCGAGGCTGCGCACCTTGATGTCGACATTGGCCCCGCCGATGACCACCACCGCGTGCCCCTGGCGCGGGATGTGGCCGCGCCCCGGGACGGCGCGCTTCGTGACCAGGCGGGAGAGGTGGGCCCGGACCGCGGCCCGGGTGGCGCCGAGGGCGTCGGCGAGGGACTGGGCCCCGGCCGGCGGGTTCCGCCGCGGCGGCGCCGGGAATCCGCGTTCCCCGCGCGTCAGCGTCATGTTCAGCACAGTAGAGGAAACCGCATCCGGCAAACAGGGCGCGACGCCTCCGGTTGCCCCGGGAGAGCCCGGGGTCGGCCCAACGGATCGAAGGGAAACGGCGGATGACATCCTGGAAGACCATGGCGCGCCGGACACTCTCGGCAGCGGCCCGGGAACCTGTCCGGTGACGAGGAAGAAGACCGATGAGACTCTGCTTTCTGGTGGAGGAGCGCTATCGCCATGACGGCATGCCCCGTGAGGTGATCCGTCAGCTCTCCGCCTGGGGCCACCAGGTGGACGTGGTCCGGCCGGGCGATTCCCTGATCCGGATCTCCGACGCGGTGCGGGCGGGCAGCCATGACGCCTGGGTGCTCAAGACGGTGTCCGGCGGCCCCGGGCTGACCCTGCTGGAGGCCGCGGCGGCGGTCGGGCTCACCACCGTCAACGACGCCCGCTCCATCCGCGGCGTACGGGACAAGGCCCTGGCGGCCGCCATCGGGCGCAGCCGCGGACTGCCGATGCCGACCACCTACGCGGCGGCCCGGCCGGAGGCGCTGGAGAAGATACCGGAGACGGAGTTCCCGCTGGTGGTCAAGCCCTCGGACGGCAGCTCCGGGCGGGCGGTGCGGCTGGTGCCGACGCCGGGCCGGCTGAGGGCGCTGCGGGCCGAACTGGCCGCGGAGGGCATGCTCATCGCCCAGCCCTACGTGCCGAATTCGGGCGTCGACCTCAAGGTGTACTGCGTGGGCGGGGAGTTGTACGCGACCGAGCGGGTCTCGCCGCTCGTCCCCGACCGGGGCGCACGGGGCCAGCGGGTGCCGCTGTCCGCCGAGGTGGCGGCCATCGCCGCCGAGGTCGGCGTGGTCTACGGGCTGGATCTGTACGGGGTGGACGTGCTGCTGGGCCCGGACGGTCCGGTGATCGTGGATGTGAACGACTTCCCCAGCTTCAAGGAGGTGCCGGACGCGGCGGCCCGGGTGGGGCGCGCGGTACTGGAGTTGGCGCGCGGGGGCGGCGCCCGGTCCCAGGGCGCGGTCGTCGGTGGCCGCACCGAATCGGGACCGTCCCTGGAGCCGGCCTCCGAGCCGTCCCCGGAGCCGACCTCCGAGCCGGTCCCGCAGCCGTCCCCGGAGCTGGTCCGCGAGCCGGTCCCGGCCACGGCCACGGGCCGGATGACCGCGGCGGTGAGCGGAGGCCGATGAGGATCGGGCTGATCACCGCCGATCCGGGCCATCAGCTCCTCGCCGACACCACGGATCTGCTGACCCCGCGCCACGAGGTGGTGGCGCTGGACCCGGGCGGCCACGGAGCCGACGCGCCGGACCCGGTCCCGCCCGGCGAACTCGCCGACGTCTATCTGCTGAAGGCCCGCACCCCGCGGGCGCTGGCGCTCGCCCGGTCCCTGGAGCGGGCCGGCGCCCCGGTGGTGAACTCGGCCGCGGCGACCGCGCGGTGCCAGGACCGGACGGCGATGGCCGGGCTGGCGCTCAGCGCCGGTCTGCCGTTCGCCCGCACCCGGACCCTTCGGTCCTGCGCCGCGCTGGCGGCCGAGCGGCTCCGCCGCCCGGTCGTGGTCAAGAGCCGCCACAGCCGGCGTCATGACCTGGTGGCCCGGGTCGACGACGCCGCGCAGCTGCGCGCCCTGAGCGCCGACTGGGCCGATGAACCCGTGGTGGTGCAGGACTTCGTCCCGAACGACGGCTGGGACCACAAGCTCTGGGTGATCGCGGGCCGGGTGTTCGCCGCGCTGCGCCGGTCGGAGCTGGCGGCCGGCGGCCGTGGTCCGGCCCTGCCGCTCGCCGCGGAGGCGCTGCCGCCCGGCTGGCTGGAACCGGTGCTCCGGGTCGGCCCGGTGTTCTCGCTGGACGTCTACGGCGTGGATCTGATCGACGCGGGGGAGGGCGCGCCGCTGATCGTGGACATCAACGCCTTCCCGGGGATCCGCGGTCAGGCCGGCGCCCCCGGGGAACTGGCGGCTCTGGCACTGCGGGTCGCCGAACGGGGCCGGGGCCGCCGCTCCCGCCCGTACCCGGCGGGAGCGGAAATACTAGGGGAGTCCCGTCCGAAATAGGGGTTGTCGCAGGTCGAACGCGAGCGGCAGGGTGGTCTACTGGTCTCCGCGCGACCCGAGGCACGCGCGACAGCCCACGACAGCCGCCGCAGCACCAGCGGCACGAAAGGACATCAGGTGACCGCAAACCCCACCGGCACAAGCCTGTGGATCAGGCAGTTCCACCCCGCGCCGACGGCGGCGACGCGACTCGTCTGCCTGCCCCACGCCGGCGGGTCCGCCTCCTACTACTTCCCCGTCTCCAAGGCGCTCTCGCCCACCGTCGACGTGCTCGCCGTGCAGTACCCGGGGCGCCAGGACCGGCGCAACGAGAAGTGCATCGACACCATCGGCGAGCTGGCCGACGCCCTGGTGCCCGAGCTGCTGCCGTGGACGGACAAGCCACTGGCCCTTTTCGGCCACAGCATGGGCGCCACCCTCGCCTTCGAGGTCGCGCTGCGCCTGGAGCAGAAGGGTGTGGTTCCGGTGGCGCTGTTCGCCTCGGGGCGGCGCGCCCCCTCCTGCCACCGCGACGAGACCGTCCACCTCCGGGACGACGACGGGCTGATCGCCGAGGTGAAGTCGCTCAGCGGCACCGACAGCCAGCTCCTCGGGGACGACGAGATCCTCCGGATGGTGCTGCCCGCGATCCGCAGCGACTACAAGGCGGCCGAGACCTATCGGTACACCCCCGGCCCGCAGCTGGCGACGCCGATCCACGCGCATGTGGGGGACAACGACCCCAAGGCGACCGTCGAGGAGGCCCGCGCGTGGGGCGAGCACACCACCGGTGGCTTCGACCTCCAGGTCTACTCCGGCGGCCACTTCTACCTCAACGACCAGGCTCCGCGCGTCATCGCGTCGATCCGGCAGGTGCTGACCTCGCGGGCGTCCTGAGCCCGCACCCGGCCCGGGTCGCGGGGTGCCCGCCCCGTGACCCGGTTGCCGCGGTGACCGGCCCGGCCCGGTCGGGGGTCGTGGGCGGTCATCCGGGGGGACGGTTCGCCAGTACGGTCCGTATGTAGTCCTCGACGGTGGTCTCCAGGCCCACGTCATGGCCGGCCCGCTCGCTCAACAGCCAGCGGTGTTCGAGCAGTTCGTAATAGATCTGCGCGGTGTCGGTGGCCCCGCGCAGCTCCTTCGGCACGGCCCGTACGGTGGGCCGGAAGACATCGCGGACCCAGCGGTGGGCAAGCACCTCCGGGCGCGCCCCGAGCGGATCGCCGGGCGCGTAGTCGTCCTGGGTGGCCATCCAGGTCTCCAGGTCGTTCAGGAGGCTGCGGGCCTGGTTCTCCTCCGCGTCCAGCCCGGTCAGCCGCAGCAACTGCCGCTGGTGGTGGCCCGCGTCGACGACCTTGGGCACGAAGGTGACGGTGTCGCCGTCGGGTGAGCGCTCGATCTGCATCTCCGCCACGTCGAACCCGAGGTCGTTCAGGCGCCGGACGCGCTGGTCGATGGCGTGGCGCTGGGCGAGCGGATAGACCGACTGCCGGGTCAGCTCGTGCCACAGCTCGCAGTAGCGCTCGACGATGGCCTCGCCGAAGAGCACCGGGTCGACCGAGGGGTGCAGGGAGCCGCTCGCCTCCAGGTCCAGCAGTTCGCCCGCGATGTTCACCCGCGCCACCTCGATGTCGTACTCCCGCTGTCCGCTGGTGAGCTTCGGCTGGAGCTGCCCGGTCTCGGCGTCCACCAGATAGGCGGCGTACGCGCCCGCGTCCCGCCGGAAGAGGGTGTTGGACAGCGAGCAGTCGCCCCAGGCGAACCCGGCCAGGTGCAGCCGCACCAGCAGCACGGCGAGCGCGTCGAGCAGCCGTCTGATGGTGCCCGGCCGCATGGTGGTCTCGAACATCGACCGGTAGGGCTGCGACCCCACCAGATGGCGGGTGATCAGCGCCGGCTCCAGCGGCTCGCCGTGGTCGTCGGTGCGTCCGGTCACCACCGCGAGCGCGTCCACCGCGGGGACCGCGAGCCGGTCCAGATCGCGCAGCAGCCCGTACTCCCGCACGGCCGCCCACTCGCCGACCTCCTTGACCGCCACGATCTCCCCGCCGGCCCGGGCGAAGCGGACGACGTGGCGGGAGATGCCCCGGGGCAGCGCGACCAGGTGCTCGTCCGGCCACTCCGCCAGCGGAACGGTCCACGGCAGATCGAGCAGGGACGCCGGGTGCTCGGGCGAGGTGGCGGTGATCTGCAGCTCCATGACACCCCAGTGTGCGGCAGGTTCGGGCGATCGGAACCGGTCGTCGCGGGAGGCCGTCGCGCCGGGCGCCTGCGGTCGGCCGGGCCGCGGCCACCGAAGTGGACAGATTCTGTCTGGAAACATACGCTGAAGACCCAATCGGACAAGATCTGTCCGTTTAGGGCGGCCACAACCGGACCGATCCGCCGAAGGGAGCCCCCGCCGTGAGCCAACTCGCCGGCACCACCGCGGTGATCACCGGGGGCGACGAGGGCCTCGGCTACGCCATCGCCGACGCCTTCGCCCAGGAAGGCGCCGATCTGGTGCTGCTCGCCCGCGACCGGGACACGCTCGACCGGGCCCGGCACACCCTGGCCGGACGCGGCACCACCGTACACACCCTCTCCGTCGACCTGGCCGACCCCGGTGCCGCGACCACCGCCGCGCGTCAGGTGCTCACGCTCACCGAGCGGGTGGACACCCTGGTCAACAACGCGGGTACGGCACACTTCAGCCCGCTCGCCCAGACCTCGGCCGACTCCTTCGACGCCATGCTCCACCTCAATGTCCGGGTGCCCTTCCTGCTCGCCCAGGCGCTGCTGCCCGCGCTCGTCGAGGGCCGCGGCAGCATCATCAACATCAGCAGCTACCGGGCCCACACCGGGTCCGCCGACCGCCCGTCCGCGGCCTACTCGGCCACCCGCGGCGCCATCAACGCCATGACCAGGGCGCTCGCCGGCGAACTGGGCCCCTCCGGCGTCCGGGTCAACGGCATCGCCCCGGGCGCCGTACGCGCCCCGGCCTGTGAACGGGACCGCCTCCCGATGGACGCCGAGGAGCGCGGCGCGGCCGGCGGCCACTCTCCGGACGCCGCTCCCCCGGGCCGGCCCGGCGAACCCCGGGAGGTGGCCGCCGCGGCGGCCTTCCTCGCCTCCCCGCAGGCCGGCTGGACCACCGGCACCATCATGAACGTGGGCGGCGGGCTGACCGTCCGCTGACGGCCGGGGCGGGGTCCGGCGCCCGGCACGCCGGTGCCGTCGGGCACCGGGCCGGGCATCCGTCACGCTCCCGGCGACGAGCCAAGCCCGCACCCGCTGCCCGCCGGTGGCGGGACCGGCGCGCACCGGCGCGACGGGCAGCGGATCGTCCACGCCGGGCGAGGGGTGCCCCACCGCGCCCCCGGCTGACCGGCGTTCGTTCAGTCCTCGGCGAGGACCACGACCGTGTCGCCCTCCTCCAGGGTCAGCGGCGCGGTCTTGGACGGGTTGAGGTGGACGCCGTAGAGCGGGGGCTCGTCGCTGTGCCGGGCCAGCCGGTAGCCGATCGCCGTCTCGCCGCGCTGCCGGGCGGCCTCGATGACGGTGGCGAAGTTCGCCTCCGCGCCCGGGGTCAGATAGCCGGCCGCCGGCTTGAGGTAGATCTCGGACCCCTGCGGGTCGAAGAGATCGGCGAACACCGCGTGCAGATGGCGGTTCTCGGTGAGCTGGGTGAGCAGCAGGCTGATCACCTTGGTGCTGACGATGAAGTCGTCGGCCTTGGTGACCTGGGCGACCTCGCGGTTGGCGTCGTCGTGCATCTCGGTGACGATCGAGTACGGATCGCCGAGCTGGATCTCTATGTCGCGCAGGTGGAGCAGGGTGACCAGGGTGCGGTCGTCGGCCCGCCCGGGGTCGATCCCGTCGTCCGTCAGCACCACGATGTGGCGGTAGCCGTCCAGGCCCAGCGCCTCCAGTGAGGGGCGGCGGGTGGGTTCGCAGTGCTTGAAGCCGACCGTGAGGTTCCGCAGCTCCCGGTTGGCCTCCTCCCGGGGCGGGCGCGGGGCCGCGATGTCCACCACCGAGCCGGGCTTCACCAGGAGGTCCAGCTGCTCGATGATCTTCTCCGCGCGGGAGTTCCAGCCGATCAGCAGCGTCCGGTCCGGTACCGGGGACCGGATCTCGGCGGTCGCGACGGCCGAGCGGACGATCGGGGGTCGGGTGGCCGCCCGCGTGATGAGCAGATCGTCCTCCGCCAGCATCAGCAGCCGGTCCTCGGGGCCGAGCACGGTGTCCATGCCGGGGTTGACCAGCACCTCGCCGTCCGCGCGGTGGACCCCGATGGGCACGCCGAGTTCGAAGGCGTTCAGCGACTCGCCGTAGGTCGAGCCGGCCAGTGCGGGCTCGTGCCAGGGGTAGATCTCATTGCCGACGAAGCTGAGCAGTTCGTTGAAGACGGTGGACAGACCGGACTGCCGGTGGGACTGCACGATCAGCCCGACCGCGATGTCATCGGCGTCGATCACCAGCGCGGTGTCCCCCGCGGCCAGCCGGGCGGCCGCCAGGTTCGCCGAACTCTGCACGGCGGCCACCACGTTGGGGCGCGTCCCGGACCACGTGCGGCTGTTCAGCAGCAACAGCACCTTGATGACGTCGATGTCGCTGTCGTCCCCGACCGGGGAGAGCACCATGATGGCCTTGGCGCTGTCCGGGCTCACCAGCTCCAGGTCGCCGCGCTGGAGCGGATTGCCGGAGCGGCAGATCACCCGGGTCTTCCCGGTGTCCGGGATGCGGCGCCGGATCTCGTCCTCCATGTCGACCTTGTCCCGGTCGGCGAGGATCACCACACAGGAGCGCCGCTCGCTCTGATTGGCCTCCACCAGCTCCGCTATCACCGTGAAGACCTGCTCGGACCAGCCCAGCACTATGGTGTGCCCGTGCTCGATCAGCCGTGAGGTCCCCTTGCGCAGCTGCTGGATCCGGGCCTCCAGACCGGTGGTCATCACACCGATCAGCGCGCTGACGATGAAGATCCCGCCGATGGTCACCGTGAGCATCAGGATCAGGAACAGCGGCCGGCCGGTGTCCCCGCCCATCGTCCCCGGGTCGAGGGTGCGCAGCAGGCTCATCCAGACGATGCCCAGCCAGCCGCCGTTGTCCTCGGTGTCCTTGTGGGCGAAGGCGACCACCACACCGGAGACCAGGGTGATCAACGCCAGTGAGGCCAGCCCCAGCCAGCCGATCAGCGCCGGGGTGCCACGGTCCATCGTGCCGTCGAACCAGTACCGCAGCCGCTCCCGCAGCCTCTTGCGCATGCCGCTTTCCTCCATCGCCCGAACCGCCGCCGGACCCAACAACCCCTGGTCAGCGGCGGTTTACGCCATGAGGTGTCGTCCGCCCCCTCCCGCGCCGATCCGGCGGCGGGTCAGCCGGGAAGGTCGTCCCACTGGTCGAGGAGGTCGTCGCCCTCGATGCCGCCCAGTGGGGCCACCGGGCCGGTCAGGGGCTGTTCGGCCCAGATGATCTTACCGTTGGGGGTATAGCGGGTTCCCCAGCGCTGGGCGTACTGGGCGACGAGGAAGAGCCCCCGCCCGCCCTCGTCGGTGGTGGCGGCGCGGCGCAGATGGGGCGAGGTGCTGGAGCCGTCGGCCACCTCGCAGACGAGGGTGCGGGCGCGCAGCAACCGGACGCGGCGGGGGGCGCTTCCGTAGCGGATGGCGTTGGTCATCAGCTCGCTGAGGATGAGTTCGGTGGTGAAGGCGAACTCCTCCAGTCCCCATGCGGTGAGTTGCCGGGCGGCCTCGTTGCGGACGCGGGCGACCGCGGCGGGGTCGCCGGGCAGCTCCCATTCGGCGACGTGCCCGGGGTCCAGCCGGCGGGTGCGGGCGACGAGGAGGGCGATGTCGTCGCCGGGGTGGGGGGACGACATCGCCTGGAAGACGGCCTGGCAGGTGTCCTCCACGGTGCCCTCGGGGAGTCCGGCGAGAGTGGCGCGCAGGACGCCGAGCCCCTCGTCGGCGTCCCGGCCGCGGTCGCGGAGCAGCCCGTCGGTGAACAGGGCCAGCCGGCTGCCCTCGGGCAGTTCCAGCTCGGCGCTCTCGATGAGTTCGCCGCCCAGCCCCAGCGGCGGGGCGAGCGGGACGTCGGGGAAGGTGACCGTGCCGTCGGGGAGGACCACCGCCGGGCCCGGATGGCCGGCGCCCGCCACCGCGCAGCGGCCGGTGGCCGGGTCGTAGACGGCGTACAGGCAGGTGGCGCCGCCGATCCCCGGGGCATCGCCGCCCGCGGCGGCCTGGTCCTGGTCGAACCGGCTGACCAGCTCGTCGAGATGGGCGAGGAGTTCGCCGGGCGGCAGGTCGAGGGCGGAGAAGTTGTGCACGGCGGTGCGCAGCCGGCCCATGGTGGCGGCGGCGTGCAGTCCGTGGCCGACGACATCGCCGACGACGAGGGCGACCCGGGCGCCGGGCAGGGGGATGACGTCGAACCAGTCGCCGCCGACCCCGGACCGGGCGGGCTGATAGCGGTGGGCCACGTCCAGGGCGTCCTGTTCGGGCAGGCCCTGGGGCAGCAGACTGCGCTGGAGGGTGACGGCCATGGCGTGTTCGCGGGTGTAGCGGCGGGCGTTGTCGATGGCGACCGCGGCGCGGGCGGCCAGCTCCTCGGTGAGCGCCACGTCGTCCTCGTCGAACGGTTCGGACTGCTCGGAGCGCCAGAAGGTGGCCAGGCCCAGGGTGACGTCCCGGGCCCGCAGCGGAACGGTGAGCATCGAGTGGATGCCGTATCCGACGATCTTCGCCGCCTGTTCGGGGTCCTGCTCCTGCCATCCCCCATAGGCCCGCAGATCCGCCTCGAGCACCGGCCGTCCGGCGCCGAAGCCCCGCGTCTGGGGCGCCTCACCGGTGTAGGTGATCATCTTGCCGACGCGCCACAGCGGATGGCCGGCCCGGATGCCGCGGGTGGCGGTGCGCCGCATGGCGCCGTCCCCGGGCTCGTCGCCGCGCAGCACCGGGTCCATCAGGTCCACGGTGGCGAAGTCGGCGAACCGCGGGACGGCGAACCGGGCCAGCTCCTCGGCGGTCCGGACGACATCGAGGGTGGTGCCGATCTGCGCACCGGCCTCGTAGAGCAGCCGCAGCCGCCGCTCCGCGACCTCGGCCTTGCCGGACAGCGCCCGCAGTTCGGTGGAGTCGCGGAGCGTGGCGACGCTGCCGGACACCCCGCCGTCCCCCCGGGTGGGGCGCTGGTTGACGGCGAGCAGCCGGTCCCCGGCCAGATGCACCTCGTCGGTGACGCACCGCCCCGAGGCGAGCAGACCGGCGATGCGCGGCTCGAGGCCGAGCCCGGTGACGGGACGGCCCTCGGCGTCCGGGGGCAGATCGAGCAGCCGGACGGCCTCGTCGTTGGCGAGGACGAGACGGCCGTGGCCGTCGACGATGAGCACACCCTCCCGGACGGAGTGGAGGACGGCGTCGTGGTGCTCGTACATGCGGGTCATCTGGGCGGGTCCGAGCCCTCGGGTCTGCCGCCGCAGCCGCCCGCCGACCAGCGCCGTCCCGCCGGTGGCGAGCGCGAGCGCGCCGGCCGCGGAGCCGAGGACGAGCGGCAGCCGGCCCTCGACCCGGCCGGCCACGTCCGCGGCGGTCACCCCGGCGCAGACCACGCCGACCACGGTGCCGTCGTCACCGACGACCGGGACGGTGGCCTGGACCTCCCGGCCCAGGGGCCCCTGGACGGACTCGGTGACGACCTTGCCCTTCACCACCGGCCGGAAGTCGGCGACCAGCCGCTTGCCGATGTACTCCGGCCTGGGGTGGGTGTAGCGGATCCCCTTGGTGTCCGCGATGACCACGAAGTCCAGATGGGCCTGCTGCCGGACCTGCTCGGCCCGCGGTTGCAGCCCGGCGGTCGGGTCCTTCGCGCCCATCGCGGCCACCACATCCGGTGAGGTGGCGACGGTCCGGGCGACGGCGGTCGAGCGGTTGACGGCCTCCTGCTTGCTGTCGCTCCGGGCCTGGAGGACCAGCGCCGTCGTCGCCGCGGCGATGAGCAGACCCACCAGCAGCACCTGGACGGCGAAAACCTGCCCGGCGATGCTGCGCACGCCGGACAGGAGGCGGAAGCGGGTCCGGGAGGGGATGTGGGGAGTGAGCCTCGACCGACCGAAAAATCCGATCACTCACCCTTCCTACCATTTGCCACCGCGCGGTCGTGAAGCCGGGCGGCTCCGGACCGGCGGATATCCCGGTGTCCGATACACACCGGTACGGTGGGTGGCGGCCCGCATACGGAGGGG
>NZ_BBOX01000275.1 GCF_001553455.1 Streptomyces hygroscopicus subsp. hygroscopicus
CCGATACACACCGGTACGGTGGGTGGCGGCCCGCATACGGAGGGGTCGCCGGCCCGCCGGTGCCGCCCGGTACCGGGTGGCGCGGGTCACACGTCGAGACGATGGGCCACTTCCCGCATCGTCGCCCGCGCGGCGTCCAGGTCCGTCCGCGCCCGGTCGGCCACCAGATAGAGGAAGACCCCCTGGCGGGCGCGCCGGCTGAGCGGCCGGATCACGTGGTACTCGGTGTCCAGGGTCACCACGATGTCCTCGAGCCGGCCCGGGTCGTAGCCGAGCAACTCCAGGGTGGACAGTTTGGCCCGCATGACGTCCGTGTCTCCGTAGGCGACCTTCTCCAGGTCCGGTCCGCGCGGGGTCTGCACGGCACCCAGGGTGATCCGGCTGAGGTAGTCGACGAGCGAGGCCGCCAGCGCCCCCTCGCACTCCATCACCTCGCGCAGCGACTCCTGGACGTCGATCATGACCGGTCGTCCTCCCGGGACCTGAACGGGGATTCCGGCGCCGGCCGGGCCCGCCCGGCGCGCCACCCCCATGGGGGGGCATGTCCCCATATGTCATCCTCGCACAGGGCTCCCCGGCGCACCCCCGCACGCGTCCGCACCGCCCACCGCACGGGACTCCCCGTGGTGGCGGGCCGCCGATCGCCCTATGCTGCGCACGCGGTTGATCGACACCTTCCGATTGAATCGTTTTTCCGCTGGAGGACGCATGACCGTCGGCAGCACTGTGTCCCGGGCCGTGGTGGTGGGCACCGGGTCCCGGGCCCAGATGTTCACCGAGGCGCTGGCTCGCCGCCCGCATCTGAGGGTCGCCGCGCTGTGCGACCCCAACCCGGTGCGCATCGCCCACCACCAGCGGCTGCTGAGGGCGGCGGGCGAACCGGAGGCGGCGGCCTGGAGCCCCGCGGAGTTCGAGCGGCGGCTGCGCACGGACGGCATCCAGCAGGTGGTGGTGGTCTGCGTGGACGCGCTGCACGACGCGTACATCGTGCCGGCGCTGCGGGCCGGCTGCCGGGTGGTCACGGAGAAGCCGATGACCACCGACGCGGCCAAGTGCCGCCGCATCCTCAAGACGGTCGAGGAGACCGGGAACCACCTGGCGGTCGCCTTCAACTACCGCTTCAACCCGGTGCACGAGGAGGTCCACCGGCAGCTGTCCGGCGGCGCCATCGGGCAGGTGCTCTCGGTGCACTTCGAGTGGCTGCTGGACACCCGGCACGGGGCCGACTACTTCCGCCGCTGGCACCGCGAGAAGGAGCACAGCGGCGGGCTGATGGTGCACAAGTCCAGCCACCACTTCGACCTGGTCAACTGGTGGCTGGGGGCCCGGCCCGAGGAGGTGTTCGGCTACGGCCGGCTGGGCTTCTACGGCCGTGCGGCGGGCGAGCGCAACGGCTACCGGCGCGAGTACGAGCGGGCGCACGGCGCCGCCGCCGCGCGGGACGACCCGTTCGCGCTGGAACTCGCCGGGAACGACGCGCTGCGCTCGCTGTATCTGGACGCCGAGGGCGCGGACGGCTACCACCGCGACCGCAACGTCTTCGGCGACGGCATCACCATCGAGGACGACATGGCGCTGCTGGTCCGCTATGACACCGGCGCCACCATGACCTACCACCTGACCGCCTACTCCCCCTGGGAGGGCTACCGGGTGATGTTCAACGGCACCCGGGGCCGGCTGGAGCTGGAGGTGGAGGAGAGCGCGTGGCAGCCGCCGCTGCTGGGCACGGACTCCGGCCGCGGCACCCTCCACGGCGACCAGGCCCTGGCCAACGCGGGCGGTCCGCGGCTGGTGCTGCGGCCGCTGTGGGAGCCGCCGCGGGAGGTGGAACTGCCGGGGTACGACCACGCGGGACACGGCGGCGGGGACGAGCGGATGCTCGACGTCCTGTACGGTCCGGTGGATCCGGCGGCGGCCACCGGGGAGGCCGCCGCGGACGCCTCCGACGCCTCCGACGCCTCACGGCAGCGGGCCACCGAGGAGGACGGGGCGCTCGCCCTGGTCACCGGGCTCGCGGCCAACCAGTCGTTCCTCAGCGGGAAGCCGGTGGCCACGGCGGACGTCATGGCGCGGTAGCCGGGGCGTTGGGTCCCGTCCGGCTCATCCGGCCCCCGGCTGAGGGAGGATGAGCCGCATGGACACCGACACGAGCGCCCGTTCCCGAACGCCCCGCTGCCGGGGTGCCGCGCGCCGCCGAAGACTCCTGCCCCTCTCGCTCGCCGCGGCCGGTCTGCTCACCGCGTGCGGCACCCAGACCTCCTCGGGGGTCGCCGCGGTGCCCGACGAGACCACCTCCCGCCCGTCGGGCCTCGTTCCCACCGCCGGGCTCACCACCGCGCCGCCCACCGCCTCCCCCACCGCGTCCCCGGTCTGCCCGGCCTCGGGGGTGCTGCTGCGGCCCGCGGAGGCCGACGCGGCCATGGGGCTGCGGGTGCAGACGATCGAGCTGGTGAACTGCGGCGAGCGGGCCTATACGGTGCACGGCCATCCGTCCGTCCAGGTCCTCGACGCGGACCTGGCACCGCTGGAGGTGGATGTCAGCCACGGGGCGTCGGCCATCGCCACCATCGACGGCTTCGAGACCGCCACCGGGCCGGTGCGGCTGAAGCCCGGTGAGCGGGCGGTGGCGCGGCTGGTGTGGCGGAACACGGTGACGGCGGTGACGCGCCCCGCCGCCGACGGGCGCTACCTGCGGATCGCGCCGAACGGCGACGGGACGGACCGGCAGACCGTGCCCGCCCGCGTGGACCTGGGCACCACCGGCAAGCTGGGGGTGAGTGCCTGGGCGCGTCCGGAGACGTCCACCGCGGCCGGGTCCCGCCCGTGAGCCGGCCGGAGGCACCCGCCGGCCGGTGGCCGTGTCAGCCCGGGGTGGCCGGCGATGTGGCCTGATGGGGCGTCAGCTCCAGTCCCATGTGCTCGGCCAGACCGGCGGCCAGGGCCGCCACGGTCGGATGCCGCCAGACGAAGTTGGACGCGAGCTTGATGTTCAGCCCGGTCTCCAGACGTACCCGCAGCTCCATGGCGAGCAGCGAGTCGAAGCCCAGCGACCCCAGCGGGGTCTGCGGATCGAGGGTGGAGCTGCTGAGCCGGAGCACGGTGCGGATGTGCTCGGCCAGATAGGACTCCAGGGCGGTGCGGCGGGCCGGACCGGCCGGAAGGGCGGCCAGCCGGGCGCGGATGTCGTCGCCGCCCGTGGCCGCCGGGGTGCCGTCACCGGGGGTGAGCGGGGCGAACAGGGACAGGTGGCGGGCCGCGGCGGGGATCCAGGTGGCCGGTTCGCCGGGGAGCACCCCGGTCCGCACCCTGCGGTGGGCCAGGAGGACGCCGAGCGCCCGCAGCCCCTCCTCGGTGGTGAGGGTCCGGTAGCCGCGGTCGGCGAAGCCCGTGGCCACACCGGTCTCGCCCCACGGCCCCCAGTTGACGGCGAGGGTGGGCAGCCCGCGCGCCGAGCGCCACGCGGCGAAGTCGTCCAGCCAGGCGTTGGCGGCCGCGTAGGCGCCCTGTCCGGGGTTGCCGAGCAGGGAGGCCATCGAGGAGTACACCGTGAACCAGTCGAGCCGGTGTCCTTCGGTGGCCTGGTGCAGCCGCCAGGCGCCGGTGGCCTTCGGGCCCCAGACCCGGCCCAGCTGGTCGTCGCGGATGGTGGCGACCACCGCGTCGTCGAGGACCATGGCGCAGTGCACGACACCGCGCAGCGGCGTCCGGCCGTCGGCGGTGGCGGCGGACACGAGCCGGGCGGCCGTGTCCGGGCGGCCGATGTCGCCGAGGACGACGCTGATCCTGGTGCCGTCGGCGGTGAGTTCACCGAGCGTCCGCGCCACGGCCCCGTCCGGTCCGGTGCGCCCGTTCAGCACCAGATGGCCCGCGCCCTGCCGGGCCAGCCAGCGGGCGGTGGCCAGCCCGAGGCCGCGCAGGCCGCCGGTGACGATGTAGGCCGCCCCCTTCCGTACGGTCAGCGGTCCGTCCGGCAGCACGGCTTCGGCCTCCCCCTCCTGCGGGATGGTCAGCACCAGTTTGCCGATGTGGCGGGCACCGGCCATCTGCCGGAACGCCCCGGTGGCCTCGGCCAGCGGATAGGTGGTGCAGCGCAGCGGCTTGAGACGGCCCTCGGCGAACGCCGCGAGCACCTCTCGCAGCATCGTGGCGTACATCCGCGGGCGGGTCAGCTGCACCTCCCGCAGGTCCACGGTGGAGAAGGTGATGTTGTGCCGCAGCGGGGAGAGTCCGAGCGGTGCGTCGGAGAGGATGTCCCGCACGCCCAGTTCGACGAAGCGGCCGAAGGGCCGCAGACACTCCAGCCCCGCCCGGATCGCGGCCCCGGCGAGGGAGTTGAGCACGAGGTCCACCCCCTCGCCCCCGGTGGCCTCCCTGACCTCGTCACGGAAGTCCAGCGACCTGGAGTCCATCACATGGGCGATGCCCATGCCGCCCAGACAGCGCCGCTTCTCCTCGCTGCCCGCCGTGGCCAGCACCTCGGCGCCGAGCAGCCGGGCGACCGCGATGGCGGCGAGCCCGGTGCCACCGGTGGCCGAGTGGATGAGCACCCGCTCCCCCGCCGTCACCCGGCCCACGTGGCGCAGCGCGTACCAGGCGGTGAGGAACGCGATCGGCAGCCCGGCGGCGGTGGCCGGGTCCAGGCCCGCGGGGAGGGGGCCGGTGCGGTCCGCGGGGACGACGAGGAACGATCCGAAGGCACCGCCGCCCACGTCGGCGGCCACCACGCGGTCGCCGGTGCGCGGGTGTTCCACACCGGCTCCGACCGCGGTCACCTCGCCCGCGCATTCGAAGCCCATCCGGTAGCGCACGTCCCTCTCCCCGGGGAGCAGGCCCATGGCGGTGAGCACGTCACGGAAGTTCAGGCCCGCGGCGAGCACCCGCAGCTCCACCTCGCCGGGTCCGGGCGGGCGGCGGGGGGCGACGGTGAGTTCCAGGCTGTCGAGGTCGCCGAGGCGGCCGGCGCGCAGCCGGAAGCCGTCGGTACCGCAGCGCACGGTGCGGGCGGCGGCAGCGGTGCGTTCGGTGTCGGTGAGCGGCGCGTAGTCCAGTTGGGCGGTGTAGCGGGCTCCGTCACGCAGCGCGATCTCGTCCTCGGGTCCGTCGGCGAGGAGTTCGGCGGCGAGGGTTTCCGCGGTCCGGTCCGGGTCCGCCGGATCGGTGTCCACCAGCGTCGCCCGCAGCTCGGGGTGTTCGAGGGCGAGCACCCGGACCAGTCCGCGCACCGCGCTCTGTCCGGGGTCCGCCACGTCCCCGGGGGCCACGGTGCGGGCGCCGTGGGTGGCCATGTACAGGCGGGGCGGTTCGGGGAAGCGGGCGGTGAGGGCCTGGGCGGCGGCGAGCAGTCTGCGCAGGCGGCGCAGCCCGTCCTGCGGGCCGCTGTCGGCGGGGCGCGGACCGCACAGGAGCACGACGGCGCGCGGCAGGGCTCCGGAGCGGGGCAGACGGCCGGTGAGGGCGTCGCGGAACGTCTCCAGCCCCTCGTCGGTCAACGGCGTGTTCCACACCCGGGCGGTGGCGCCGGCCGCGCGCAGGGCCTCGGCCACCGGGCGGGCGGTGCGGTCCGCCTCGCCGACGAGCAGCCACCGGCCGGGCGGCCGGGTGGCCGGGGGCCGGGTGGTGCGCTGCCAGCCGATCTCGAGGAACCACCGGTCGGCCTCGGCCGTCCGGGGCACGGCGCGGCCGACGGCCCGCAGGCCGTCGATGGCCAGGACCGGCAGGCCGTCCGCGTCGAGCAGGCGGACGTGTCCGACGAGGGCCCCCGGGGTGGCCTCGGTGAGGCGGGCGTGGCAGTACACGGCGGCCTGGGGGTCGCCGAGGACGCGGACGCTCTGGATCCGGGAGGGCAGCATGAGCGTCTGGTCCTCCGCGTCGAGCAGCCCGGCGACGGGGAGTTGGGCGCACAGGTCGACCAGGACCGGGTGGACGCGCAGGCCGTGGCCGGGGGTGCGGGCGGCCCGGGGGACGTGTACGCGGGCCCAGAAGCTGTCGCCCCGGCGGGAGGCGGACACCTCGGTGAGGCCCCGGAAGGCCGCTTTGTGCTCCACGCCCCGGGCCCGCAGCGCGGCGTAGAGGGCGTCGGCCTCGACGGGGAGCGGATGGCGCAGGGCGAGGGTCTCGACGGACGCGGCGCGGGAGCGCGGGGGCACCGCGAGCCGGCGGAGTTCCGCGGTGGCCTGCCGTACCCAGGCGCCGTCCTCGCCACGGCCGAAGATCTCGCATGTGGCGCGGTCGGCCGCGGCGACGGCCACCGTGGTGGTCAGGTCGGTGTGCTCGGCGAGCCGCAGCACCTCGTGGAAGCGCACATCGGTGACCTCGACCTCGGTGGGGGCGGCGGTGAAGACCTCACAGGCGGCGGTGAGCGCGAGGGCGTAGTACGCGGCGCCGGGCAGCACGGGCGCGCCGAGCACCCGGTGGTCGTCGAGCCAGGGCAGTGCCGCGGTGCCGGTGCGGGCGTGCCAGGAGTGGCGGGGCGGTTCGCCCGGCACTTCGGTGTGCACACCGGGCAGTGCGTCGTGCGCGGCCCGGTCCGCCGGGGCGGCGGAGGGTACGGCCACGGTGGTGTCGGCCCAGTGGCGGGTGCGGTCGAAGGTGATGGGCGGGACGTCGGCGAGGGCGGCGTCCGCGTACCGGGCGGCCCAGTCGACGGGGACGCCCGCGCAGTGCAGGGCGGCCAGCTGGGTCAGGAAGGTGGCCGGCTCGTCCTCGTCGCGGCGCAGTGTGGGCAGGACGACGGGGTTCTCGACCAGTCCGGCCAGGCCGCTGTGGAGGGAATGGGTGATGACCGGGTGGGGGGATATCTCGACGTACACCAGGTGGCGGTCGGCCGCCGCGGCGGCGACGGCGGCGGCGAACCGGACCGGGCGGCGCAGGTTGGCGCACCAGTAGTCGGCGTCGAAGGCGGGCGGGGTGTGCGGATCGTCGAGGACGGTGGTGTAGAAGGGCACGTCCGGTGGGCGGGGGGTGAGGCCGGCGAGGGCGCCGCGCAAGTCGGCCAGGAGCGGATCCACCTGCGGCGAGTGCGAGGCGACGTCCACGGCGATCAGCGCGGCGGGCACCGAGCGGGCCCGCAGGTCGGCGACGAGCCGTTCGATCCGTGCGGTGTCCCCGGCCACGACGGTGGAGCCGGGCGCGGCCAGGACGGCGACGGTGACCGCTTCCGCGGCGCCGCGAGCGTCGAGTTCGGCCTGTGTCTCCTCGGCGCCCAGGCCCACGCTGGCCATCGCGCCGCCTCCGGCGACGCGGGTGAGCAGCGCGGAGCGGCGGCAGATCACCGCGGCCCCGTCGGCCGGGGAGAGCGCCCCGGCCACCACCGCGGCGGCGACCTCGCCCATGGAGTGGCCGATGACACCGGCGGGTTCGACGCCGTTCGCCCGCCAGGTGGCGGCGAGCGCGGTCTGCAGGGCGAACAGCACGGGCTGTACCCGGTCGCAGCCGGTCACCGGCTCACCGGAGCGGACGATGTCGAGCACCGAGAAGCCGGACTCGGCGGCGATGAGGGCGTCGGCCTCCGCGAGCGCCTCGGCGAAGGCCGGTTCGGTCTCCAGCAGCCGCCGTCCCATACCGGGCCACTGGGAGCCCTGCCCGGAGAACACCCACACCGGCCGCCGGGAGACCTCGGCGCCCACCGCGCCGGTGACCACGCCGGGGTGGGCCCGGCCGTCGGCGAACGCCCGCAAGGCCCGGACGAGTTCGGCGCGGGAGGCGGCGGTCACACCGAGCCGGCCGCGGCCCGCGCCGCGGCGCAGCGCGAGGGTGTGGGCGATGTCGCGCAGCGGGGTGTCCGCGCCGTCGCCCTCCAGCCAGTCCGCCGTGCGGCGTGCCGCGCCGGGCAGCGCGGCCGGGGAGCCCGCGGGGACGAGGAAGACCTGGGGGACGGTGCGGGTGGCGAGCCGGGGCCGCCGCGCCCGGCGGGGCGCGGACGCGGCGGGGGCTTGTTCCAGCACCACGTGGGCGTTGGTGCCCGAGAAGCCGAAGGAGGACACGGCGGCCAGCCGCGGGCCGGTCCGCACCGGCCAGGGGGTCAGCTCCCGGGGGATGAAGAAGCGGGTTCCCTCGGCGGTGATGGCGGGGTTCCAGCGGGTGAAGTGCAGATTGGGCGGGACGAGTCCACGGCCCAGGCACAGCACGGCCTTGATCAGTCCGGTGACACCGGCGGCGGGCTCCAGATGGCCCAGGTTGGTCTTGACCGAGGCGAGGGCGCAGCGGTCGCGGCCGGTTCCGTAGACCTGGGCGAGGCTGGCGAATTCGACCGGGTCGCCGACCGGGGTGCCGGTGCCGTGGGCCTCGACCATGCCGACGTCGGCGGGGTCGACTCCGGCGCGGCGCAGCGCCTCCTCGTACAGGGCGCGCTGCGCGGTGGCCGACGGCGCGGCGAGCCCGTCGGAGCGGCCGTCCTGGTTGACGGCGGAACCGCGCAGCACGGCCAGGATCCGGTCGCCGTCCCGCCGCGCGTCGGCGAGGCGTTTGAGGACGACCATGCCACAGCCCTCGCCGCGCACGAAGCCGTCGGCGGCGGCGTCGAAGGCGTGGCAGTGGCCAGTGTGCGAGAGCATGCCCATCCGGTCGAAGGAGCGGGTGATCCGGGGCTCGAACATCAGGGTGACTCCGCCGGCCAGGGCCAGGTCGCATTCGCCGGTGCGCAGCGCCTGGGCGGCCAGGTGGACGGCGACCAGGGAGGACGAGCACGCGGTGTCCAGGGCGACGCAGGGGCCGTGGAGGCCGAGGAGGTAGGAGATCCGGCCGGCGGCGACGCAGTGCGCGTTGGCCAGGGCGGAGCCCTCCAGCTCACAGGGGTGCCGGTCGAGGCGGTGCATGTAGTCGTTGTAGCTGAGCCCGGCGAAGACGCCGGTGGCGGTGGAGCCGAGCCGGTCGGGGGGCATTCCGGCGTGTTCCAGGGCCTCCCAGGCCACTTCGAGCAGCAGCCGGTGCTGTGGATCGAGGACATCGGCCTCGCGTCCGGAGACGCCGAAGAAATCGGCGTCGAAGCCGGACACGTCGCGCAGGTATCCGCCGCGCGGGGGCGGCGCCTCCGCCGGCCGGGCGGTGGCGGGGGAACCGGCCGCCCACAGCTCGGCGCGTTCCGGCGGGAGGCCGGCGACGGCGTCGCGTCCGTCGGCCAGCAGCCGCCACAGGGCGGCGGGGGTGTCGATGTCACCGGGCAGCCGGCAGCCCATGCCGACCACCGCGATGCGGTCCGGGGGCGGCCCGGAGGCGGGTGTGTGCTCACTCATCGGGGTCTCCATGGGGGGTGCCCGGCCCGGGGTGGGGGCCGTGGGGCCGTGGGGTGGAGATCGCCGGGCGCGGCGGACTCATGTGGCGTCCGGGCCACCCAGCAGCATCGCGTGCTTCACCCCACCGATCTGGTAGTTGAAGCTGAGCGCGTAGTCGAAGTCGAGGGGGCGGGTGCGGGGGCCGGGGACGGGGTCGAAGGGGAGTCCGTCCGCGGGCTGTTCACAGTTGGTGGTGGGACACACCTCGCCGAACTCCATCATCATGAGGGTCAGCGCGAGGCCGAGGCAGCCGGCGGCCGCTCCGTGGTGGCCGAAGCAGCCCTCCTGGGACGACAGCAGCACGGTGGAGTCGGGGCCGTAGAGCGCACGTACGGTGTTGGCCTCCAGCGCGGTGACCGCGGCGCCGCCGTCGCTGGCACCGTTGATGTACGGCACCTGCTCGATCCGCCACCGGTCGGCCAGGCAGGCGCGGACCGCCCTGGCGAGCTGGGCGCCGGTGTAGTCGGCGGCGAGCGGGTTGGCCAGGCCGTCGCGGGTCAGGGCAGTGGCGAGCACCTGACCGTAGAGGTGGGCGCCGCGCCGCTGGGCGTGTTCGCGGCTCTCCAGGATCACGGTGGCGGATCCCTCGCCGTGGTTGACACAGTCCGCACGCCGGTCGTAGGGGCGCATCAGGGAGCCGAGCGACGGCAGCAGATCGGGCATTCCGGCGGCGTCCATCGCGTCGAACGCGTGCTGAGCGCCGCGCAGCAGCCGCCGGCCCTTGTGGATCAGGTCGACGCTGGAGACGTCGACGCCGGTCACCACCGCGAGGTCGGTCTCGCCGGCGGCGATGAGGCGGCGGGCGTTGCCGATCTGTACGGCGGCGGAGGAGCAGCCGCAGGACACGGTGAAGCAGGGGCCGACGGTCCGGGTCAGCGCCCCTTGGACGATGGCGACGTCGGAGGGGGACACGGACTGTTCGGCGGCGACGAAGATCTCGAGGGCGTCGAGCGTGGACAGGGGGGTGTCGTCGAGGCCGAGCAGGGTGAGATAGCTGTCCACATTGGCGTCCACGCTGCCGCGGCCGACGAGGACCGCCGCCTCGCGCAGATCACCGGCGTGGACGTCCAGCTCGGCGTCGGCGCACGCCTCGATCAGGGAGACCAGGCCGAACCGATGGGCGTTGGTGTAGTGGCGGGAGAAGAACTCGGGGATGTCGGGGAGGCGTTCCGCGAACTGCCCGGCGCTGAGGCCGACCGAGCCGAAGTGGACGCCGTCGCGGCCGAGCACGGTGCGGCCGTGGGAGGCGAGGTCCCACACCTGAGCCCCGGTGAAGACGGGTTCGGCGCCGCCCGGCAGGCAGAAACCCAGGCCGGTGACGACGGCGTCCCGTGCCGTCCCGGCGCGGCCCGCGCTGCCCGGCCGGGACGCTTTCATCGCGCCCTGCCGGGGCTGGAGAGAATCATGACGGTGGATCCTTTCGCTCACACCGGAGTACTGGCCCCCCCGGTACGGCGAGTCGTCGAATGCGCGGTGGCACCGTCGCCGTCCGGAATCGGTACACCGGCGCGTTCGGCGCACGGGGCGCGGCGTGGGAAGTACTCGAACCTTTCCCGCTGGATCGTGAGCGGTCTTCGCCCGGAAGCCGCTCATCGTTCGGAAAGGATGGCTGGAACAGTGGAATAGCTGACGCTACGCCTGCGCGGCGCGGGCCGGTAGGTGGTGTCGTATCACCGGGGTGGACCGGGCCGGTCCGGCGCACCGCCGCCGTACCCACGGAGCCCATGCCGCGCGACCCCGGAGACAAGGGGGCTCGCGCCCCGGTTCACGCCCCCTCTGGCGGCACTTCCCGGAACGAGGGGTCATGGGCCCTGTCGTGACGTCGCGTCGGCAGCGGCTGACCGTCCGTCGTCCCCGCTGGTCACCGCCTCGGCCGGGGGGTGGGCGGACGAGTACGCCTGGCCGAAAGGCACCGGTTCCTGCCCGACCATCTCGGCCACTCGTAAGGCATAGGTAAAGCGCCTGATCAGCGCATGAGTCAAGCGGAACCACACCACGCCGATTGCGGACATCTCAGACCTCTCCCAGGTGATCAAAGTGGCTCGAATCCACCCCTTCCCCGCGTGGGGCACGTGTTAGGTTGCTGTTGTTTCAATTGCTTTTAAAGTGCATGTTGTTACGTAATGGGATAACTGATTCGTGGGACGCACAATGGGGCACTCTTCCGGGCGCGAGACACGCCTTCCCGTCACAACCGCCCAGCGAGAGATATGGATCGCGCACCAAATAGATCCGGAATCACCCACTTACAGAATCGGTGAGTATCTGGAGATCCACGGGCCGGTCGACCCTGCCGTCCTCGAGCGGGCACTACGGCACGTGATAAACGAGGCCGAGTCACTTCGAACCCGTTTCGCCGAAGAAGACGGGACCGTCTACCAATACGTGACTCCCTTGTCCGACTGGGCCTTGCCCGTTTTCGACGTCAGCGGCGAGCGTGACCCCCGCGCCGAGGCCGAGGCGTGGATGCGGTCGGAGATGTCCGATCCCATGCGGCCGGAATCGGGGCAGCTTTTCACCTTCGCATTGTTCAAGCTGCGCGAAGACAGCTTCGCCTGGTATCAGAGTTTCCATCATCTGGTCGTGGACGGCGCGGGTTTCGCGCTCATCGCCCGGCGGGTGAGCGACGTCTACTCCGCACTCGTGGCCCAAGCCGATCCGCCGCCCGCTCCGTTCGGCCCGCTGAGCCGGCTCATCGAGGAAGACGCGGCGTACCGGACCTCAGAGCAGTACCGCGAGGATCACGACTACTGGGCCCGCCACTTCTCCACCCCTCCGGCCGCGGCCCGGCTGGCGGCCGAACCCCATCGGCCGGCGCAGTCGATACGCCGTGCGACCGGAGAACTCTCCCCCGGCGAGTCGCACACACTCCGTGAGCTGGCGGAGCGGGGCGGCACTCGCTTCTCGTCGCTGATGGTCGCGGCCGCCGCTGCCTATCTGCACCGCATGACGGGTGAACAGGAAGTCGTCCTCGGTCTCTCGGTGGCCGCCCGCACCTCACCGCGGCTGAAATGGCTTCCGGGGGCCGTGTCCAACGTGGTGCCGCTGCGGCTGCGGGTACAGCCGGGCATGTCCGTCTCCACACTCCTCCGCCAGGCCGCCGACGAGGTCCGGAACGCCGCGCGTCACCAGCGCTACAGAGGCGAGGACGTGGCCCGCCACGCGGGGGCCGGCACGGGCATCCGAAGCCTCATCGGACTCCAGCTCAACTTCATGGGATTCGCCTACGAATTCGAGTTCGGCGGCCATCCGGTCACCGGCCACAACATCTCCACCGGCCTGGTGGACGACTCCGCCATCATCGTCTACGACCGGTCTCGCACCTCCGGCGCCCACAGCACCCGGATCGACTTCGACGCCAACGCCGCCCTGTACGACCAGGACCGTACGGCCGACCACCACCGCCGCTTCCTCCACCTGCTGCGCGAAATCGCCTCGGCCGCCGACGAGGACTGTTCGGTGGGCTCTCTCGACCTGCTGGACGCGTCCGAACGCGAGCGCCTGCGCACGGACTGGGACGCACGCCTCGCCACGGCCCGGGCCTCGGCCCGTACGCACATTCCCGAGCTCTTCGCCCGGCAAGTACGGGCAACCCCCCAGGCCACCGCTGTGGTCTGCGGCGACGAAACCCTGTCCTACGCGGAGCTGGACCAGGCCGCCAACCGGCTGGCCCGCAGGCTGATCGCCCTCGGCGTGGGACCGGAACGGCTCGTGGCACTCGCCCTGCCCAGGTCGGTGGAGATGGTGACCGCCGTGCTGGCCACGCTGAAGGCCGGTGGCGCCTACCTGCCCATCGACCCGGAATATCCCGCTGACCGCATCGAGTTCACGCTCCGCGACGCCGCCCCGGCCCTCGTCATCACCACCACCGGGACACAGCACATCCTCAGCGCGCAGCACACCCCCAGCGCTCATGGACTACCGGTCCTCGCGATCGACGCGCCGACGACCGCGGCCGCACTGGCCGGCGAAAAGCCGGATCCGGTCACGGACGCCGACCGGCTCGGGCCCCTGACGCCCCGCAACCAGGCGTATGTGATCTACACCTCGGGATCGACCGGAACGCCCAAGGGCGTCACCGTCTCGCACCACAACGCCACCCGGCTCTTCGAAGCGCTCGGCTCCAGCGTCGACTACGGCCCATCCCAGGTGTGGACGCTCTTCCACTCGTATGCGTTCGACTTCTCCGTCTGGGAGATGTGGGGTGCGTTGCTGCACGGTGGACGCCTGGTCGTCGTCCCCCACGAGACCAGTCGCGCTCCGGAGAAGTTCCTGCGGCTGCTCGTCGAAGAACGCGTCACCGTATTGAGTCAGACGCCCTCGGCCTTCTCCTCGCTCATCGACGCCGACAGGGAAAACCCGGAACTCGGCGACCAGTTGGCCCTGCGGTCGGTGGTCTTCGGCGGCGAAGCCCTGGACCCCGGTCGGCTCGTTCCCTGGTACGCGAGGCATGCGGACAGCGCGCCGAAGCTGATCAACATGTACGGGATCACGGAGACCACGGTCCATGTGACCCACCGAGCCCTCTCCTCCCGGGACGCCGCCCCCGGACGTGCCAGTGTCATCGGTGTGCCCTTGCCGGACCTGACGGCATACGTGCTGGACACTGCCCTGCGT
>NZ_BBOX01000276.1 GCF_001553455.1 Streptomyces hygroscopicus subsp. hygroscopicus
GGCGACAAACGCCTGGTCGGATACGTAGTGGCCACGCAGGACCAGACCATCGACCCGACCACCGCCCGCGGCTACGCCGCCGAACGACTGCCGGCGCATATGGTGCCGTCGGCCGTGGTGGTACTGGACGAACTGCCACTGACCGTCAACGGCAAACTCGACCGCCGCGCCCTCCCCGCACCCGACTACACGACCGGAGCCGACTCGCGCGGACCGCGCACACCCGCGGAAGAGATCCTGTGCGGCCTGTTCGCCGAAGTACTCGGCCTGACCGACATCGGTGTACACCAGAGCTTCTTCGACCTGGGCGGACACTCCCTGCTCGCCACCCGCCTGGTGGCACGGGTGCGCACCGCCTTCGGCGTCGAGCTGGGGGTCCGCACCCTGTTCGATGCGCCGACGGTGGCGGGACTGGCGCAGCGGGTGGGCGGAGCCGGTGCGGCCCGCACGGCCCTCGTACCGGCCCAGCGGCCCGACACCGTCCCCCTGTCCTTCGCACAGGCCCGTCTGTGGTTCCTGCACCGCCTCGAAGGCCCCTCCCCCACCTACAACATGCCACTCGCCCTGCGGCTGACCGGACACGTAGACGTCGCGGCACTGGAGGCCGCACTGGCCGACGTCGTGGCACGGCATGAAAGCCTGCGGACCGTCTTCCCCGAGGTCGACGGTGTGCCACAGCAGCGGGTCCTGCCGGTGCGGGAGGCCCGGCCCCAGCTGACCGTCACCCCCGTGGACGCCTCCGAACTGGACACGGCACTGGCCACGGCCGCACGCCACACCTTCGACCTCGAGACGGACATCCCGCTGTGGGCACAGCTGCTCCGTATCAGCGCGGAAGAGCACGCCCTGGTGCTCGTGGTACACCACATCGCGGGTGACGGATGGTCCATGCGACCGCTGTGGCGCGATGTGAGCACCGCCTATCGGGCGCGCTGTGCCGGGCGGGAGCCGGGATGGGCCGAGCTGCCGGTGCAGTACGCGGACTACACGCTGTGGCAACGCGACCTCCTGGGCGACGTCGAGGACCCCCACAGCGAGATCTCCGCACAGGTGGAGTACTGGAAGCGGGCCCTGGCGGGATTGCCGGACCGGGTCTCCCTGCCCAC
>NZ_BBOX01000277.1 GCF_001553455.1 Streptomyces hygroscopicus subsp. hygroscopicus
CAGGCCGCACCGACCAAGCACTCGACGACCTCGTCGGATTCTTCGTCAACACCCTCGTCCTGCGCACCGACACCTCCGGCGACCCCACCTTCCGCAACCTCCTTAACCAGGTACGCGAACGCAGCCTCGACGCCTACGCCCACCAGGACGTGCCCCTCGAACACCTGGTGCAGATCCTCAACCCGGTACGCTCGCTGGCGCACCAGCCGCTCTTCCAGGTCATGCTCGCCTGGCAGAACACCGCGCAGAGCGACTACGACATGCCCGGGCTTGACGTGCGGCCGTGTCCGATCACGACCGGCACGGCACGCATGGACCTGCTCTTCAGCATGACCGAACGCCGTACGGAGGCCGAGCCCAACGGTGGCATCGAAGGCGTCGTGGAGTTCAGCGCGGATGTCTTCGACCGGTCGACGGTGATGTCGTTGGTGGACCGGCTGGAGCGGCTGCTGGAGGCGGTCGCGGCGGACCCGGACCGCCGGGTCGGCACGATCGACCTGCTGGAGCCCGCCGAGCGTCAGCGCGTCCTGGTGGAATGGAATACCCTCACGGAGCCCGATGTCCGTGGCAACGCGGTCCCGGTTACGGACTTGTTCGCGCGGCAGGTGGAGCGGGTCCCCGAGGCCACCGCCGTGGTATTCGGCGACCGTACCCTCACCTACGCGGAACTGGACGCGGCGTCCAACCGGCTGGCCCGACTGCTCATCGCCGAGGGCGCCGGACCCGAACGCATCGTCGCCCTGGCCCTCCCCCGCTCCATCGACCTCATCGTGGCCATCCTCGCCGTCCTCAAAACCGGCGCCGCCTACCTGCCCATCGACCCCGAGTATCCGGCCGAGCGCGTGGAGTTCATGCTCCAGGACGCCGCCCCGGCACTGGCCGTGACCACCACCGCCCTGCGTCCGGTCTTCCACGACCAGCCACTGACCACCGTGGAATTCGACGCACCCAAAACCACCCACCGCCTGACCGAACAGAACCCGGCCCCCCTCACCGACACCGACCGCACACACCCCCTCACCCCCACAACCCCGCCTATGTGATCTACACCTCCGGCTCCACCGGCACCCCCAAAGGCGTCACCGTCTCCCACACCGGCACCGCCCACATGGTTGCCACCCAGATCAACACCCTCACCCTGGCGGAGAACAACCGCGTCCTCCAATTCGCCTCACCCAGCTTCGACGCAGCGTTCTGGGAACTGTGGATGGCGCTGGGCTCGGGGGCGACACTCGTCATGGCCGACGCCCAGCGGCTCCTGCCCGGCGCCGGACTGGCGGAGACCATGGCCCAGTACGGCGTCACCCACGCCACACTCACCCCCAGCACACTCGCCGCCGTCCCCCACGAACACCTGCCCACCCTCACCCACCTCATCGTCGCAGGCGAGGCATGCCCACCCGAACTCGCAGCACAATGGGCGCCAGGCCGACAGATGCTCAACGCCTACGGACCCACCGAATCCACCGTCTGCGCCACGATGAGCCCACCCCTGTCCGGCACCGACGCCTCCCTTCCCCCCATCGGCCGCCCCATCCAGGGCACCAATGTCTACGTCCTGGACGCCGGGCTGCAGCCGGTACCGGTGGGTGTACCCGGCGAGCTGTACCTCGCGGGCGCGGGCGTGGCCCGCGGCTACCTGGGCCGACCGGGCCTGACCGCATCACGCTTCATCGCCGACCCGTTCGCCCCGGGTGGTACGGGCGCCCGGATGTACCGGACCGGAGACATGGTCCGCTGGCGCGCCGACGGCCAGCTGGAATACCTCGGACGCGCCGACGACCAGGTCAAGATCCGCGGCTTCCGCATCGAACCCGACGAGATCGCCTCCGTCCTCACCGACCACCCCACTGTGACCCAAGCGGTCGTCATCGCCCACGAGGACCGCCCCGGCCACAAACGGCTGGTCGCCTACGTCATCCCCAGCGACACCGGGACACCCACCGCAGCCGCGCTCCGCTCCTTCGCCGCCGACCGGCTGCCGGAGTACATGGTCCCCTCAGCCGTCATGGTGCTGGACCAACTCCCCCTGACCGTCAACGGCAAACTCGACCGCCGCGCACTCCCCACACCCGACTACACGGCCGGGACCATCTCACGCGCACCGCGCACACCGGCGGAAGAGATCCTGTGCGGCCTGTTCGCCGAAGTACTCGGCCTGACCGACGTCGGAGCCGAGGACAACTTCTTCGACCTGGGCGGACACTCCCTGCTCGCCACCCGCCTGATCGCACGCATACGCACCACCTTCGGCGTCGAACTCGGCGTCCGCACCCTGTTCGAAACACCCACCGTGGCGGGACTGGCACACCAGGTCAGCGGAGCCGGTGCGGCCCGCACCGCTCTCGTACCGGCCCAGCGACCCGACACCATCCCACTGTCCTTCGCACAGGCCCGCCTGTGGTTCCTGCACCGCCTCGAAGGCCCCTCCCCCACCTACAACATGCCACTCGCCCTGCGGCTAACCGGACAGGTGGACATCCCGGCGCTGGAGATGGCACTCGCCGACGTCGTCGCACGCCACGAAAGCCTGCGGACCGTCTTCCCGGACATCGACGGTGTACCGCTCCAGCGGATCCTGCCGGTACGGGAGGCCCGGCCCCAGCTGACCGTCACCACGGTCGACGCCTCCGAACTGGACACGGCACTGGCCACGGCCGCCCGCCACACCTTCGACCTCGAGACGGACATCCCGCTGTGGGCGCAGCTGCTCCGCGTCAGCGCGGAAGAGCACACCCTGGTGCTCGTGGTCCACCACATCGCGGGTGACGGATGGTCGCTACGCCCGCTCTGGCGCGATGTGAGCACCGCCTACCAGGCGCGCTGTACCGGGCAGGAGCCAGGCTGGACCGAGCTGCCGGTGCAGTACGCGGACTACACGCTGTGGCAACGCGACCTCCTGGGCGACATCGAAGACCCCCACAGCGAGATCTCCGCACAGGTCGAGTACTGGAAGCAGACCCTGGCGGGATTGCCGGACCGGGTCTCCCTGCCCACCGACCGCCCCTACCCGCCGATCGCCTCCTACGAGGGAGACACGGTCTCCTTCGAGTGGTCCGCCGACCTGCACACCCGGCTGGAGGACCTCGCCCGGCAATCCGGCGCCAGCCTGTTCATGGTGGCCAACGCCGCCCTCG
>NZ_BBOX01000278.1 GCF_001553455.1 Streptomyces hygroscopicus subsp. hygroscopicus
CGACGGACCCGGACCGCCGGATCGGCACGATCAACCTCCTCGCACCCGCCGAACGCCAACGCGTCCTGGTGGAATGGAACACCACCCCGGACCCGGGTGCGGACGTCAGCGGCGACGCCGTATCCATCCCCGAACTCTTCGCACGACAGGTGCAACGCGTCCCCGACGCCACCGCCGTGGTGTTCGGCGACCGCACCCTCACCTACACGGAACTGGACGCCGCATCCAACCGACTGGCCCGACTGCTCATCGCCGAAGGCATCGGCCCCGAACGCATCGTCGCCCTGGCCCTGCCCAAATCCGCCGACATGATCGTGGCCATCCTCGCCGTCCTCAAAACCGGCGCCGCCTACCTACCCATCGACCCCCACTACCCCACCAGCCGCAAAGAGTTCATGCTCCACGACGCGGCCCCAGCCCTGATCATCACCACCTCACACCTCCACACCACCCTCAACACCCCCACCACCCCCATCCTGAACCTCGACACACCCACCACCACCCAGCGCCTGGCCACACAACACACCACCCCGGTCACAGACCACGACCGCCTCACCCCCCTGCACCCACACCACCCCGCCTACCTGATCTACACCTCAGGAACCACCGGAACCCCCAAAGCAGTCATCGTCCCCCACACCGGAACCGCCAACCTCACCACCACCCAGGCCCACCGACTCACCATCAACGACCACAGCCGCATCCTGCAACAAGCCTCACCCAGCTTCGACGCCACAGTCATGGAACTGCTGATGTCACTCACCACCGGAGCCACCCTCGTGGTCCCCGAACACACCCCCCTCGCCGGGGAAGAGCTGGAACAGGCCATAACCACCCACAAAATCACCCACGCACTCATCCCACCCACAGTCCTCAGCACCCTGCGCCCCACCCACACCCCACACCTGCACACCCTCATCGTCGGCGGAGAAGCCTGCCCAGCCAACCTCATAACCGAATGGTCCGCGACCAAGCGCATGGTCAACGCCTACGGACCCACCGAATCCACCATCTGCGCCACGATGAGCCCACCCCTGTCCAGCACCGACACCTCCCATCCCCCCATCGGCCGCCCCATCCAAGGAACCAACGCCTACGTCCTGGACAGGCACCTGCAGCCAGTCCCGGT
>NZ_BBOX01000279.1 GCF_001553455.1 Streptomyces hygroscopicus subsp. hygroscopicus
TCCCGCCCGTCCCCCGCGACCGACGACGGCGGACAGGCGGGACGGGCCGCCTGCCAGGCCGGTGCCCGCGGACCCGCCCGGCGCGGGGAACAGCCTGACCGGCCACGGACGACGGGACGGGCCGGAAGGCCCGCCGGGCGGGCGGCGGGGCGGCAACTTTGGCCGGACCGTGGAGACCTCAAGGCGTCAACCCCCTCGGCACGCCTCCACGGGACGGAGTCACGACCGTGGCCCTCACTCCCCGGCGCCCCCGGCGCCGCCGCCCCGCTCCGCTCATCGGCTCCCTGGTCCTGGCCACCGGCCTCGGGCTCGCCGCCGCCCCGGCCTCCGGCCGGCTCGGCGAGGGCGGCCGGGCCCACGCCGCCACACCCGCGGCTGCGGCGGCCACCATCGTGGTGGCCAAGGACGGCAGCGGCGACTACACCACCGTGCAGGCGGCCGTCGACGCGGTACCGGCGAACAACCCGTCCGCCGTCACCATCTCCGTCAAACCCGGGACGTACCGCGAGACGGTGAAGATCCCCTCCAACAAGCCGCACATCCGGCTGGTGTCCAGCACGAGCGGCAGGAACGACGTGACGATCGTCTACAACAACGCCTCCGGCACCCCCAAACCCGGCGGAGGGACCTACGGCACCAGCGGCAGCGCGACCGTCGCCGTCGAGGCCGATGACTTCCAAGCCCGGAATCTGCGGTTCGTGAACGACTTCGACGAGGCCGCCGGCGGCATCACCGACAAGCAGGCGGTCGCGCTGCGCACCGCGGGCGACCGGATCGTCCTGGACAACATCGCGGCGATCGGGGACCAGGACACCCTGCTGCTCGACTCCGCGAGCAAGGACAAGACCGGCCGGGTGTACGTCAACAACGCCTGGATCCAGGGGAATGTCGACTTTGTCTTCGGCCGTGCCTCCGCCGTCATCAACAAATCGGCGATCCGGCTGGTCAAGCGCTACGACGGCAGTTCGGGGGGCTGCGTCGCGGCGCCCTCGACGGCGGCCGGCAAGAAGGGCTTCCTGTTCATCAACAGCGATGTCACCGGGGACGTCAGCAGCCGGTCGTTCTACCTCGGCCGCCCCTGGCACGCGGGCGGCGATGCCAGCCTCGATCCGCAGGCGATCGTGCGCAATACGGATCTGTCAGCCGCGATCAAGACCACGCCTTGGACGGACATGAGCGGCTTCTCCTGGAAGGACGACCGTTTCGCGGAGTACAAGAACACCGGCGCCGGTTCCGGTGCGGCGAGCACCGACCGGCCGCAGCTGACCGACGCCCAGGCCGCGGACTACGAGATCGCCGACTGGCTCGGCGGCTGGCAGCCGTCGTCCTGAGCCGATGGACCCCGGCCGCCGGTCCCCGGGGGGCGGGACCGGCGGCCGGTCCCCGGGGGCGGGACCGGCGGCCGGACGCGGTCAGCCGCGTGCGGCGAGCAGATGGTCCATGGCCAGCTGGTCCAGGCGCTCGAAGGCCATACCGCGCTCGGCGGCAGCCTGGAGGTCGAAGTCCTCGAAGGCGGTGCGGTCCGCGAGCAGCGCCGCCGGTGTCTCGCCCTCGTTCAGGGTCGGCTCGCCCAGCTGGTCCAGGCGCGAGGCGCGCAGCGCCTCCTGGACCTCCGGGTCGGCGCGGAAGGCCGCCGCCCGCTCCTTGAGGATGAGGTAGTTGCGCATGCAGCCCGCCGCCGAGGCCCAGACACCCGAGATGTCCTCGGTGCGCGGGGGCTTGAAGTCGAAGTGGCGCGGCCCCTCGTAGCCGCCCGTCTCCAGCAGGTCGACCAGCCAGAAGGCGGCCCGCAGATCGCCCGCGCCGAACCGCAGGTCCTGGTCGTACTTGATGCCGTTCTGGCCGTTGAGGTCGATGTGGAAGAGCTTGCCCGCCCACAGCGCCTGGGCGATGCCGTGCGGGAAGTTCAGCCCGGCCATCTGCTCGTGGCCGACTTCGGGGTTGACGCCGAACAGCTCGGGCCGCTCCAGCCGCTCGATGAAGGCCAGGGCGTGGCCGACGGTCGGCAGGAGGATGTCGCCGCGCGGCTCGTTGGGCTTGGGCTCCACGGCGAAGCGCAGATCGTAGCCCTGCTCGGTGACGTAGGCGCCGAGCAGGTCGAACGCCTCCTTCATCCGGTCCAGCGCGGCCCGCACGTCCTTGGCGCCGCCGGACTCCGCGCCCTCACGGCCGCCCCAGGCCACATAGGTCTTCGCGCCCAGCTCGGCGGCGAGGTCGATGTTGCGCATGGTTTTGCGCAGCGCGTAGCGGCGCACCTCGCGGTCGTTGGCGGTGAAGGCGCCGTCCTTGAAGACGGGGTGGGTGAAGAGGTTGGTGGTGGCCATGGGCACGGTCATCCCGGTCGCGTCCAGGGCCTGCCGGAAGCGCTTGATGTGCGATGCGCGCTCGGCCTCCGAGGCCCCGAAGGGGATGAGGTCGTCGTCGTGGAAGGTCACGCCGTACGCGCCGAGTTCGGCGAGCCTGGTCACGGACTCCACGGGGTCGAGCGCCGGGCGGGTGGCGTCCCCGAACGGGTCCCGGCCCTGCCAGCCGACCGTCCACAGTCCGAAGGTGAACCTGTCCTCGGGGGTGGGGTTGTAGCTCATCACGGCTCCCTCGCCTATTTCGTCATGGCGCTTTACAAATTAGTATGCGCGAGCATTCCGGGGAAGCCCCGTTCAACCCGCACACCCGCACACCGCACCACCCAAGGACACAAGGAGAGCGCGCGATGGCAGCAGCAGCCGTGCCCGTGCCACAAGGACCGCTCGTCGTCGGCGTGGACAGTTCCACGCAGTCGACCAAGGCGCTCGTCGTCGACTCCGCGACCGGTGAGGTCGTCGCCCGGGGGCAGGCCCCGCACACCGTCGTCGTCGGCGACGACGGCACCGGTAAGGAGTCCGTCCCCGAGCAGTGGTGGGAGGCGCTGACCGAGGCACTGCGCCAGTGCGGGACCCCGGCCCGGGAGGCGGCCGCGGTCTCCGTGGGCGGTCAGCAGCACGGTCTGGTGGCGCTGGACGCCTCGGGGCGCTCGGTGCGGCCCGCCCTGCTGTGGAACGATGTGCGCTCCGCGCCGCAGCGCGACCGGCTCATCGAGGAGCTGGGCGGCCCCAAGACCTGGGCGGAGCGGACCGGCAGCGTGCCCCCGACGTCGTTCACCGTCACCAAGTGGGCCTGGCTCATGGAGAACGAGCCGGAGGCGGCCCGCGCCACCGCGGCCGTCCGGCTCCCTCACGACTACCTCACCGAGCGACTCACCGGCTACGGCACCACCGACCGCGGCGAAGCCTCGGGCACCGGCTGGTGGGCCTCGGGCACCGAGTCCTACGACGAGGAGATCCTGGACCTGGTCGGGCTCTCCCCCGAGCTGCTGCCGCGCGTGCTGCGCCACGGCGAGGCCGCCGGGACCGTGCGGGAGCTGCCCGATCTGCCGCTGCCCACCGGCGCCCTGGTGGCCACCGGCACGGGCGACAACATGGCGGCCGCCCTGGGGCTCGGCCTGCGCCCGGGACAGCCGGTGCTGAGCCTGGGCACCTCCGGCACCGTCTACGCGGTCTCGGTGCACCGGCCCGCCGACCCCACCGGGGTGGTCGCCGGCTTCGCCGACACGCGTGACGCGTGGCTGCCGCTGGCCTGCACGCTCAACTGCACGCTCGCGGTCGACCGGATCGCGGCGCTGCTGGGCCGCGACCGGGAGGCGGTGGAGCCGGGCGGCTCGGCCGTGCTGCTGCCGTTCCTCGACGGTGAGCGCACCCCCAACCTGCCGCACGCCTCCGGGCTGCTGCACGGTCTGCGCCACGACACCACACCGGGCCAGGTGCTCCAGGCCGCCTACGACGGCGCCGTCTTCGCCCTGCTCACCGCGCTGGACCAGGTGCTGGACGAGGACGCGTCGCCCGACGCCCCGCTGCTGCTCATCGGCGGCGGCGCCAAGGGCACGGCGTGGCGGGAGACGGTCCTGCGGCTGAGCGGACGCCCGGTACGGGTGCCCCGGGCCGAGGAACTGGTCGCCCTCGGGGCCGCCGCCCAGGCCGCGGGGCTGGTGCTGGGCGAGGACCCGGCGGCGGTGGCCCGGCGCTGGTCCACCGCCGAGGGGCCGTCCTACGATCCGGTGCCCCGCGACGAGGCGGCGCTGGAGCGGCTCTCCCGGGTGCTGTCCGACGCGGACGGGCTGCTGCGCCACGCGTGAGCGCCGCGCGGCGGCGGACGGGCGGCCCCGGTGTCGTACCCGCCCGGCACAATGAGCGGATCGGCCGAGAGGAGACGGATTCAGGTGGCAGCGCCACTGCCCAACACCCAGCAGGCGATGCGCCGGCGCAACCTCTCCCTCGTGCTGCACGCCGTGGCCGCCCACGGCCCGCTGTCCCGCGCGTCGGTGGCGGCCCGGGTGGGGCTGACCCGGGCCGCCGTCTCCACGCTCGTCGACGAGCTGATCCGGGACGGTCTGCTGGTCGAGCTGGGCCCCTCCCGACCCGGCACGGTCGGCCGTCCCGGCAGCGCCCTGCAGCTCAATGAGCGCGGTCCGGCCGGGCTCGGCGCGGAGATCGGGGTGGACCACCTCGCGGTGTGCGCGGTGGACTTGACCGGGCGGGTGCGGGCCCGTGCGGAGGTCGCGTCGGCCAACCGCGACCGTTCACCGGCCCCGGTGCTCGCCCAGCTCTCCGCCCTGGTCGGCGAGGTCGCGGCGGAGGCCGAGCGGGACGGGCTGCGGCCGGTGGGGCTCGCGGTGGCGGTGCCCGGTCTGGTGGCGCGGGACGCGTCCCTGGTCGTGCGCGCCCCCAATCTGGGATGGGAGGGGGTGGACATCGGCCCCGGGCTGCGCGCGGCGCTGCCCGGTCTGCCGGTGACCGTCGACAACGAGGCGAATCTGGGCGCGCTCGCCGAGCTGTGGCGGGGCGGCCACGACCCGGCGCCCCGGGACTTCGTCCACGTCTCGGCCGAGATCGGCATCGGCGCCGCGGTCGTGCTCGACGGACGGCTGCTGCGCGGCACCCACGGTTTCGCGGGTGAGCTGGGCCATGTGCCGGTACGCCCCGAGGGGCCCGCGTGCGCCTGCGGCGGACGCGGCTGTCTGGAGCAGTACGCGGGCGAGGAGGCGGTGCTGCGGGCGAGCGGCCTGTCCCCCGAGCAGGCCACGGCCCAGCACCCCGGCCCCGGCGGCCGCATCGCCCTGCTGGCCGTGCGGGCGGCGGGCGGCGATCGGCGGGTGCGGCGGGCGCTGCGCGGCGCGGGCTCGGCGCTCGGCATCGCCCTCGCGGGCGCGGTGAACCTCCTGGACCCGGAGAAGGTGGTGCTCGGCGGCGCGCTGACGCCGCTGGCGCCCTGGCTGCTGCCCGCCCTGGAGCGGGAGCTGGGCCGGCGGCTCACCGACCCGGCCCGTCCGGGCAGCGGGGCGGTGACCGTCTCCCGGCTCGGCCCGGACGGTCCGCTGCTGGGCGCGGCCAGTTCGGTGGTGCAGGCGGTCCTCGACGATCCGGCGGGGTTCAGGGACCCCGCCAGGGAAGGTGCGCCGGCCGGGATCAGAGGAAGCGATGCATGATGTGCAGCCCCACCCGGCCCTTCGTGGGGTGGTCGAACGCCTCGGGGACGGTGCCGATGACCTCGAAGCCGAGTGAGCGCCACAGCGCCACCGCCCGGGTGTTGCTCTCCACCACGGCGTTGAACTGCATCGCCCGGTAGCCCTCGGCGCGCGCCCACTCCAGGACGTGCTCGCCCAGCGCCCGCCCCACACCGCGCCCGCCGTGCTCGGGGGCCACCATGAAACTGGCCCCCGCGACATGTGCGCCGGGCCCCATCTGGTTCGGGTTCATCTTGGCCGAGCCGAGGACCGTGCCGTCGGGATCGGTGGCGACGACGGTACGGCTCGGGGGCTTCGGCATCCAGATGTCGCGGGCCAGGTCCTCGGTGATGTCGCGGGGGTAGGTGTAGGTCTCGCCCGCGGCGACGATGCGGCGCAGGAAGGCCCAGACGGCGGGCCAGTCCTCGGCGGTGGCGGTCCTGATCATCATGCGGCCCAGGATGGCGGCGGGCCCGGCGGACCCGCGAACGGTTTTTCACGGCCGCGCCTGGCCCGGGCCGGCTGCGGCCTCGACCCGCGCGGAGCCCCCGGCCTGGCGACAGCACCGCCTGCCATGGCGATAGGCAAAGGCGTGCAACCCCATCGGCATCCGGACGTGAAATCACCACGGTGACACCAGCAAACTCGATGGCCGATCGACACCGGATCATATGAGGCAAAATCCCACGCATCGGACGTGAACCCGTCGGCGCGCGACCCGAGGCAACGTCCACCATCCCCTGGCAAGCTCAATCGTCACACCGGAAGTGCTCGCGAGCCGGGAAAACAGATCGAGACAATCACGGCTGTTTACAGTGACGTAACCCCGAGTAGCCGTGCGCGATCATTCCGCGAGCAAGGATGGCCGCTGAAAGGAATCATTCGGTCACACGCCGATTCCGGGGGTATTGATGCGAGAAAACAAAACTCTGGTCACTTCTGCGCGGGGGAGCGTGGACTTACCGTATGCGGCCCTGGCACTGGAGGCGGCCGAGGAAGGCGCCAAGGCCATTGATGAACACGCGGCGGAATTCCTCCCGTCGGTGACCAGCAAGGGAGCCCGCTACGACCTCGTGACGCGCGCCGACAAGGAAGCGGAGCGCGCGATCATCCGCCACCTCTCGGACCGAAGCCCGAGCGACGGAATCCTCGCCGAGGAGACCGGATCGCGGGAGGGGACCTCTGGGTTGCGGTGGGTGATCGACCCGATCGACGGGACCACGAACTTCGTGCACGGGCGACGCGACTTCGCCGTCTCGGTCGGGCTCGAGTCACGCGACGGGATCTTCGCGGGTGCCGTGGTCCGGCCTGCTCACGGCGACTGGGCCGCGGCGGAAGGAGACCGGGTCTTCTCCAGCGCCGGACACCAGATGTCGGTCTCCTTGGTCCGGGTGAACGAGGCCCTGGTCGCGGTCGGCCTCTGCCACGACGCCACCGCACGGGCGTTCACCCTGCGGCAGATCGTGCCGGCCCTGGTCGCCCAGGTCCAGGACTGGCGCTGGGTGGGGTCCGCCGCCTGCGACCTCTTCTCGGTGGCCGACGGCTCGCTCGACGGCTACGTCGGCATCAATCTCAGCATCTGGGACATCGCAGCCGGTATCGCTCTGGTGAAGGCCGCCGGGGGCCAGTGCGAAACCGTTCGGGCCGGGCAGATCGACGCCTTCCTCGCGGGATCTCCCGAAGTCGTCGCGGGGCTGAAGCACGCCCTCATCAACCTGTGAACTCCCGGGAAACGGTGCAGAAAGGGAATCCCATGGTGCAACTGCTCAACGAGATCAGCTCCCCGGAAGACCTGCACACCCTGTCCGAAGGGGAGTTGGAACGCCTTGCCTCGGAAATACGCACCTTTCTCATCGAGCAGGTCTCACAGACCGGTGGTCACCTGGGTCCCAATCTCGGCGTAGTGGAACTGACACTGGCGCTGCACCGGGTCTTCGATTCTCCCAAGGATTCCATCGTCTGGGACACCGGGCACCAGTCCTATGTCCACAAGATCGTCACAGGGCGCCGGGGCATGTTCGCCACGCTCCGCACGAAGGGCGGCCTCTCGGGCTATCCGTCACGAGCGGAGTCCGCACACGACCTGGTCGAGAACTCTCATGCCTCCACGGCGCTCGCCTACGCCGACGGGTTGTCCAAGGCGTACGCGCTGCGCGGCGAGGTCGATCGGTGCACGGTGGCAGTCATCGGTGACGGTGCCCTGACAGGCGGCATGGCATGGGAAGCTCTGAACAACATCGCGTCGGCGGGCAACTCCAGGCCCCTGGTGATCGTCGTCAACGACAACGGCCGTTCCTACTCGCCCACGGTCGGAGGGCTGGCGCGGCACCTCTCGGCGCTGCGGACCCTGCCGGCGTACGAGCGGTTCCTGGCAGCCGGCAAGGAGATCCTCGACCGTACGCCCGTCGTCGGCAATCCGGTCTACGGGGCCCTGCACGGCGTCAAGCAGGGGCTCAAGGACATCGTGGCACCGCAGGCGCTCTTCGAAGACCTGGGTATCAAGTACGTCGGGCCGGTGGACGGACACGACGTCACCGAGTTGGAGAACTCCCTGCGCCTCGCCAAGGGGTTCGGAAGTCCCGTCATCGTGCACTGCATCACGGAGAAGGGACGCGGATACAGCCCTGCCGAGCGGGACGAAGCCGAACGGTTCCACGCCGTGGGGAAGATCGACTCCCGCACCGGGGAAGCGTCGTCGGACGGTTCCCAGAGCTGGACGTCCGTCTTCTCCGCGGAAATCGCCGAGATCGGTGCGGAGAACCCGCACGTCACCGCCATCACGGCGGCCATGCAGGGTCCGGTCGGCCTGGGCGAGTTCGGCAAACGCCACCCGGACCGGTTCTTCGACGTCGGCATCGCGGAACAGCACGCGGTCACCTCGGCGGCCGGCATGGCGATGGCCGGTCTGCATCCCGTCGTCGCCGTGTACTCCACCTTTCTGAACCGGGCCTTCGACCAGCTCCTCATGGACGTCGCCCTGCACCGGTGCGGCGTGACGTTCGTACTGGACCGCGCCGGCATCACGGGCAGTGACGGTGCCAGCCACAACGGCATGTGGGACCTGTCCCTCCTCAACATGGTTCCCCACCTGCGCGTGGCCGTTCCCCGGGACGCCGACACCCTTCGTGAGGAACTCCGCGAGGCCGTCGACGTCACGGACGCGCCGACCGCCCTGCGCTTCCCCAAAGGCCCGGTCGAGCCCGCCGTGCCCGCCCTCGAACGCAGGCACGGCGTCGACGTGCTGTACGAATCCGAGCGGCGCACCGTACTGATCGTCGGTGTGGGCGCCATGGCAGGCCCGTGCGTACGAGTAGCGCACCGGCTCGCCGACGACGGTGTCGGCGCCACGGTCATCGACCCGCGGTGGGTCAAGCCGGTTCCCGAGGGGCTCATCCGGCTGGCCCGTGGATATCGTCATGTCGTCACCGTGGAGGACAGTGGACGCATGGGGGGTGTGGGGACAGCCGTGACGCAGGCACTGCGCGATGCCCGCGTCTCCGTTCCGGTCGACGTCATCGGGATTCCCCAGCGGTTCCTCGACCACGGGTCGCGCGGTGAACTCCTCGCGGAGCTGGGACTCGCCGAGGACGCCCTGCACAAGGCCGTCTACGGCGCCGTGGACCTCGGCCCGGGCAAGAACGGGGGCTTTCGCCGGGGTGGGGGGACCCCGAGCAACCTCGTGCCGATCGCCGACAACGCCTGAGGATGCGGCCACCGGGCCTCGTACGCCGCCGCGGCGGAGCGGAGTCCTCGTCACGGACCACGTCAGGTGCGACACCCGCGCGTTCCCGCGTCGGGTCGGTCGCAACCTGGGCCACGCGCGCCGTTCGACGAGGTGACACAGCCTGCTGAAGATGAGACAGGTTGTCCTGCGGAAGGGGTGCTCCTCGATCAGGGGCACCCCTTTTCACCAGCCAGGTTGGTTTTCACCAGCCAGGTCGGTGACATGCGCGGACGCCGGGAGCCGAACGTGCGGTGACATCGCCGCCACGGCATCTTCCGCGGATCCGCCGGTCCGCCCGGGAACCCGTCGCGTCACCGCCTGTTCCGCCGGTGGCCGCCGGGAGCCGTACGGCGCGTCAGTGGGCGCCGCGCAGGAACGCCTCCAGCCCCGCCAGGTCATCGGTGTTGAGGTAGTCCACATCGGCGGCCAGCAGCTCACGCCACAGGGCGTCGCGCTCCGGCCCGGCCACGTCCGGGGTGGCCCAGAAACGCACGGCTTGCCGGGCGGCGTGCGCGGAGGCGACGAGGCGGCGCAGCGTCGCGCGTTCCACCGCCGGTATCGGACCGGCTCCCGTCCAGGTGAAGGACTTGGTCCAGTCGGCGCTGATGAGCGGGATGAAGGAGGCGGGCACGCCCGAGCCGAGGTCCTCCAGACGTCCGTCGTAGAAGGCGTGGCGCACCTTCTCGGCCTCCATGGGGGCCCGTGCGCCGCGGTCGCCGGAGATGACGGCGGTCACCGGGCCGCGGCGCACCCGGCCGCCGACCCCGCCGTAGGCGGCGCTGAACAGGGGCCCGTAGCGGCGCAGCCGCTTGGCCAGTGCCAGATAGGTGGGCTCGCCGGGGGTCTTGAGGTCGATCAGCAGTTGCAGCGACAGGCCGTAGCCGGGGTAGACCCGGCCGCCGCCCGCCTTCACCCGCCGGGCCAGCGGGTCGAGGTAGAGCGACTCCAGGGTGCGGGTGGGGTCCAGCTCGGTGGCGTCGTGGGCGACCAGCAACTCGCCGTCGGCCAGCCAGATGTCGGCCTCGACGCTGCCGAAGCCGTGGGAGAGCGCGTCGGTGAGCGGACGCGGGTGCTCGTAGTCGTTGTGGGCGTGGGCTCTGGCCAGCGGCCGTTCGGCCTTCGGAAGGCGGGTGCCCGCGAACGCGGGCGCGGCCGCGCCGCCCGCCAGAGCGGCTCCGAGGGTGACGACAAAGGCACGGCGTGTACGGCGGACCATGGGGCCTCCCGGCTCTCGTCCCGGCGTGGCGCCGGATGCGCGACGGACGCAGTGAGTATCGGGGGGCCGCGCGCCCAAAGGGCAGTGGTGTGCGAAGAGTTCCACGGGTGGTCCCCGGCCATTTCCTCGCCGTTCCCGGGGGCCGGAGCACGCGGAGTGCCAGAGCCCGGGGGCCGAGAGGCCGGGGGCCCGGGGGCCCGAAGTGCGGGATGCGGGGACGGCGGCGCGCGGCACCCGGCCCGGAGACGGCGGCGGGGGCGGAGGCGGAGGCGGACGTGGGGCGGACGCGGGACGGACGCGGGCGCCGGGTGAACGGCGGGGCCCGGGCGGCCGTCCGGCCTCCGACGCAATCGGAGTTTTTACCCCTCCACCGCGGCCGCCATAACCCTTTCCCGAGCACTCTTTTGAGTGAATGCACCGCCCAAAATCCGCTGATAGCTTGGCAGTTGCTCGAGCGGCATTTCTCTTCAGGGTCCGTACAGGGATGGGTGGGCATTCACGATGACGACGTCCGTTGCACCGGGTTCCGGTACCGAGATTTCACAGCCGCCCTTGAGTCTCGGCACGGCGGCCGCGCGGAATCTGGCGACGACGACCAAATCCGTTCCGCAGATGCAGGGCGTCACCTCCCGGTGGCTGCTGCGCATGCTGCCGTGGGTGCAGGTTCCGGGCGGTTCCTACCGGGTGAACCGCCGGGCGTCGCACACCCTCGGCGACGGCCGGGTGGAGTTCATCAGCACCGGATCCGCGGTGCGGGTCATCCCGGTCGAGCTGCGCGAGCTGCCGCTGCTGCGCGGATTCGAGGACACCGCGGTGCTCGAGGCCCTGGCGGACCGCTTCACCCAGCGGGAGTTCGCGCCCGGCGATGTGCTGGTGGAGGCCGGGCGCCCGGCCGACGAGCTCCTCCTCATCGCCCACGGCAAGGTCGACAAGCTGGCCGAGGGCGCCTTCGACCACCCCGCGGTGGTCGGCTCGGCCGCCGGCGGCGACCACCTCGGGGAGCCGGAGCTGACCGCCGCCGAGGCGGGCACCTGGGGCATCACGGTGAAGGCCGTGACGTCGTGCACGGTGCTGGCCCTGCCCCGGCAGGAGTTCGAGGAGCAGCTGGACCGTTCCCCGGGGCTGCGGGCGCATGTGGAGGCGGTGCGCTCGGCCCCGCAGGCCGAGCGGAACGAGCACGGGGAGGCGGACATCGCCCTGGCCTCGGGGCATTCGGGCGAGCCGGTCCTGCCCGGCACCTTCGCGGA
>NZ_BBOX01000280.1 GCF_001553455.1 Streptomyces hygroscopicus subsp. hygroscopicus
CGCCGAGATCGGCCTGCTGCACAACGCCGACCTCTCCCAGCGCATCCACACCCGCAGCGGCCCGCCCACCCCCGACGACCTCGACGCGCTGCTGGCCACCGTCTGGAAGGAGCCGGGGCTGATCCTGGCGCATCCGCGTGCCATCGCGGCGATCGGCCGCGAGTTCAACAGCCGGGGCATCTCCCCGCAGCCCGCGGAGGTCAACGGGCATGCGCTGCCGGCCTGGCGGGGTGTGCCCATCCTGCCCTGCAACAAGATTCCGGTGACCCGCAGCGGGGTGACGTCCCTTCTCGTCCTGCGCACCGGCGAAGAGAACCAGGGAGTCATCGGGCTGCACCGCACCGGTATTCCCGACGAATATCAGCCGAGCCTCTCGGTGCGATTCATGGGAATCAGCGAGCAGGCCATCATCTCGTATCTCGTCAGCGCCTATTACTCCGCGGCCGTACTCGTCCCGGACGCGCTCGGAATTCTGGAGAACGTGGAAATCGGGCTCTGACGTCCGCCCGACCGGGCCCGTGGCCTTCGCATACCTTCCCGAAGATCTACCGAAATGAGTGATGAGCACATATGACCACCTCCGTGGAGTCCGGTGAGCAGCCGCTGAGTCTGGGCACGGCCGCCGCGCGGAATCTGGCGACCACCACCAAGTCCGTTCCGCAGATGCAGGCCATCTCCTCCCGGTGGCTGCTGCGGGTCCTCCCCTGGGTCCAGGTGTCGGCCGGTACGTACCGGGTGAACCGCCGGCTGACGTACACGGTCGGGGACGGGCGGGTGGAGTTCATCACCACCGGATCGCAGGTGCGGGTCATCCCGCCGGAGCTGGGCGAGCTGCCGACGCTGCGCGGCTTCGGGGACACCGCCGTGCTGGAGTCGCTGGCCGACGGCTGTGTCCAGCGCGAGTACGCGCCCGGGGATGTGCTGGTGGAGGCGGGCCGCCCGGCCGACCAGGTGTTCCTGATCGCCCACGGCAAGGTCCGGCAGACCGCTCCCGGCGCCTATGACGAGGGCAGCACGCTGGCGGTGCTGGCCGACGGGGAGTACTTCGGGGACGCGGCCCTGACCGGCCCGGAGCGCACCTGGGAGTTCACCGTACGGGCCGTCACCCGGACCACGGTGCTCACCCTGCCGCGCCGCGCCGTCGAGGAGGCCGCCGACCGCTCCGAGGCGCTGCGCGACCACCTCCGGGACCTCGCCGACCGGCCCACACCCGCTCAGAACCGGCGCGGTGAGGCCGATATCGCCATCGCCTCCGGCCACTGGGGGGAGCCGGTCCTGCCGGGCACGTTCGTGGA
>NZ_BBOX01000281.1 GCF_001553455.1 Streptomyces hygroscopicus subsp. hygroscopicus
CCCCGAATTCGGCCTGCTGCACAACGCCGACCTCTCCCAGCGCATCCACACCCGCAGCGGCCCGCCCACCCCCGACGACCTCGACGAACTGCTGGCCCGGCGCCGCAAGACCCAGTATCTGCTGGCACATCCGCGCACCATCGCGGCCTTCGGGCGCGAGTGCAGCAGCCGTGGTCTGTATCCGCAGGGCGTCGAGGTGGCCGGGGTGGCGGTGCGGGCGTGGCGCGGGGTTCCGCTGCTGCCCTGCAACAAGATCCCGATCAGTGAGTCCGGCACCAGTTCCATCCTGGCGATGCGCACCGGGGAGGAGAGCCAGGGGGTCATCGGTCTGCACCAGACTGGCATCCCGGATGAGTACGAGCCCAGTCTGAACGTCCGGTTCATGGGCATCAGCGAGCAGGCCGTGGCGTCCTATCTGGTCTCCGCCTACTACTCGGCGGCGATCCTGGTGCCCGACGCGCTCGGTGTGCTGGAGGACGTCGAGATCGGCCGCTGAGCCCGGCCTGGAGGGGCTGTCCGGAGTTGCGGTCTGGATCAGGGAGCGGGGCGTGGTGCGTACGCTCGCAAGGCGCCGGAAGGCCCTCGTAGCGGAGCTACTAGGGCATTTCGGCAACGCCGCGAGCGTGCGTGCCACGCTCCGCGAGCCCAGATCACAACTCCGGACAGCCCCTCAGGGGCCGCCCGCCGCGGGCGTGGGTCAGGGACGGACACTGCTGACCACGTCCGCGGTGGCGGCGAGCCCCTCGGAGATCGTGGGCGCCACACTGCTGCTCGCCAGGTAGAAGCCGAGCGTCACACACACCAGCGCATGTGAGATGCGCAGTCCGCCGCTGCGGAGAAAGACCACCGTCAGGATCAGAAGCAGCAGGACCACGGAGATGGAAATGGCCATGGGGAGCCTCCTCGGCCGCTACGGAGCATCGGGATCCGGCCGTCAGTGTGGCCCAGAATCGCCCGTGAACCGCCGTGACCTGGTGCTCCATACGGGTGCCGTTCTGCTGTGCGACTGCTCCCCGGCGATCGCCGCTGCGCGGTGAGAGGGCGTGGTCCGGTCCCTCACCGGGCCGCGGCAGGCGACCGCCGTGCTCGGGTGGCCGCCACCGCCGCGCCCGCCCGATCCGCCCCCACCACGGTGGAGTCGGCACCACTCGTCATGCGTCCCCGCCCCGGCTCCGCCCGGCGTGCCGTACGGACATTCGACACTCTGGCACTCCGGTGGCGCGATCGCGGAGCGGGGGCGGGTTCGCCGGATCCGGCCGGTCAGCCGGTGGGGGCCGCCAGGTCCACCAGTCCGGCGAGCGTCTGCCGGTGGCGGCCGGGGGTGCCCAGCGCGATCTCATCGCTCTTGGCCCGCTTGAGGTACAGATGCGCCGGGTGTTCCCAGGTCATGCCGATACCGCCGTGCAGCTGGACGCACTCCTCGGCGGCGTGCACCGCCACCTGGGCGCAGTGCGCCTGGGCCACGGCCACCGCGACCGGCGTGTCCGGGCTGTCCGTGGCCAGTGCGTCGGCCGCGTACCGGGCGGTGGCCCGCGCCTGGACCAGCTCCAGCCACAGCGTCGCCATCCGGTGCTTGAGTGCCTGGAAGGAACCGACGGGGCGCCCGAACTGATGGCGCTCCTTGGTGTGCCGCACGGTCTCGGTCAGACACCATTCGGCCACCCCCAGCTGCTCGGAGGCGAGCAGTCCGGCGCCGGTCAGCAGCGCCCGCCCGATGGCGGCCCCGGCCCGGTCGTCCCCGGCCAGCCGGCGCGCCGGGGCGCCGGTGAGGGTCACCGCGGCGAGCGGCCTGGTGAGGTCGAGCGAGGTGAGGGGTTCGACGGAGACGCTGGTCTCCGCGGTCTCCACGGCGTACAGCCCGTATCCGTCCGCGCCGGCGGCCGGGACGAGCAGCACATCGGCGCCCGCCGCGCCCGCGACACCGGAGACCTGGCCGCTGAGCGCTCCGTCGCCGTCGGCCCGTACGGTCGCGCCGGGTGCCCCGGGGACGCCGGGTGCCCCGGGGGCGCCGGGTGCCCCGGGGGCGCCGGGTGCCCCGGGGGCGCCGGGTGCGGTGGACAGCGGCACCGCGAGCGCGCCGACCGTGCGGCCCTCGGCGAGCGCGCCGAGCAGCCGGGCCACGGCGTCCTGGCCGGTGTCGCAGCCGAGCAGGGCACCGACGGCGAGGACCGCGCTGGTCAGGTAGGGCACGGGGGCGACGGCGCGGCCGAGTTCCTCCATGACGACCGCCGCCTCGCGCGCCGTGGCACCCTGGCCGCCGAGCTTGTCGGGCACCAGCAGCCCGGCGGCGCCCATATCGGCCCCCAGCGCACGCCACAGCGCCCCGTCGTACGCCCGGCCGCTCTCGGCCCGGGAGAGCACCGCGGCGGGCGGGCAGTGGTCGGTGAGCAGCGACCGTACGGCCGCGCGCAGATCCTCCTCCGCCTCGGTGTAGAGCAGGTCCGGGGTGCTCATCGGGGCAGGTCCTTCCACGGGAGGTCCTTGTCGGTGCGCGGCTCGGGCGGCAGGCCCAGGACGCGTTCGGCGATGATGTTGAGCAGCACCTCCGAGGTGCCGCCCTCGATGGAGTTGCCCTTGGCGCGCAGATAGCGGTAGCCGGCCTCGCGTCCGGTGAAGTCCACCAGTTCGGGGCGGCGCATCGTCCAGTCGTCGTAGAGCAGCCCCTCCTCCCCCAGCAGTTCCACCTCCAGCGCGCTGATCTGCTGGTTGAGCCGGGCGAAGGCGAGCTTCATGGCGGAGCCCTCAGGGCCGGGCCGGCCGTCCGCGAGCTGCTGGCGCAGCCGCTCGCCCGCGAGCCGGGCCGCCTCGGACTCCACCCACAGCCGCAGCAGCCGCTGGTGGAGGTCGTGGGTGCGCAGTTCGGGCCGCCGGCGCCAGGCGTCGGCGACCAGCCCGATCATGCCGCCTTCGCGGGGGACGCGGCCGCCGCCGATGGCGACCCGTTCGTTCATCAGGGTGGTCTGGGCGACGCGCCAGCCCTCGCCGATCCCGCCGAGCCGCCGGCTGTCGGGGATTCGCACCCCGGTGAGGAAGACCTCGTTGAACTCCGCCTCGCCGGTGATCTGGCGCAGCGGACGGACCTCGACCCCGGGGTCGGTCATATCGCAGACGAAGTAGCTGATGCCACGGTGTTTGGGCTGGTCGGGGTCGGTGCGGGCGATGAGGATGGCCCAGCGGGCGAGATGGGCGCTGGAGGTCCACACCTTCTGTCCGTCGACCACCCAGTCGTCGCCGTCGCGCACGGCCCGGGTGGCCAGGGCCGCGAGGTCGGATCCGGCACCGGGCTCGCTGAACAGCTGGCACCACACCTCCTCGCCGGTCCACAGCGGGCGCAGCAGCCGCTGCCGCTGCTCGTCGGTGCCGAAGCCGAGGATGGTGGGGGCGGCCATGCCCAGGCCGATGCCGATGCGGCGGGGATCGTTGTCGGGGGCGCCCGCGGCCTCCAGTTCGGCGTCGACGACGGCCTGCAGCGAGCGCGGGGCGTCCAGGCCGCCGAGCCCGGCCGGGTAGTGCACCCAGGCGAGTCCGGCGTCGAAGCGGGCGCGCAGGAAGTCCAGGCGGTCGGTGGTGGCGGGCGGATGGGCGTCGAGGAGTGCGCGCACGCGGCGGCGCAGTTCATCGGCGTCCACGGCGGCGCGGTTCCCGGTGGCGTTCATCGGGGTCCTCCGGCGGCCTGGCCGGGGACGACCACCACACGGCCGGTGGTGGTGCCGTCGGCGACGCGCTGGACGGCGTCGGCCGCGCCCGCCAGCGGTACCCGCTCGCTGATCAGCGGTGTGACGGTGCCCTGTGCGGCGAGCTTGGTCAGTTCCTCGTGGCAGGCGCGGACCGCGGCCGGGTCGTGGGTGTTGTACAGGCCCCAGTGGAGGCCGAGGACGGCGTAGTTCTTGACCAGGGCGTGGTTGAGAGCGGCCCGGGGGACGACGCCGCTGGCGAAGCCGACGACCACGATGCGGCCCTCGAAGGCGACGCATTTGACGGACCGGGCGAAGGCGTCGCCGCCGACCGGGTCGTAGACGACGTCCGCGCCGCGGCCCGCGGTAGCCTCCTTGACGGCGGCCACGATGTCGTCGGCGCGCCGGTCGAGGACGAGGTCGCAGCCCAGTTCGCGGGCGATCCGGGCCTTGTCACCGCCGCCGACGACCCCGATCACCTTCGCCCCGGCCGCCTTGCCGAGCTGGACGGCGGCGCTGCCCACGCCGCCCGCGGCGGCGTGCACCAGGAGCGTCTCGCCGGGCTGGAGCCGGGCCCTGCGGTGCAGGCCGAACCAGCCGGTCTGGTAGCCGATGTGCAGCGCGGCGGCCTCGGCGTCGTCCAGGGCGTCGGGCGCGGGCAGCGCGGCCGACGCCGCCACGGGCACCAGCTCGGCGAAGCCGCCAGCGGGGAGGGTGGGGGTGGCGAGGACGCGGGCGCCCACCTCGCCGTCGGCGCCCTCCCCGACGGCGACGACCTCGCCGCACAGCTCCACACCGGGGGTGAACGGCAGGGGCGGCCGCACCTGGTAGTGGCCGCGGCACAGCAGGGCGTCGGGGAAGTTGACGTTGGTGGCCCGGACCCGCACCAGCAGCTGCCCCGGTCCCGCCTCCGGTTCCGGCACCTCGTCGAGGCGCATGACCTCGCGCGGCTCGCCGTTGTCGTGCACTCGCCATGCCTGCATCCGGTGGCCTCCACAAACGGGTCGGTGAGGACGCGGTACCGCGCCGGGTCGCACATACTAACCAGTCGGTACGACGAGCGGAACCGCCACCGCCGTCAGCCGTCCTGTCCCGCCCGCCCGGCGGGGGATGAACTCTTGTGCAACTCTGGAGGCACCCTTGAGCCCGGCGCGTCGGCAGGTAAAGAGTGGAGGGCGACATATCGGCTCGTTTCACGGCGAGTCGATGCCGGAACGGGACGGGAGATGACGACTGTGCCCGACGACAAGGCGATCAGCGAGGCCGAGATGGAGGCCAGGCTGCACGGCATCTGTTTCAAGACCGGGCCGCCGCGCCGCATCGGAGTCGAACTCGAATGGTTCCTGCACGACCCGCACGATCCCGCACGACCCGTCGAGGCGGCCCGGCTCGACGCCGCGGTCACCGCGCTGCGCGGACTGCCGCTGCGGTCCGCCGTCACCTTCGAACCCGGCGGCCAGGTGGAGCTCAGCTCCCTGCCGGCCGACTCCCTCACCGCGTGTGTGGAGTCCGCCGCCGCCGATCTGGTTCTCGTACGCACCCTCCTCACCGAGCTCGGACTCGGTCTCGCCGGCCACGGACATGACCCCTGGCGCCCGCCGAGACGGTTCCTCACCACGCCCCGGTACGAGTGCATGGAGACCTACTTCGACCGCCGGGGGCCGGCCGGGCGCTCCATGATGTGCAGCACCGCCTCCGTACAGGTCTGCGTGGACGCCGGGCACGAGGAGCCCGGACCGCTCGGTATGGCGCGGCGTTGGCGGCTCGCCCATCTGCTGGGCGCGGTGCTGACCGCCGCCTTCGCCAACTCGCCCCTGCGCCAGGGCCGCCCCACGGGCTACCGCTCCACCCGGCAGGCGCTGTGGACGGCGATGGACCCCGGCCGCACCCACGCCCCGTCCGGCGACGGGGATCCCCGCGCGGCCTGGGCCCAGTACGTACTGGACGCGCCCGTGATGGCGATCCGGGACGAGGCGGCGCCCTGGACCGTGCCGAGCGGGGTGACCTTCCGCCAGTGGGCCCGCACCGGGCGGCCCCGGCCGCCCACCCAGGAGGACCTCGACTTCCACGTCTCCACGCTCTTCCCGCCCGTCCGCCCGCGCGGCCATCTGGAGCTGCGCATGATCGACGCGCAGAGCGGTGCGGACGGCTGGATCGTCCCCCTGGCCGTCACGGTCGCGCTCTTCGACGACCCCCAGGCTGCCGAAACGGTTTACCGCGTGGTGAAGCCGCTCGCCGAGACGGCGGGCCCCCGCCCCGCACCGGGCAATCCGCTGTGGCGGGCGGCGGCCCGTCACGGTCTGGCCGACCCCGAGTTGCGCACCGCCGCCGTCAGCTGCTTCGCCACGGCGCTGGAGGCGCTGCCGCGCATCGGGGCCTCCCCCGCCGTCACCGCCGCCGTGGCCGCCTTCACCGACCGCTATGTGGCCCGCGGCCGGTGTCCCGCCGACGATCTGCTCGCTCCTCTCACCGGTAAGGAGGGACGGTCATGACCGCTCCCGACTCCGACCTCACCCTCGACCGCGAGGCGTTGCGCCGGCGCGCCGAGCAGGCGCTGCGCGCCGCACGCGAGCGCACCCACACCCTCACCACGTGCGTGGACGAACCCGATCTCACCGCCCAGCACTCCCCTTTGATGTCCCCGCTGGTCTGGGACCTGGCGCACATAGGCAACCAGGAGGAACAGTGGCTGCTGCGCGCGGTCGGCGGACATGACGCCCTGCGCCCGGAGATCGACTCGATCTACGACGCCTTCGAGCATCCGCGGGCCGAACGGCCCTCCTTGCCGCTGCTGGCGCCCGCCGAGGCGCGCGGCTACGTCCACGAGGTGCGCGGCCGGGTGCTGGACGTCCTGGAACGGATCGAGCTGCGCGGCGCCCCGCTGGTCGACGCCGGTTTCGCCTTCGGCATGATCGCGCAGCACGAGCAGCAGCACGACGAGACGATGCTCATCACCCACCAGCTGCGCCGCGGACCCGCCGCGCTCACCGCCCCGCCGCCGCCCGATACGGCGGACGGCGCGGCGCTGCCCGAGGAGGTGCTGGTCCCGGGCGGCCCGTTCACGATGGGCACCTCGGCCGAGCCCTGGGCCCTGGACAACGAGCGCCCCGCGCACCAGCGGCTGGTCCCGGCCTTCCACATCGACACCACACCGGTGACCAACGGCGCCTACGAGCGGTTCATCGCGGACGGCGGCTACACCGAGCGGCGCTGGTGGACGGCCGAGGGCTGGGCATACGTCCGGGAACACGGGCTCGCCGCCCCGCTGTTCTGGCGGCGCGAGGGCGGGCAGTGGCTGCGGCGGCGGTTCGGGGTGACGGAGCCGGTGCCGCCCGGGGAGCCGGTGGTGCATGTGAGCTGGTACGAGGCGGACGCCTACGCCCGCTGGGCGGGGCGGCGGCTGCCGACCGAGGAGGAGTGGGAGAAGGCGGCCCGCCACGACCCGGTCAGCGGCCGGTCCCGGCGCTATCCGTGGGGCGATGCCGACCCCACCCCGGACCACGCCAACCTCGGCCAGCGCCATCTGCGGCCCGCACCGGCCGGAAGCTATCCGCGGGGCGCCTCCCCGCTGGGGGTGCGGCAGCTGATCGGCGATGTGTGGGAGTGGACCTCCAGCGACTTCCTGCCCTACCCGGGGTTCCGCACCTTCCCCTACCGCGAGTACTCGGAAGTCTTCTTCGGTCCGGCGTACAAGGTGCTGCGCGGCGGCTCCTTCGCGGTGGACGAGGTCGCCTGCCGGGGCACGTTCCGCAACTGGGACCTGCCGGTCCGCCGGCAGATCTTCTCGGGGTTCCGCACCGCCCGGGACGCGTCCTGATGTGCCGGCACCTGGCGTACCTCGGACCGCGCGCCGCCATCGGCGACGTGGTCGTGGGGCCCGCGCACAGCCTGTTCCGGCAGTCGTGGGAGCCCCGGCGGCAGGCGCACGGCACGGTCAACGCCGACGGGTTCGGCGTCGGCTGGTACGCGCCGGGCGACCCGGTGCCCGCGCGCTACCGCCGTGCCGCGCCCATCTGGGGCGATCTGTCCTTCGCCGACCTGGCCCGCGTGGTGCGGACCGGGGCGCTGATGGCCGCCGTACGGGACGCCACCGAGGCGAGCGCGGACGGTGAGGCGGGTGCCTCGCCGTTCGCCTCCGGGTGCTGGCTGTTCAGCCACAACGGGGCGGTGCGCGACTGGCCGCACGCGGTCGCGGACCTCGCCGCCTCGCTGCCGCCCGCGGAACTGCTCGCCCTGGAGGCGCGGTGCGACTCGGCGTTCGTCTGGGCGCTGGTGCTGCACCGGCTGCGGCTGGGCCACGCACCGCCCGAGGCGCTGGCCGAGGCGGTCGACCAGCTCGCCGGCGCGTCCCCCGGCTCACGGCTCAATCTGCTGCTCATGGACGGGGAGACCATCGCCGCCACCGCCTGGGGCGACACGCTGTGGTACCGGGCCGACCCGGACCGGGGCGTGGTGGTCGCCTCCGAGCCGTACGACCGGGACCCCGGCTGGACGGAGGTCCCCGACCGCACCCTGCTCACCGCCACCCGCACCGATGTACTGCTCACCGCACTCAAGGAGGCTTCCCGTTGAGCCCCTTCACCGTCACCCGCACCCTGCCCGCCGATGCCACCGCGGCCGCGCTGCGCGCCGACGTGGCCGACGGGCTGACCAGCACCCCCAAGCGGCTTCCGCCCAAGTGGTTCTACGACGCGCGGGGAAGCGCGCTCTTCGAGGAGATCACCCGGCTCCCCGAGTACTACCCGACCCGCGCCGAGCGGGAGATCCTCGTCGCCCGCGCGGCGGAGATCGCCGACGTCACCGGGGCGCGCACCCTCATCGAGCTGGGCTCCGGCTCCTCGGAGAAGACCCGCCACCTGATCCGGGCGCTGCCACAGCTGCGGGTCTACGTCCCCGTGGACGTGAGCGAGAGCGCGCTGGAGCCGGCCGGGGAGGCGCTGCTGGCCGAACATCCCCGGCTGACGGTGCACGCGCTGGTCGCCGACTTCATGAACGGGCTCGCGCTGCCCGACGACACCCCGGGCCCGCGGCTGCTGGCCTTCCTCGGCGGCACGATCGGCAATCTGCTGCCGCTGGAGCGGGCCGGCTTCTTCGCCTCGGTGAGCGAGCTGCTCGCCCCCGGTGACGCGCTGCTCCTCGGCACCGACCTGGTCAAGGACGAGGCCACCCTGGTCGCCGCCTACGACGACGCACAGGGGATCACCGCCGAGTTCAACAAGAACGTACTGGCGGTGCTCAACCGCGAGCTGGGCGCCGACTTCGACCCCCGCGACTTCGACCACCTGGCGGTGTGGAACGCCCGGGAGGAGTGGATGGAGATGCGGCTGAGGGCCCGTAAGGACCTCACCGCGAAGATTCCCGCGATGGATCTCGCGGTCCACTTCACGGCCGGGGAGGAGCTCCGTACGGAGGTGTCCGCCAAGTTCCGCGAGGAGAAGGTGCGGGCCGAACTGGCCGCCGCGGGGCTGCAGCCTCGGCGGTGGTGGACCGACGCGGCGGGCCGCTTCGCGGTGTCGCTGGCCGTTCGCGGCTGACGGCCGAAGGACGCGGCACACCGCCGCCCGGGGCCCCGGCCCCGGGCGGCGGTTCGCTCGCAGACGAGCTGTTGACCTCCTCCGAGCCCGCCGCCGGGTCGTTCGCCCGGGCCGCCGGGACCGGCCGTCACCCTCCGTCCCGCTCGGACGACCCACCGGGATTATGTGATGCACATCACATAACCGCGAGAGGGCCGCAGCACAGCGCGCTGCGGCCCGCTCACTGGGCGAACTCCCTCTTGTTGTGGCCAAATCGGCCCCCTTATCTTTGGCGCGCCCGGCAGCTCGCCGCACCCGGCAGCAGGAGAAGGAGCCGTCCATGCCCTTACGGGGACGCCACCGCCGTTACAAGCCCAACCGCATCTCCCGTGCCTCGCTGAGCGTCACGGCGGGCGGCGCCGGAATCGCCCTCCCGCTCGTCGGGGCCACGGGCGCGTTCGCGGCCTCGGGCGAGACCTGGGACAAGGTCGCCCAGTGCGAGTCCACCCACAACTGGGACATCAACACCGGCAACGGCTTCTACGGCGGACTGCAGTTCACCCAGAGCACCTGGGAGGCGTACGGCGGCTCGGCCTACGCGGCACGGGCCGATCTGGCCACCAAGGACCAGCAGATCGCGATCGCGGAGAAGGTGCTCGACGCGCAGGGGCCGGGCGCCTGGCCGGTGTGTTCCGGGAAGGCCGGTCTGACAAGGGGCGACGCGGCGCCGCAGAGCGCGCCGAAGACCCTCAAGGCGTCCGCCGCGCCGGCGGAGGCCCAGCGGCCCGCGAAGACCCAGCGGCCCGCGAAGGTCCAGCAGACGGCGGCGCACAAGCCCACGCCCACCAGCCTCCCGGGCGCGTCGGCCAAGTCCGGCCGCTACGTGGTCGTCAGCGGCGACTCACTGTCCGGCATCGCCGACTCCCATGACGTCAGCGGCGGCTGGCAGGCGCTCTACCAGAGCAACCGCACGACGATCGGCGACGATCCGGACCTGATCTACCCGGGCCAGAAGCTCTCCTTGACGGGCGGCGGGACCAAGGCGAAGCCCGAGACGCACCACAAGGCGAAGCCCAAGCCCGCGCCGCGCCCCAAGGCCGAGAAGCCCCTTCCCAGCCGGGAGCGGACCGCCAGGCCCGCCGCCTCCTCGGGCTTCACCGCCCCGGTCAGCGGGGTCAGCCCGAGCACCGCCTACCGGGCGGCAGGCTCCAGCTGGTCGAGCGGCTATCACACCGGCGTGGACTTCCCGGTGGGCATCGGCACCTCGGTGAGGGCCGTCGGCACGGGCCACGTGGTCTCGGCGGGCTGGGCCGACGCGTACGGCTACCAGGTGGTCATCCGGCACGCGGACGGCAAGTACAGCCAGTACGCCCACCTCTCGCAGCTGTCGGTGCGGGCCGGACAGAGCGTCAACGGCGGGCAGCAGATCGGCCGTTCCGGCGCGACGGGGAACGTCACCGGACCGCACCTCCACTTCGAGATCCGCACCGGCCCCGGCTACGGCTCGGACATCAACCCGCTCGCCTATCTGCGGTCCCGCGGCGTCAGCCTCTGATGTGACACGCGGCTGAGGGCCGGGACCTGACGCCTCCCGGCCCCGGCTCCGCGGCCCCGGCTCCGCGCGGCGGCGGCACGGGGCGCGCCGGACTCGCACGCACAGGACCGTCCCGCCCCGCCCGGCATCCGCCACGGCGCCCCCGGCCGCGCCATCGGGGCGCGGTGTCCCGGCGGCGCGGCTCCGGCCGGATGCGCACTTGCCCCATGAGCGGCTTTCGGGCGAGACTTCTACAGCCCTGTAGATTTCACTGGGCGGCCGGTACGCCGCACCGGCCCTCGACACCGGAAGAGAGCAGACCTGATGTTCGGCCTGAGCGAACTCGCCATGATCCTCATCGTCGTCATCGTGGTCCTGGGGATCAAGAAACTGCCCGAGCTGGCGCGTTCCGCGGGCAAGGCGACGCGGATCTTCAAGAGCGAGGCCAAGGCGCTCAAGGAGCAGGACGCCCCGTCCGCGCCGGGGAACGTCGTCTCCGGCACGGTGATCAACCGGGACCAGCCGCCCCGTTCCTGACCCCGCGGCCCGGCCGCCGCGGGGACGGTGGCGGTCGCCGTCCGCGCCGGGGTGACGGTCGCCGTCCGCGTCGGTGCGCCAATCCCGCACACTGCGCCGTCGGCCTGGTCCATACCGCCACGAACCCGCTCCCCGCCTCGTTCTGCTGTGCCGTCCGTGATCGCCATGTCGTGGCGGCGCACCGGGCCCACCCCGCTGCCGCCCGTCGCGTACGAGGGCTGTCCCCGCCCGCAGGAGCCGGTGTCCCCGCCCGCAGGGGCCGGCCCACGGGCCGTCAGGACGCCCCGTGGGCCGGCCGTGGCGGCTCGGCTCCGGCGAGGAGCCTCAGCGTGGCCTCGCCCGCCTCCTCGGGGGTCCAGCGGGCGCCCTTGTCGGCGGTCGGGCCCGGCCGCCAGCCCTCCATCACCGTGATCCGCCCGGACTCCGCCTCGAAGACGCGGCCGGTGACCCCGGCGGCGGCCGCCGAGCCGAGCCAGACGACCAGCGGCGAGACATTGGCCGGGGCCATCGCGTCGAAGGCGGCGGGGTCGTCCGGCGCGGCCATGGCATCGGCGAACGCCGTCTGCGTCATCCGGGTGCGGGCCGCCGGGGCGATGGCGTTGACCTGGACGCCGTACCGGCCCAGCTCGGCGGCGGCCACCAGGGTCAGGCCGAGGATCCCGGCCTTGGCGGCGGAGTAGTTGCCCTGGCCCACGCTGCCCAGCAGTCCCGCCCCGGAGCTGGTGTTGACCACCCGCGCGACCGGCGTCCGGCCCGCCTTCGCCTCGGCCCGCCAGTGGGCGGCGGCGTGCCGCAGCGGCAGGAAGTGGCCCCTGAGATGGACGCGCACCACCGCGTCCCAGTCCTCCTCGCCGAGGTTGACGAGCATGCGGTCGCGCAGGAATCCGGCGTTGTTGACGAGGGTGTCCAGCCGGCCGTAGGCGTCGAGGGCGGTCGCGACGAGGGAGGCGGCGCCATCGGCGGTGGCGACGTCCCCGCCGTGCGCGACCGCCTCCCCGCCCGCCTTCCGGATCTCCTCGACGACCTCCTGGGCCGGGCCCGGCGATCCCCCCGCGCCGTCCGGGCCCACGCCGAGGTCGTTGACGACGACCTTCGCACCGGCGGCGGCGAAGGCGAGCGCGTGCGCCCGTCCGAGGCCGCGGCCCGCTCCGGTGACGACGGTGACGCGCCCGTCGCACAGTCCGCTCATCTCAGTCCTCCCGTGGGTCGGCCCGGCCGGTGCCGCCGGCCGGCTGGTTGACGCTCGCGGCGTCGAGGAACGCGGGGCGCTCCCCGCCGCCGTGGACGGCGATACTGGCGCCGCTGACGTAGCCGGCCAGCCCGGAGGCGAGGAACACACACACGTCACCGGCCTCGACGGGCTCGGCCAGCCGTCCGAGCGGAACGGTCCGGCCGACGGCGGCGATGCCCTCCTCGTCCCCGTAGTGCAGATGCGACAGCTCGGTGCGGACCATGCCCAGCACGATCGTGTTGACCCGGACCCGGGGCGCCCACTCCACGGCCAGGGTGCGGGCGAGGTTCTCCAGCCCCGCCTTGGCGGCTCCGTAGGGGCCGGTGCCCGGGGACGGCCGGGTGCCGCTGACGCTGCCGATCATCACGATCGAGCCGCCGTCCGCCTGATGGCGCATCAGCTCATAGGCGCTCAGGGAGACGGTCATGGGGGCGATCAGGTTGAGTTCGACGATACGGGCGGCGCGCCGCCGCCCGGCCTCGGCGATCAGTCCGTAGGGGCTGCCTCCGGCGTTGTTGACCAGCAGGTCGAGCCGTCCGTGGGTGCGGCGCAGCCGGGCGAAGAAGGCGGCGACCGCGTCCGGGTCCCGGATGTCGAGCGGTACGAAGCGGGCGGTGCGCCCGGCCGCCTCGACGGGTCCGCCGGGAGGCCGGCGCGCACAGATCACCACCTCGGCCCCTGCGGTGAGCAGGGCCCGGGTGATCCCCGCTCCGACGCCCCGCGTGCCGCCGGTGACCACGGCGACGCGGCCGGCGAGATCGATGGTGACGGCCACTGGACACCTCCCGCTGCGCGACGAGCGCTGCTACCGTCTGCCTAACAAACGTTTGGTGGAAAGGTAGCGGATCTGCTCATGGGTGTCTCCACCTCCGCCCCCGCGGCGGGCGTCCGCCTGGTCGCCATGGACTTCCCACCCGTCAACGCCCTTCCGGTACGGGGCTGGTACGAGCTGGCCGGGGCGCTGCGCACCGCGGGCGCCGACCCGTCGGTGCGCTGTGTGGTCCTGGCCGCCGAGGGCCGGGGCTTCAACGCGGGCGTGGACATCAAGGAGATCCAGGCGGCGCGGGACCGTGCGGCGCTCCTCGGCGCCAACCACGGCTGCGCCGAGGCGTTCGCCGCCGTCTACGACTGCCCGGTCCCGGTCGTCGCCGCCGTCCACGGCTTCTGTCTGGGCGGCGGCATCGGGCTGGCCGGCAACGCCGACGCGATCGTGGCGAGCGAGGACGCCACGTTCGGACTGCCGGAGCTGGACCGCGGCGCGCTGGGGGCGGCCACCCATCTGGCGCGGCTGGTCCCGCAGCACCTGATGCGCGCGCTGTACTACACCTCGCGCACCGCGACCGCCGCGGAGCTGCACCGCCACGGCTCGGTCTGGCGGGTCGTCCCGCGCGCCGGGCTGCGGGAGGCGGCGCTGGAGCTGGCCGGTGAGATCGCCGCCAAGGACGGGGCGCTGCTGCGCCTGGCCAAGGCGGCCATCAACGGTATCGACCCGGTCGATGTGCGCCGCAGCTACCGCTTCGAGCAGGGCTTCACCTTCGAGGCCGATCTGGCGGGCCTGTCCGGCGGACACCGGGACGCGTTCGTCGCGAGAAGCACCGGGACAAGCGGCGCGGGAAGCACCAGGAAGGGGTGAGCGGCGTTGGCCGACAAGACGATGACGGCCGAGGAGGCCGTCGGCCGGATCCGCAGCGGCATGACGGTCGGCATCGGCGGCTGGGGCTCGCGGCGCAAGCCCATGGCCCTGGTCCGCGCCCTGCTGCGGTCGGATGTCACCGATCTGACCGTGGTCTCCTTCGGCGGCCCGGACGTCGGGCTGCTGGCCGCCGCCGGGAAGATCCGCAGGCTGGTCGCGGCGTTCGCGACGCTCGACTCGATCCCCCTGGAGCCGCACTTCCGGGCGGCGCGCGAGCGCGGGGGCATCGAACTGACCGAGCTGGACGAGGCGATGATGATGTGGGGGCTGACCGCCGCCGTGCACCGGCTGCCGTTCCTGCCCGTCCGGGCGGGGCTGGGCTCGGACGTCATGACGGTCAACCCCGGCCTGCGGACGGTGAGGTCGCCGTACGAGGACGGTGAGGAGCTGGTGGCGGTGCCCGCGCTGCGGCTGGATGTGGCGCTGGTCCACCTCAACCGGGCGGACGCGCGGGGCAACGGCCAGTGCCTCGGACCCGATCCGTACTTCGACGACCTGTTCTGCGAGGCGGCGGCCGAGGCGTATCTCTCGTGCGAACGCGTCGTGGCCACCGCGGAGTTCGCGGACCCGGGCGGCCCGCGGACACTGCTGGTCAGACGGCATGCGGTCACCGGCGTGATCGAGGCCCCGGGAGGCGCGCACTTCACCTCCTGCGCCCCCGACTACGGGCGGGACGAGGCGTTCCAGACCGCGTACGCCAAGGCGGCGGCCGACCCCGGGGCGTGGCGGGAGTTCACCGAGCGGTTCCTGTCCGGGGACGAGCGGCGGTACCGGGCCGCGGTGGCGGCGTTCGGGAGGGAGGGCGCATGACCGGCGGGGCGACCCGGGCCGAGTACTGCGTGGTGGCGTGCGCCGAGGCGTGGCGGGGCGACGGGGAGGTCCTGGCCTCCCCGATGGGTGTGGTGCCCAGGATCGGCGCCCGGCTGGCGAAGCTCACCTTCGCGCCCGAGCTGCTGCTCACGGACGGCGAGGCGATGATCGTCGGCGATGACCCGGAGGTGGTGGAGGGGTGGCTGCCGTACCGGGCGCATCTGGCGCTGGTCACCGGCGGCCGGCGGCATGTGATGATGGGCGCGAGCCAGCTCGACCGCCACGGCAATCAGAACATCAGCTGCGTCGGGGACTGGAAGCGGCCCAGGCGACAGTTGCTGGGGGTGCGGGGAGCTCCGGTCAACACCCTCAACAACCCGACCAGTTACTGGGTGCCCCGGCACTCGCGGCGGGTCTTCGTCGACCGCGTCGACATGGTGTGCGGGGTCGGCCACGACCGGGCGGCGGCCGCGGGTCCCGCCGCGACCCGTTTCCATCAGCTCCGGTGCGTGGTGACCGATCTGGCGGTCCTCGATTTCGCCACGCCCGACCGCACCCTGCGGGTGCGCTCCCTGCATCCGGGGGTGACCGCCGAGACGGTGCGGGAGGCCACCGGCTTCCCCCTCGACATCGCCGGCGACGTGCCCCGCACCCGGCAGCCGTCCCCCACCGAGCTGCGGCTGATCCGGGAGGTCATCGACCCGGAGGGGGCCCGCGACCGGGAGGTGCCGGCCTGATGGACACCCCGCTGACCAGGCTCGTCGGGGTGCGCCATCCAATCGTCCAGACGGGCATGGGGTGGGTGGCCGGGCCCCGGCTGGTGTCGGCCGTCGCCAACGCCGGGGCGCTGGGCATCCTCGCCTCCGCGACCATGCCGCCCCGGCGGCTGCGCGCGGCCGTCCGCGAGGTCGCCGCCCGCACCGACGCCCCCTTCGGGGTCAATCTGCGCGCCGACGCCGCGGACGCCGGGGAGCGGGTGCGGATCATCGTCGAGGAGGGGGTGCGGGTCGCCTCGTTCGCCCTGGCCCCCACCCGGGAGCTGATCGACCGGCTGAAGGGCGCGGGCGTGGTGGTCATCCCGTCCGTGGGCGCCCGGCGCCACGCGGAGAAGGTCGCGGGCTGGGGCGCGGACGCGGTGCTGGTGCAGGGCGCGGAGGGCGGCGGCCACACCGGACAGGTGGCCACCACCGTACTGCTCCCCCAGGTCGTGGACGCGGTGGACATCCCGGTCGTGGCCGCGGGCGGCTTCCACGACGGACGGGGGCTGGCGGCCGCGCTCGCCTACGGGGCGGCGGGGATCGCCATGGGCACCCGTTTCCTGCTGACCTCCGACAGCACCGTCCCGGACGCCGTGAAGGCGCGCTATCTGGCGGCGGCGGTCACCGACGTCACCGTCACCACGGCGGTGGACGGACTCCCCCACCGGATGCTCCGCAGCGAGCTGGTCGACGCCCTCGAACGCTCCGGCCGCACCGCCGCGCTGCTGCGCGCGGTGCGCCACGCCGCCGCCTTCCGGCGGCTGTCCGGGCTGAGCTGGCCGGCGATGGTGCGCGACGGGCTGGCGATGCGGCACGGCAGGGAGCTCACCTGGAGCCAGGTGCTGCTGGCCGCCACCACCCCGGTGCTGCTGAAGGCGTCGATGGTGGACGGCCGCACCGACACCGGGGTGATGGCCGCCGGACAGGTGGCCGGGGTGATCGGCGACCTGCCCTGCTGCGCGGACCTGGTGGAGCGGATCATGGCCGAGGCCGCCGAGACCCTGGACCGGCTGCCCCGCGGTCGTACAGTGGGGTGAAAGCGGCCAGACCATGACACGGGTAACGGGAGGTGGTCATGGCCGATCCCAAGGGTTTCCTGACCACACCCCGCCGTCTTCCGCCACGCCGTCCGGTGGCCGAGCGGGTGCGGGACTGGCACGAGGTCCCCGCGCCCGGCGGACTGCTGCCGATCATCAACGCCCAGGCGGACCGCTGCATGGACTGCGGCATCCCGTTCTGCCACGACGGCTGTCCCCTGGGGAACCTCATCCCGGAGTGGAACGACCTGGTCTCCCGGGACGACTGGCTGCGCGCGAGCGAGCGGCTGCACGCGACCAACAACTTCCCCGAGTTCACCGGCCGGCTGTGCCCGGCCCCGTGCGAGAGCGCGTGTGTGCTGGCCATCAACCAGCCGGCGGTCACCATCAAGAACGTCGAGGTGGCCATCGCCGACCGGGCGTGGCAGAGCGGATACGTGACCCCCAGACCACCGGAGCGGCTGACCGGCCGGACCGTCGCCGTCATCGGCTCGGGACCCGCGGGCCTGGCCGCGGCCCAGCAGCTCACCCGAGCGGGACACACGGTGGCGGTGTACGAGCGCGACGACCGGGTGGGCGGGCTGCTCCGCTACGGCATCCCCGAGTTCAAGATGGAGAAGCGCCACCTGGACCGGCGGCTGGAGCAGATGCGCGCGGAGGGCACCACGTTCCGCACCGGGGTGGACGTAGGCACCGATGTGGACGCCGCCGAGCTCAGGACGCGCTACGACGCGGTGGTGCTGGCGGTGGGCGCGCGAGCCTGGCGCGACCTGCCCGTTCCCGGGCGGGAGTTGGCCGGGATACACCAGGCGATGGAGTATCTGCCGATGGCCAACCGGGTGCGCGAGGGCGACTACCCCCGGCCGCCGATCAGCGCCGAGGGCAAGCATGTGGTCATCGTCGGCGGCGGGGACACCGGGGCGGACTGTCTGGGCACCGTACTGCGGCAGGGCGCCGCCTCCGTGACCCAGCTGGACATCCACCCCCGGCCCGGCGACGAGCGGGCCGAGGACGAGCCCTGGCCCACCTACCCCAAGATCTACCGGATGTCCGCCGCCCATGAGGAGGCGCGGGAGCTGGCGGCCTCTCCGGAGGCGGATGTGGACGCGCGGGTCTTCTCCGCGACCACCGTCCGCTTCGAGGGGGCGGCACCGGACGCGGAGCGGGCACACGGCCGGGTCCGGGCGCTGCGCCTGATCGGGGCCCGCACCGACGGGCGGTCCGGGCCGGGCGCGGAGCGGGTGCTCCGGGCGGATCTGGTGCTGCTGGCGCTCGGCTTCCGCGGCCCGGAGCGGGACAGCGGGCTGTTCGACCAGCTCGGAGTGGAGCTCGACGGGCGCGGCACCGTCGCCCGCGACGCCTCCTTCACCACCAGCGCGGACGGGGTGTTCGTGGCGGGCGACGCGGGCCGCGGCCAGTCGCTGATCGTGTGGGCGATCGCCGAGGGGCGCTCCGCCGCGGCCGCCGTGGACCGCTATCTCGGGGGCGCCACGACGCTCCCGGCACCGGTCGGTCCGGCCGACCGTCCCCTGACGGCCTGACGGCCCGACAGCCCGACGGCCTGACGGCCCGACGAGGCGACAGCCCGGTGGTGCGCCGGGCCGGTGGCCGGACGACGGGCCGCCCGCCACGGGCCGGCGGCTCGGGCATAGTGTGCGTCCATGATCTCGCAAACGCCCCTTCTCACCGTGGCCGACGGCGTCCACGTCTGGTCCCCCACCCCGAGTGCCGGATGGGGTCTGGCCAACTGCGGTCTGATCGTCTCGCCCGACGGCGCCGCCGCCTGGATCGACAGCCCCTACGACCGGCGGATGGCCGGTGACTTCCTGGAACGGAGCCGCGCCCTGCTGCCCGACGGGGGCCGGATCGAGCGGGTGATCGTCACCCATGCCAACGGCGACCATCTGTGGGGCGCGGAGGTGGTACCGGACGCCGAGATCGTCGCGACCCGCGAGGCGCTCGGCCACATCGAGTACGAGCCCTCGCCGCAGCAGCTGCACGCCCTGGTGCACGGCAGCGATCCGGCGACCCCGCTCGGCTGGTACCTCCAGCGGCACTTCGGGCGGTTCGACTGGTCCGCCACCGAGGTCGTCGAGCCGACGCTCACCTTCGTGGGCGAACTCGACCTGCGCGTGGGGCAGGTGCCGGTGCACGTGTTCAGCCTGCCGTCCGCGCACACCGCGGGCGATCTGGTGGCGTATCTGCCGCGGCAGAAGGTGGCGTTCACCGGCGATGTCATCTTCGCCTCCGGCCCGGAGAACCCCGGTGACCACGCGGTGCACTGGGCGGGCCCGCTGGACAACGTGATCGCCGCCTGTGAACGGGTGCTCGCGACCGGCGCCGAGGTGATCGTCCCCGGCCACGGTCCGGTGCTGGACCGGGATGGGGTCCGCGGCCACATCGGCTATCTGGAGCACCTCCGGGACCGGACCCGGCAGCTGCACGCGACGGGGGTACCGGCTCTCGAGGCCGCCCGTACCCTCATCGCCGAGAGCGCCCATCCGTCGCTGGGCCTGCCCGAGCGGCTGGTGATCACGGTGGGCTCGGAGTACCGGCATCTGAACGGCACCGACCAGGCGGCGGACCTCATGGCCACCATGGCCGATCTCGCCCAGGTGGCGTGGGAGCGGCGCGACGGCGCCGCACGCTGAGCGGTGGCAGCGACCGGGCGGACGGGGGCCGGTGGGCGGGGCCGGGGGGCGGAAGCCGTAGGGACGGACGCCGCGTGGGCAGAGGCCCGGGAAGCCGGGAAGCCGGGGCCCGGCTCACCGCCCCGGTCGGACCGGCCCCGGCCTCACCGCCCCGGTCGCCGCCGGGCGGGCTCCGCGGCCGGAAGGTCCTGCTCGGTCCAGATGATCTTGCCTTTGCTGGTGTAGCGGGTGCCCCAGCGCTGGACCATCTGGGCGACGAGGAACAGCCCCCGTCCGCCCTCGTCGGTGGTGGCGGCGCGGCGCAGATGGGGCGCGGTGGTGCTGCCGTCGGCGACCTCGCAGATCAGCGTCCGGTTGCGCAGCAGGCGCAGCCGGACGGGGCCGACCGCGTGCCGGATGGCGTTGCCGAGCAGCTCGCTGACCACCAACTCGGTGGTGAAGGCGGCCTCCTCCAGGTTCCAGTCGGCCAGGGTGCGGGCGACGGCCGCCCGCATCCGGGCCACCACCTCCGGGTCCGACGGCAGCTCCCACGAGACCACCTGGCGCTCGTCCAGCGCGGTGGTGCGGGCGACGAGCAGGCAGACGTCGTCGGTGCGGCGCGGCGACAGCAGGGCGGCCATCACCGCGTCGCAAACCCGCTCCGGGTCGGGGTCGGCGTCGGTGAGGGTGGCGCGCAGCCGGTCGAGCCCGGACTCGATGTCGTGTTCGCGGTCCTGCACCAGCCCGTTGGTGTAGAGGACGAGACGGCTGCCTTCGGGCAGCCGGGTCCCGGTCGCCTCGTAGGGCCGGCCGCCGAGTCCCAGCGGCGGTCCGGCGGGCAGGTCGAGGAAGGTCGCGGCACCGTCGGGGTGGACCAGGGCCGGGGGCGGATGACCGGCCCGTGCCAGGGTGCAGTACCGGGAGACCGGGTCGTAGACCGCGTACAGACAAGTGGCTCCGGCGGCCCCCACCCCGCCGCCCACGGCGGTGTCCTCCCGGTCGAGCTGGTCGACCACGTCGTCGAGCCGGGCCAGCAGCTCATCGGGGGGAAGGTCCACGACGGAGAAGTTGCGCACGGCGGTGCGCAGTCGGCCCATGGTCGCGGCCGCGTGCAGTCCCCGGCCGACGACGTCCCCGACGACCAGGGCGACCCGGGCCCCGGACAGGGGGATGACGTCGAACCAGTCGCCGCGCACCCCGCTGGGGGCGGGCAGATAGCGGTGGGCGGCGTGGACGGCCTGCTGTTCGGGGCTGCCGCGCGGCAGCATGCTCTCCTGGAGGGCCAGGGTGGTGGCGTGCTCGCGGGCGTAGCGGCGGGCGTTGTCGATGGCGACGGCCGCCTGGCCGGCCAGCTCCTCGGCGAAGGAGCGGTCCTCCTCGTCGAACGGCGGGGCGTCCCCCGAGCGCCAGAACACCGCCTGGCCCAGCCGGACACCGCGTCCGCTGAGCGGCACGGTCAGCAGTGAGTGGATGCCGTACTGCGCCAGCCGTTCGACCCGCTCCGGCTCCTGGGGCGTCCAGCCGGGGAAGGACGGCAGGTCGCGCACGGCGAACCCGCGGGCCCTGCCGGTGCCGCCGGCCCGCTGGGCGGCGGGGAGGGCGGAGACGCGCTCGCCGACGCGGCGCAGCGGGGAGTCCTCCCGGATGCCGCTGAAGCCGACCCGGCGCATGGCCGCGTCCCGGTCACCGGGCTCCTCGCCGCGCAGGACGGCCTCGTGCAGATCGACGGTGGCGAAGTCGGCGAACCGCGGCACGGCGACCCGGGCCAGCTCCTCGGCGGTCCGCTCCATGTCGAGGCTGGTGCCCACCCGGACGCTGGCCTCGTACAGCAGCCGGAGCCGTGCGTAGGCGCGGTCGGCCTTGTCCGTCAGGGCGCGCAGCTCGGTGGTGTCCCGCAGGGTGGCGACGCTGCCCCAGGGCTGTCCGGCCCGCTCCGCCGGGCGCTGGTTGACCGCCAGCAGCCGGTCCCCGACCTGGTGCACCTCGTCGGTGGCCGCCCGGCCGGAGGCGAGCAGCCCGGCGATGCCCGGGGGCAGGCCGACGCCGCTGATCCGCTGTCCGTGCGCGCCGGGGGTGAGGCCCAGCAGGCGCAGCGCCTCGTCGTTGGCGAGCAGCAGCCGCCCCTCGTCGTCGAGGATCAGCACCCCCTCCCGGACCGAACGCAGCACGGCGTCGTGCTGTTCGTACATCCTGGTGATCTCGGCGGGGCCGAGCCGGTGGGTCTGGCGCCGCAGCCGCCGGGCCACGAGCGCCGCGCCGCCCGCGCCCAGCAGGAGGGCGGCTGCCGTGGATCCGTAGATCACCGGCAGTTGGCGGCCGACCGAGCGGGCCACGGAGGGGATGGAGACCCCGACGCTGACCACCCCGATCACCCGGCCGCGGGCACCGGTGACCGGCACGGTGGCGCGGATCGTGGGGGCCGCGCGGGTGACGCCCGGAACCTCGTCGGTGAAGGTCCGGCCCACCGTGGCCGGGTAGAGGGGGCGGCCGACCCGCTTGCCGATCAGCTCCGGGTCCGGATGGGTGTAGCGGACGCCGCGGGGGCTGGTCACCACGATGGAATCGACACCGGCCCGGTGCCGGATCGTCTCGGCGAAGGGCTGGAGGGTGGCGGAGGGGTACCGGGACTCCAGCGCCCGCTGGACGCCGGGGGCGGTGGCGAAGGTCCGGGCCACGGTCAGGGCGCGCCCCCGGGCCTGGTTGTCCCGGCTGCCGCGGGCCTGGAGGGACAGCGTGGCCCCGGCGGCGAGCACCAGCAGCGTCACGATGATCAGCATCAGGGCGCACACCTGGCCGCCGACGCTGCGCGAGCCCAGCACCGAGCGCACCTTCACATGATCTGTCTAACGCATATCGGCGGGCCGCACACCTGGTGGCGGCCGGGGCGGAAGCGCCCGCGCTCACATATTGATCATGTGACCGGCAAGCCCGTGGACGGCCTCCTTCACCGCCTCGCTGAGGGTCGGATGGGCGTGGACGTTGCGGGCCACCTCGTGCACCGTGAGGTCCCACTGCTGGGCGAGGGTGAGCTCCGGGAGCAGCTCGGTGACCTCCGGGCCGATGAGATGGCCGCCCAGCAGCTCGCCGTGGCGGCCGTCGCTGATGAGCTTCACGAAGCCGACGGGGTCGCCGAGCCCCTGGGCCTTCCCATTGGCGGTGAACGGGAACTTGGCCACCCGGACGTCGAAGCCGCGCTCCCGCGCCTGGGCCTCGGTCCAGCCGAAGCTGGCGATCTGCGGCTGGCAGAAGGTGGCGCGCGGGATCATCACGTAGTCCAGCTCCATGGTCTCCGCCCCGGCGATGGTCTCCGCCGCGACGATGCCCATGGCCTCGGCGGCATGGGCCAGCATCAGCCTGGCGGTGACGTCGCCGATGGCGAAGATGTGCGGCACGTTGGTGCGGCAGCGGCCGTCGACGTCGATGGCGCCCCGTTCGGTCAGCCGGACCCCGGTGTGCTCCAGGCCGTATCCCCGCACCCGCGGCCGGAACCCGATGGCCTGCAGCACCCGGGCGGCCTGGAGGGTCTGCCGCTGGCCGCCCGTGGTCACCATGACCTTGACCGCGGGGCCCGCGTCGTTGATCGCCTCCACCCGGGTGGAGGTCAGGATGTTGATGCCGAGCCTGCGGAAGCGGCGGGTGAGCTCGGCGGAGACCTCCTCGTCCTCCAGGGGCACGATCCGGTCCATGAACTCCACCAGCGTCACCTGCACCCCGTAGCTGTGCATGAGGTACGCGAACTCCACGCCGATGGCGCCCGCGCCCGCGATCAGGACGCTGCCGGGGAGGGTGGGGGCGAGGATCTGCTCCTCGTAGGTCACCACGCGCTCGCTGAGCGAGGTGCCGGGCAGCAGATTGGTGAGCGAGCCCGCGGCGATGACGCAGTGGTCGAAGGTGAGCGTCTCGGTGCCGCCGCCGGAGCGGGTGACCCGCAGCTCATGGGGGCCGGTGAAGGCGCCCCGCCCCTCGTACTGGGTGATCTTGTTCTTCTTCATCAGATAGTGGACGCCCCTGACCCGTCCGTCGGCCACCGTGCGGCTGCGCTCGAACGCCGGGCGGTAGTCCACGGTCAGATCGCCGTTCACCCGGATGCCGAAGCTCTTGGCCTCATGGAGGAACAGATGGGCCAGCTCGGCGTTGCGCAGCAGGGCCTTGGACGGGATGCAGCCCACGTTCAGGCAGACGCCGCCCCAGTAGCGTTCCTCGACGATGGCCGTGCTCAGGCCCAGCTGGGCGGCGCGGATCGCGGCGACATAGCCACCCGGCCCGGCTCCCAGGACCACGACGTCGAAATGTGCGCTCATGCGTCGCACCTTAGACATTAGAGTCGGGATATGGCTTCAGACGAGGGGTCCGTACGGGTGGACAGCTGGATCTGGTCCGTGCGGCTGACCAAGACGCGTTCCATGGCCGCCTCGGCCTGCCGCGCGGGGCACGTCCGGGTCAACGGCGAACGGGTCAAGCCCGCCCACGCGGTGCGGCCGGGCGACGAGGTGCGGTTGCGCCATGCGGGGCGCGACCGGATCGTGGTCGTCTCGCGCATCGTGCGCAAGCGGGTCGGGGCGCCGGTGGCGGCGGAGTGCTACGTGGACAACTCCCCGCCTCCGCCGCCGCGCGAGCACACCGTGCCGATCGGCCTGCGCGACCGCGGGGCGGGCCGCCCCACCAAACGCGACCGGCGCGAGATGGAGCGGCTGCGCGGCGCGCCCGGCGGGATCGGCTAGTGCCGCGTCAGTCAGGGTTCGCCCGGTAGCGAGGCGTCCTGGTCCGTGCGATCGCAAGGCGGCCGGAAGCCCTCGCGGGGGCACCTCCCGGACGGAGTCTGGGGGCGGGCCTACTCGGGTTTCCGGCCAACGCGGCGAGCGCGCGTGCCAGGGCGGCGAGCGGGGCGAACCCTGGCTGACGCGGCACTGGGGACCGGGGGCCCGTCTTCCGGCGGGATCCGCCGGAAGGACCCGGGGGCCGGGCCGCCGTCCGCCGTGATCCGTACCGGGCCGCCGTCCGGCGTGATCCGTGCCGGGCCGCCGGGTGCGCCGGCCCGGTCGATCCGGTCGGCGGTGGGTGCCGGGGCCGGTTCCGCGCCGGGCCGCACCCCATCGGGGCTCAGCCGGAACGGGCTCAGCCGGAACGGCGCACCGACGCGGCCGGGGGTCGCTCACGGCCCGCCCCGTAGGCCAGGAAGTACGCGGGTGCCCGCTTCAGCCAGGGCGCCTTGGTGAGCACCTCGGCCAGCCGCAGCGGCTCCCCGCCGACGGCCTGTGAACGCCCCTGGAGCAGTGGCTCGATGACCCGGGCGTGGGCGATCCGCTGGAGTCTCTGCGTCGCGGCGGCGGTCGGCCACCGGCGGCGCTGGACGGCGCGTACGTCGCCGAGCCCCACGGTGCCCGCGCGCAGCGGCCCGGCCAGGTGGCGGGCGGCGGCGACCGCGTCCTCGACGGCGAGGTTGATGCCGATCCCGAAGACCGGCGACATCGCGTGGGCTGCGTCCCCAATGCACAGCAGTCCGGGGCGGTGCCAGCGGCGGAGCCGGTCCATCCGGACGTCCAGCAGCTTGACCTCGTCCCAGGAGCGCGGCCGCGTGTCACGGTCGGCCGTCCCCGTCCCGGGCCTCATCCACGGGGTGGCCTCCTCGAACGAGGTCAGGAACCGGTCGAGTCCTTCGGCGCGGTACTTGGCGTCGGCCCCTTTGGGGATCAGCACGGCGCACTGCCAGTAGTCACCGCGGTCGATCATGGCCGTGAGAAAGCGCTCGCCGGCGTTGCCCACCAGCCCCTGGGGATCGCTCGCCCGCCGCGGCAGCCGGAACCACCAGACGTCCATCGGGCAGGGGAACTCGCGCAGCCCCAGCTCGGGCAGGGCGCGGGCGAGCGATCCCCGGCCGTCACAGGCCACGGTGAGGGTGGCGCGCAGCTCGCCGGCGGAGCCGCCGGCGCGGTCGCGGTACCGCACTCCGGTGACCCGTCCGCGCTCCATGAGGAAGGAGGTCACCTCGGTGTTCATGCGCAGGCGGAAGGACGGCTCCCGGTTGGCCTCGTCGGCCAGCAGATCGAGCAGATCCCACTGCGGCACCATGGCGACGTAGTTGTACTTCCCCGGCAGCGAGCCGATGTCGCCGACCGTGAACAGTTCGCCGCCCCGTCCGATGGGCAGCTGGACGGAGTGCACATGCCGCTGCGGCAGGGCCTCGAACCGGTCGGCGAGACCCAGGTCGTCCAGGAGCCGCAGGGTGCTGGGGTGCACCGTGTCGCCGCGGAAGTCGCGCAGGAAGTCCCCGTGTTTCTCCAGGACGGTGACCTCCACGCCGGCGCGGGCCAGCAGCAGGCCGAGGACCATCCCGGCGGGCCCGCCGCCCACCACACAGCATGTGGTCCGCTCCCTCTCACGGCCCATCTCCTGGCTCCCTTCGACGTCCGCGAGGCCCTGGGGGCCCTTTCAGGAGGGATGTACCCGGTGGTGCCGCGCCACACCGGTGCCACGGCGGCATCCGGCCACCGGATGACGGCCGGCTTGAGTCTTCCCCGGCCCGCGTCCGTACCCCCGGGTGATGGTGTGGGCGCACAAGGAGGTCTGTATGGCAGCCGAACGCGATCCGGACCGGCCGGCCGGGCGTCAGGTGATCGAGCCGACCGCGGTCTTCCGTGCGCCACCGGGGTCGGGCGATGCCCCGGACGGGCCGGTTCGGACGTGGACGGAGGAGCTCGGCCTCTTCCGGCCGCCGGTCCCCGGGCTCCCGCCCGCACCACTGCCCACGGCGGACGAGGACACCCAGGAGCTGCCGGGCCACCCGGCGGCGGCCGGCGCCTGGCCCGGGAAGGACGCCCCGGCCGGACCGCCCGCCCCGGCCGGACGGCGCCGCCCCGGGGCCGTCCTGCTGGTGCTGGCCGGGCTCGGCGCGGGGGCCGTCCTCTCGCTGGTGCTGACG
>NZ_BBOX01000282.1 GCF_001553455.1 Streptomyces hygroscopicus subsp. hygroscopicus
CGGCGGCCGCGCGGACGCCGTTCACAGGCGCTCGGTCCCCTTCACCACCATCCCGATGGCGGCGAACACCGCGACGGTCGACGCGAGGTACGCCAGATCCGCCGTGGGAACCGCCCCGATCGGTCATGAAGGTGTGCCACTCCCGCCGAAGCAGAAGGTAGCGGCCCGCCCGCGGCCGGTGCCCGCGACCGGCTGGTGTCCCCCGGTAAATCGGGCCGATCGGGTGAGGACGCCCGAACACCGGGCGGACGGCTGCCGTGGCGGACATCCCGTGTCCGCGGGCGCACCATGGAAACGGGGTGTGATCACAGCCGAGACGGCGAGGAGCCCGCCGATGGCGCGTGGACGGTTGCGCATCCACCTCGGGGCCGCGCCCGGGGTCGGGAAGACGTACGCCATGCTCCAGGAGGGCCGGCGCCTGCGCGCCGAGGGCGCCGACGTGGTCATCGGCCTGGTGGAGCCGCACGGGCGGCGGCTGACCGCCGCCCTGGCCGAGGGGCTGGAGACCGTGCCCCGGCGCACCCTGTCGCACCGGGGAGCGGTCTTCACCGAGATCTGGCCCGCCGTCCCCAGGTGGCGCTGGTCGACGAGCTGGCCCACAGCAACGTGCCGGGATCGCGCAACACCAAGCGCTGGCAGGACGTCGACGCGCTGCTGGACGCGGGGATCGACGTCATCACCACCCTCAACATCCAGCACCTGGAATCGCTGAACGACGTGGTCCGGCAGATCACCGGCGTCACCCAGCACGAAACCCTGCCCGACGAGGTGGCGCGCCGCGCCGACCAGATCGAGCTGGTGGACCTGCTGCCCGAGACGCTGCGCCGCCGCCTGGTGCACGGCGACGTCTATCCGCACGACCGGGTCGAGGGCGCCCTCACCCACTACTTCCGGCTGGGCAACCTCACCGCGCTGCGCGAGCTGGCCCTGCTGTGGCTCGCCGACCGTGTGGAGGAGGGGCTGCAGCGCTACCGCACCGAACACGGCATCACGGCTCCCTGGGAGACCCGCGAGCGCATCATGGTCGCCCTGACCGGTGGCCCCGAGGACGAGACGCTGATCCGCCGCGCCGCCCGGATCACCGCCCGCACTCCGGGCAGCGAGCTGCTGGCGCTGCACGTGGTGCCCGGTGACGGGCTCGTCCAGCCGCACCCGGGCGAGCTGGCCGCGCAGCGGGCCCTGGTGGAGTCGCTGGGCGGCAGCTACCACCAGACCCTCGGCGAGGACGTGCCCGAGGCGCTGCTGCGGTTCGCCGAGGACGAGAACGTCACCCAGATCGTGCTGGGAGCCAGTCGGCGCGGACGGCTCTCGCGGCTGCTGCGCGCGGGCGTGGGGCAGCGCACGATCCACCGCTCCGGCCCCATCGACGTGCACATCGTCACCCACGAACAAGCCGCCGGTGCCACCGCGCAGCGGCTGCCCCGGCCCGGCCACCGCGGCACCGCGGGCAGCGGACCGGTCCGGCTGTGGTCCGCGCTGGCCGGGGCCGCGGTGCTGCTGCCCGTCCTGACGCTCGTGCTGACGGCGCTGCGGGGCCGGCTCGGCCTCGCCGGCGCCCTGCTCGTCCTCATGCTGGCCGTGGTCCTGACGGCCCTTGTCGGGGGCCCTGGCCCGGCCCTGGCCGCCGCGGTCGCCGCCGGGCTGCTCGCCGACTACTACCTCACCGCGCCGTCGCACTCGCTGAAGGTCGAGCGCCCCGTCGACATCGTCGCGCTGGCCGTCTTCGTCGTCGCCGCCTGGCTGGTCGGCGCCGCGTCCGGGGCCGCCGCCCGCCACACCCACCGGGCCCTGCGCGCCACGTCCGAAGCGCGGGCGCTGACACGTCTGGCATCCGCCATGACGCGCGGGCAGGACCTGCCGGCCCTCCTGGAGCAGGTGCGCGAAACCTTCTCGCTGACCGCGGTGAGCCTGCTGGAGCGCACCGCGGACCACACCGCGGAACCCCGCTGGTACGTGGTCGCCAGCACCGGCGAGCGGCCACCGGAGCGCCCGTACGACAGCGACGTGGAGACGCCCATCGACAACCGCCTCACCCTCGCCGCCCGCGGCCCCGCACTCAGCTCCGACGACCAGCGCATCCTCACCGCGTGCGCGACCCAGATCGGCATCGCGCACACCCACGGCCGGCTGGCCCGGCACGCCGCGGAAACCGACACCCTCGCCGCGGCCGAGCACACCCGCTCCTCGCTCCTGCTCACCGCCGGCCACGACCTCCTGACCCCGCTGCGCACGGCCGAGGACGCGCTCGCGCGCCTCGCCGACGCCGACTCGTACCGGGCCGCCGGCGCCCTGGCGGCCGCCCGGGCGTCGGTGCGCCGCGCCACCCAGCTGGTCGCCGACCTGAACGACTTCGGCCGGCTGCGCGCGGGCGCCGTCGACCTCTGCCTCCGCCCGGTCGCTCTCGACGAGGCGCTCACCGCCGCGCTCGACGACCTGGGCGCCGGCAGCCGCGCCATCGCCCTCCACGTGCCGGAGCAGCTGCCGTACGTCATCGCCGACGCCGCCCTCCTCACCCGCGTCCTGACCGCGCTCGGAGCCGACGCCCTGCGCCACAGTCCGCCCGGGGCACCGCCCGCCCTCACCGCCGAGGCCCTACCGGGCCACCTGGCGGTCCGCATCACCGACGGCACCGGCTCCCCGCCCGGCGGGACCAGGGCCGACACCCTTCCGCTACGGCTGTCCCGTGACCTCGCCGAGGCGATGGGCGGCACCCTCACCCCCGTCACCGACGGCGCCGCCTTCTCCGTCACGCTCACCCTCCCCGCGTCGGCACACTGCCCCGGGGAGCCGTGAGGGGTGGTCCGCGCACCCCACGGCCCGGCCCGCTGCCCCGGGAGGACGGGCGCCTCGGCCGTCCGGAGAACCGGGGTGGTGCGCGCGTGGCCACGGGGGTACCTGAAGCGGACCAGCCGAGTGGAGGAAGGCGGTGGGGATGATGGCGCTCCCGCTGGTCGTGGGTGTCGATGGGTCGGAATCCAGCCTGCAGGCCGTGGACTGGGCCGTGGACGAGGCGGCACGCCATGAGCTTCCCTTGCACCTGGTCCACGCCTCCCGGTGGGAACGGTACGAGGAACATCTGCCCTCGTTCGGCACCGACCGTTCCGCGGGGCAGATAACGGCCGAGAACATCGTCGCGGCCTGCGCGGAACGCGCGGCGTTGCGCAAGCCTGACGTGAAGGTGTCCGCGGAGGTCCTGGCGGAGGACACGGTGCTGGGGCTGCTGGGGCAGGGACGTGAGGTGTTCGCCGTGGTCACCGGGTCCCGTGGCAGAGGCGCGCTCGCGGAGACACTGCTGGGGTCGGTCAGCCTGGCGGTGGCGGCGCGCGCCGTCTCCCCGGTGGTCGTGGTCCGTGGCGGGGAGAAGAACCGCGCGGGCGCCCTCCGGCGCGTGGTGCTCGCGGTCGGCGACCTGGTGGAGGGGTCGGCGGCGGTCCGGTTCGCCTTCCGTGAGGCACGGGCGAGGAACGCCGCTCTGCACGCCGTGCGCTCCTGGCGGCGCCCCGCGCACCCGCACGCGGGCCAGTCGCCGCTCGAGCGCGAGGCGAACGGGCTGATCTACGAGGAGCAGGCGGCGAGCGTACTCAGCGAGGCGCTGGGCCAGGTGCCGCACGAGCACGATGACGTCACCGTCCACCGCGAGGTCATCGAAGGGCCGGCCCACCGGGTTCTGCTGGACGTGTCGGAGCAGGCCGACCTGCTGGTCGTCGGCGCCCTGCGGCGCCGCGACCACACCGGACTGCAACTCGGCCGGGTCAGCCACGCCGTACTCCACCGCTCCGCGTGCCCGGTCGTGATCGTCCCGCAGCAGGTGTGAACGGCGCGGTACGGGCGCGTTCAGGCCCGCCACCGCCGTGCGGCACGCAGCCGCCGCAGGTAGGGGTCGTGCGCGTGGCGCGGCAGCAGGCGCAGCCGCACGTCCAGGGCCGCGACGCCGTCGGGCCGGGCCACCACCGGGTTGAGGTCGGCCTCGGCGAGCTGAGGGAGGTCACAGGCCATCCGGGACAGCCTCAGCAGCAACTGTTCCAGACCCTCCAGATCCACGGGCCCGCCGCCCCGGTAGCCGAAGAGCAGCGGGGCGCTGCGCGGGGCGGTGAGGAGGCTGTGCGCATCGCGGTCGGTGAGCGGGGCGAGCCTGGCGGCGTGGTCGGCGAGGAGTTCGGTGGCGGTGCCGCCGAGGCCGAAGAGCACCAAGGGGCCGAACACCTCGTCCTGGACGACGCCCGCGAACAGCTCCACGCCCCGGCGCGCCATGGACTGGATGAGTACACCGGTCATCCGGTCCCCGAACCGCGCCCGCAGGTCCCGGTAGGCGTGACGCACCTGGTCCGGCCCCTCCAGGTCGAGCCGCAGCGCTCCCAGATCGGTCTTGTGCACCAGTCCGGGCCAGTACGCCTTGACGGCCACCCGGCCGCGCTCGTCCGCCACCAGGTGTCCGGCGGCGGCCACGGCGGTGTCCTCGTCCTCGGCCCAGGCCCAGGGCAGCTGGGGGATGCGGTAGCGGTCCAGCAGGGCCGAGCAGACGCGCGGGTCGGGCCACCCTCCGCCCGGGTGACGGGTGAGGAACTCCCCCACGACGGCCGTGGCACCGGCGGGGTCGATGCCCGACAGTGGCGGGACACTCCCCGGCGGTTCGGCGCGCCAGCGCGCGTAGCGGGCGGCGTGGGCCAGCGCCCGCGCCGCCGACCGCGGCTCGGAATACGCCGGGACGGGGCGGCCGTCGGCGCTCGCGAGCAGCCGCACGGGTGCCTCCTGGTCGAGGAGGACGGCGGTCACCGGACGGGATCGCCGGGCCGGCGCGTCGGTGAGGGCCAGCAGCGGGTCGTCGCGGGTTCCGGTGGCCAGGGCGGTGGGCACGAGCACCACCAGCACGGCGTCCACGGCTCCGGGTGCCGCCAGCCGGCCCAGGCAGGAGCGCATCCGGTCGGCGGTGACGGCGGCCGTGGTGTCCACGGGGTTGCCGGTGGCGGCACCGGGCGGCAGGATCTCCCGCAGTTCGGCCGCCTGTCCCGGGTCCAGGGCGGGGACGGTCAGCCCCGCGTCGGCACAGGCGTCGGCGGCGAGCACACCGGCGCCTCCCGCGTTGCTCACCACCGCGACCCGGGTGCCCGCGGGCAGCGGCTGGGCATGCAACAGCGCCGTGGTGTCCACCAGTTCGGCAATGCTCCGGGTTGCGATGATGCCGGCCTGAGTGAACAGGGCACCGCGGGTCATGGTGGGGGTGGCCGCGGCGGCGGTGTGCGAGGCCGCGGCGCGCCGTCCGGCCTCCGAGCGGCCCGCGTCCACGGTGAGGACGGGCATGGTGCGGGCGACGCGGCGCGCGGTGCGGGAGAAGGCCCGCGGATTGCCGAAGGACTCCAGGTGGAGCACGGCGAGCCGGGTGCGGGGGTCCGCCTCCCACCACTGGAGCATGTCGTTGCCGCTGACGTCGTACTTGTCGCCGAGTGACACGAAGCTGGACACGCCGACGCCGAGACGGCCGAACCGTTCGAGCAGCGCGATGCCGACGCCGCCCGACTGCACGGCGACCCCCGCGCAGCCGGGCAGCGGGGGATGCGCGGCAAACGTGGCGTTCAGGCGGGTCTCCTCGGCCGTGTCGGCGATCCCCAGGCAATTGGGGCCCACCAGCCGCATCCCGTGGTGGCGGCAGCAGGTGAACAGCGCTTCCGCCTGGCCGGTGTCGAGCCCCGCCGTCAGGACGACCAGCGCCCGGACCCCGGCGGCACCGCACTGCGCGGCGACCTCGGGAACCGCGGGCGCCGGCACGGCGAGCACCACGAGGTCCGGTACGAGCGGGAGGGCCGCCACGGACGGGAACGCCGGTGTCCCCTCGATGACCGCGGCGTGCGGGTTGACCGCGTACAGCGGGCCGGTGAAGCCGCCGGACCGCAGATTCCCCAGCACGGCCCGGCCGACCGACCCGGCCCGCCGGCCCGCCCCCGCGACGGCCACCGAACGTGGCAGCAGCAGTGGCCGCAGGCTGGCCACATCCGCGATCCGGCCGCGCCGGTCCACCGCCGCCAGGTAGTGTTCGTCCTCCTCCAGGTGGACGGTGCAGCGGACTTCGGTGCCGTCGAAGTGGCGGGAAGTGCGCAACCCCAGATCGGCGAACAGGGTGCCGATGCCCTGCCCGTGGCGGCCCTCGGCGACGGCCAGGGCGATGTCGGCGGACACCGGTGCGCCGGGGGAGGCGGGCAGCACGGTGTACTCGGCCACCCCGACCACCCGGCCATCGGCCAGCGCGAGGAGCGCGCGGTAACCGGGGTGTCCCGGTGTGCAGACGCGTTCGGCCGTCTCCTGGGCGTAGCGCGGGTTGACGGCGAAGAACCGCAGCCGCGTGGCGCCGGGAGACATCTCCCGGTGCATGCGCAGCACCTCGTCCCGGTCCTGTGGCCGCGCGGGGCGTATCTCCACGGTGCTGCCGTCGGCGAGCAGGGCGTGGACGGTGTCGGGGCGGTCGGGGGCGTCCGTCATCCGTCTCCTCTTCCCCCGGCCGTGTCCGCGCCGGGTGCCGGTCCGTGGTCCGGTGCCCGGAGCGAGGCCGCGTGGTCGGGCACGTAGGTCTGCAGGTGCCTGGGCGGCCGCTGGTAACCGGTGGGCGCGGGACGGGGCGGCAGGCGCAGCCGGGGGAGCCGGACGTCACCGTACGGGACGGTCGACAGCAAATGAGCGATCATGTTGATCCGGGCGGCGCGCTTGTCGTCGCTCTCGACGACGTACCACGGGGCCTCGGGGAGATCGGTGCCGGCGAACATCTCATCCTTGGCCTGCGAGTACGCCTCCCAGCGGGTGATGGACTCCAGGTCCATCGCGGAGATCTTCCAGCGCCGGGTGGGATCGCTCAGGCGCTGGCGGAACCGCCGCTCCTGCTCGGCGTCGCTCACCGAGAACCAGTACTTGCGCAGCAGGATCCCGTCCTCGACCAGCATCCGTTCGAAGACCGGGCACTGGCGGAGGAAGCGCCGGTGCTCCTCCTCGGTGCAGAAACCCATGACCCGCTCGACACCGGCCCGGTTGTACCAGCTGCGGTCGAACAGCACGATCTCCCCCGCGGCGGGAAGCTGCTCGGCATAGCGCTGGAAGTACCACTGGGTGCGTTCGCGGTCGGTGGGCACGGGCAGGGCGACGGTGCGGACGACGCGCGGGTTGAGGCGTGCGGTGAAGCGTTTGATCGCGCCGCCCTTCCCGGCGGCGTCCCGTCCCTCGAACACCACCACGACGCGCTGTCCCTCGGCCCGCACCCACTCCTGGAGCTTCACCAGTTCGATCTGGAGACGGCGCAGTTCCTTCTCGTACGGGGCACGCGGCAGGCGTCCCGGTCCACCGCCGCCGGCGCCGCGGGGTCGCTCGTTCATCGCGGCCAGCGCCGGCCGGACGAGCCGTCGGGCCCCCTGGTGACCCTGTGTTCCACGGTGCTGCCTCCTGACGGGTGTCACGCGGCAACGGCGCTGCCGCCGGTGTCATCGGTGCCGTGGGCGGGGTGCCGCCGCGGTGCCCGGCCGCCCGGTGTCCGGCCGCCTCCGAAGCGCTCAGGCGGTGCGCCCGGCCTCGTCCGGCCCGACACCCCGGAAGTGGCATTCCACGTCCACGACCCCCTCCACGGCCCGGACCAGGCGCGCGGCCACGGGGATCAGCGCGGTGTCGCGGAGCTGTCCGCCGAGCGTGACGACCCCCTCCCGCACCTGGACGTGGACGTTGCTGCCGGGGAAGAGGTAGGACACCACCGTGCGGCGGACCTCTTCCTCGATGTCCTGGTCCGGGCGGAGGAAGACCTTCAGCAGATCGCCACGGCTGACGATTCCCTGCAGCTTGCTCTCGGCGTCGACCACGGGAAGCCGTTTGACCCCTCTGATGGCCATGATCCGGGCCGCCTCGGCCAAGGTGGCGTCCGGGTGCACGGTCACCGCCGGGGAGCTCATCAGCTCCTCCGCCGTCACCGCCCCCGCCTTCGCGAGGTCGGGGAGGCGCCGCAACTGCTCGAAGCGATCCGGATCGGCGTCCCGGTACTCCTCCTTGGGCAGCAGATCCGCCTCGGAGACGACACCGATGACACGCCCCTCGCCCTCCAGCACCGGCATGGCGCTCACCCGCCACTGGCCCAGTGTCTGCACCAGTTCCTTGAACGGCGCGTCACGCCCTACGGCCACCACCGTCCGGGTCATCACATCACTCACGATGTGCGGAGTCTCGGGCACGAGGTTCCTCCCTCCGCGCGGCGTTCCGATGGCTCTTCCACCTCCAGTGTCCGGCCCGCCGGTGTCCCCCGGCCACCCGGGGACGGCGCCGTTCAGCAGATGCGGGGCAGTTGCTCGCCGATCGGCGGATCCACGATCCGGGTGGCTCCGAGCCCGGTGCGGGCCACCACCATGCCGGGGTGTTCGGCCACGCACCCGCCGATCACGGCAGCCTCGCGGCCCTGCGGATGCGCGCGCATCGCCTCCAGTACCGCGTCGGTGTGGGTCCGGGGGACGAAGGCCACCAGGCGGCCCTCGTTGGCCACGTACATCGGGTCCAGACCGAGGAAGGCGCAGGCGGTGGCCACCGCGTCCGGAACGGGCACCGCTCCCTCGTCCAGCACCACCCCGGTCTTCGAGGTCTCCGCGATCTCGTGCAGAGCGGCGGCCAGGCCGCCCCTGGTGGGGTCGCGCAGGACGTGGATCTCCGGGGTGACGGCGAGCATCGCCTGGACCAGTCCGGCCAGGGGTGCGGTGTCGCTGGTCACCTCGGTGCCGAAGGTGAGCCCTTCGCGGACGCTGAGGATGGCGATGCCGTGCCGGCCGATCGGTCCGCTGACGATCACCACGTCCCCGGGCCGGGCACGCTGCGGGCGGATGTCCACGCCCTCGGGGATCAGGCCGATTCCCGCGGTGTTCACGTACACGCCGTCGCCGTGGCCGGAGTCGACCACCTTGGTGTCGCCGGTGACCACGGTGACGCCTGCCGTCCGGGCGGCCGCGCCGAGCGCCTGGGCGACCCGGCCGACGGTGCTCAGCTCGGTTCCCTCCTCCAGGAGGAACGCGCAGGACAGGTACGCGGGAACGGCTCCGCTCATGGCCAGGTCGTTGACGGTGCCGTTGACCGCCAGATCTCCGATGCTCCCGCCGGGGAAGAACAGCGGGCGGACCACGTACGAGTCGGTGGAGAAGGCCAGCCGGGCGCCGCCGAGCGTGACAGCGGCCGAGTCGGTGAGTTCTCCCAGCGTCTCGCCGCCGTAGGCGGGGAGGAAGAGGTGCCGGGTGAGCTCGGCGGAGAGCGCTCCTCCGCCACCGTGGCCCATCACCACCACCGGGTGGTCGCGCAGCGGCACCGGACAGGACCAGTCGGCGGTGCCGGCGGTGGTGTCAGTCAACGGAAACCGCCTCCTCCGGGCGGGGCGTGGCCAGACGCCGGTACCGGTAGTAGGCGGCGCACGCGCCCTCGCCGGAGACCATGGTCGCGCCGAGCGGTGTGCGCGGGGTGCAGGCGGTGCCGAAGGCCGCGCACTCATGGGGTTTGATCAGGCCCTGGAGCACCTCTCCGCTGCGGCACACCGCGGGTTCGCCGGTGGCCGGGCCGGTGACCTCGAACCGGTGCTCGGCGTCGTAGTCCCGGTAGGCGTCCGCCAGCCGCCAGCCGCTGTCCGCGATGGTGCCGATGCCGCGCCAGGCGCGGTCGGTGGTGGTGAACACCTCTCTCAGCACGCTCAGCGCCACCGGGTTGCCCTGCGGGTGGACGGCGCGCGGGTAGGCGTTCTCGACGCGGTGTTCTCCTCGCTCGAGTTGGCGCACCGCCCGGCGGATGCCCTCCAGGATGTCCAGCGGTTCGAATCCGGTGACCACGATGGGCACCTTGTGGGTTTCGGCGAGGGCGGGGTACTCCAGGGTGCCCATCACGCTGCACACGTGCCCGGCGGCGAGGAACGCCTGGACGCGGCAGTGGGGGGACCGCATGATCGCCTCGATCGCCGGTGGCACCCGGACGTGTGAGACCAGCAGGCTGAAGTTCCGCACGCCGAGCCGTTTGGCCTGGTGGGCGGCCATGGCGATGGCGGGCGCGGTGGTCTCGAAGCCGACCCCGAAGAACACCACCTGCTGGTCCGGGGTCCGCTGGGCGATCCGCAGCGCGTCCAGCGGTGAGTACACCACACGGATGTCGCCGCCGTCGCTCTTGACCCGGAACAGGTCGCGGTCGCTTCCCGGCACCCGGAGCATGTCGCCGAACGAGCAGAAGACCACGCCCGGCCGGGAGGCGATCTCCAGCGCCTTGTCGATCACCTCCAGCGGGGTGACGCAGACCGGGCAGCCCGGCCCGTGGATCAACTCGATCGGCTCGGGCAGCAGTTGGTCGATGCCGTGCCGGATGATCGAATGGGTCTGGCCGCCGCAGACCTCCATCATGGTCCAGTCCCGGGTGACCGTCCGGGCGATGTCCGCCAGCAGCCGCCGGGCCAGCTCCGGATCCTGGAACTCGTCGATGTATTTCACCGGTTCTCCTCCTCGGGCGGGCTCTCCGCTTCGGCCGCCGCTCGTGCCCAGGCGTCCGCGAACTCTTCGTCCAGTGCCCCGATCTCCTCGAAGAGCCGGAGGGTGGCCAGGGCGGACTCCTCGTCGAGCCGCTGGATCGCGAACCCGACGTGGACGATCGCGTACTCACCGACCTCGATCTCCGGCAGATAGGCGAGGCAGACGTCCTTGACCACCCCGCCGAAATCGACCCGCGCCATCGGCGTACCGTCCCGTTCCCCGATGCCGACCACGCGGCCGGGTACCGCCAGGCACATGTGCTCCTCCTCGTTCCTCAGTCGTCGGCGACACGGGCGGCGACGACCGCCTGTCCCAGGGCCAGGCCGCCGTCACCCGGCGGGACCACCGTGTGCCCGAGGACGGTGAATCCGTCCTCGGCGAGTCCGGCGGAGCACATCCCGTCCAGGAAGGCGTTGGCGAACACTCCGCCGGTGAGGACGACCGTCCGCACCCCCGTGCTCCGGCGTGCCTTCCGGCAGGCGGCGCGGACCGCGCCGGCGACCGCCAGATGGAAGCGGGCGGCGATCAGCGGGACCGCCGTACCCGCGCGCAGATCGGCCACGACGGCCCCCAGCAGCGGTGCGGGATCCTCGAGCGCGAAGGCATAGCCGTTCCGCACCCCGTCGGCGGCCACGGCCGCGGCCTCCAGTTCCACGGCGGCCTGAGCCTCGTACCCCGCCCGGTGGCAGACGCCCACCAGCGAGGAGACGGCGTCGAACAGCCGTCCCATGCTGGATGTCGGCACACATGCGACACCGCGCGCCAACTGGGCTTCAAGCAGACGGAGTTCACCGGGTGAGCAGGCGGCGACGCAGGGCAGGTCGGGCGACCAGGCAAGACCGGCCGCGCGCAGATGTGCCAGTGCCATGCGATACGGATGGCGCACCGCCGCGTCACCGCCCGGCAGCGGGACGTACGACAGGTGCGCCAGGCGGCGGTACCCCGCGTAGTCGGCCAGCAGTACCTCGCCGCCCCATACGGCGCCGTCGTCGCCGTAGCCGGTGCCGTCGAAGGCGATGCCCAGCACCGGCTCGTCCAGCTGGTGTTCGGCCATGGCGGAAGCGATGTGGGCGTGGTGGTGCTGGACCAGGGTGAGCGGCCGGCCGTCACGCCGTGCCCATCGCGCGGACCGGTAGCCGGGGTGCCGGTCGGCCGCGACGCGGACCGGCTCGACGCGGGTGAGTTCGCGCAGATGGTTCTCGGCACGTGCGAAGGCGTGCCGGGCGGACAAGCTGTTCAGGTCCCCGACGTGGGCGGACAGCCAGGCGGCGTCGCCCTCGGCCAGGCACAGGGTGTTCTTCATGTCCCCGCCGACCGCGAGCACCGGACGGACGGCCACCGGAAGGCGGATCCGCGCCGGGGCGAAACCGCGCGAGCGGCGGATCGGCAGGGGCGAGCCGTCGTTACGGACCCGGACCACCGAGTCGTCACAGGCCACCGCGATGGGCCGGTCGTGCCAGAGCCAGGCGTCGGCCAGCCCGTCCAGACGGCGCAAACCCTCCCGGTCGTCGGTCACCAGCGGCTCGCCCGAGAGGTTTCCGCTGGTCACCACCAGGATGTGGGGACCGGGTGGGTCGCCCGGCAGCCCGAACAAGAGCCGGTGCAACGGTGTGTAGGGCAGCAGCACCCCGATGTCCGGGCTCCCCGGGCACACCTGTGGCGCGAGCGGGGAGGGGGACCGGCGGCGCAGCAGCACGATGGGGCGGGCACGCCCCGTGAGGAGACGGCGCTCCGCCGGGCCGAGGTGGCCGAGCCGGGCGGCGGTGCCGGGGTCGGGGGTCATCACGGCGAACGGCTTGTCGCCACGGGCCTTGCGGCGTCGCAGCTCGCCCACGGCCCTCGGGGCGGCGGCGTCGCAGACCAGGTGGTAGCCGCCGATGCCCTTGACCGCCACGATCGCCCCGGCCGCCAGCATCCGCCGGGCCTCGGCCAACGCGGCACCGCCCGTCCGCCGTACGGTGCCGGTGAGCCGCAGGCGTGGTCCGCACGCCCAGCAGGCGATGGGCTGGGCGTGGAACCGCCGGTCGGAGGGGTCCGAGTACTCGGCCGCGCAGTCCGGGCACATCGGGAACGCCGCCATGGTGGTCGTGGCCCGGTCGTACGGCATGGCGGTGGTGATGGTGAAGCGTGGGCCGCAGTCGGTGCAGGTGATGAACGGGTGCCGGTGGCGGCGGTCGGCCGGATCGGTCAGCTCGGTCAGGCAGGCGTCGCAGGTGGCGGCGTCGGGCGGGACCAGGGTGCGGCCGTCGCCCGTCGTGGTGGGGACGATCGCGAAACCGGTGCCGCCGGTCGGGAGCAGCTCGGAGGTGGCCACCGAGACGATGTCCGCCAGCGCGGGCGCGTCCGCCGTCAGCCGGTGGCAGAAGGCGGCCACCGCCTCCGAGCCGCCCTCGATCTCGATCCGCGCCCCGTCCGGTCCGTTGGCCACCTGTCCGGACAGGCCCAGTTCGGTGGCCAGGGCGTGGACGAAGGGCCGGAAGCCGACGCCCTGGACCACCCCGCCGACCGCCACCAGGCGGCGGACCGGCAGCGGCCGGGCGACGGCGGTCACGCCCGCCCCGCCGGGGCGGAGCGGGGTGCGGCGGATGGCTGGTCCATGGCGTGGCGCTTCCGTCGGGTGTGGTGACGGCCGGTGTCAGGGCCGGGCCTGGGCCCGGCCGGCGGGGCCATCGGCCATGCTAGGAACCGGGGCGGCCACCGCGGGAAGCCACGCCAGGACGGCGCCCTTTCGATTCCCGGAACGGCGCAAGGCCGCGCGCACCGCGGCCGGGGCCAGGCGGCGTGCGCGTCACCGGTGGCCCATCCGTTCGTGGCCGTCGCGCCGCAGGCGGTCATGAGCGTGGCCGATGGCCCCGGCCACCTGGCGGATCAGTACGGGGAGTGCGCCGGCCACCGGCGGGCTGAGCCCGCACCCGAGGCGGAAATCGGCCCCTTCGACGGCGTGCACGCTGAGGCTCCGGGGCAGCCGGCCGAGCGCGGCGGCCAGGGCGAACGTCTCACCGAGGCCCAAGCCGTGGGTACTGGTGGGCCGCGCCGCGAGCCGCGCGGCCCGCTCGGCCGTCAGGGTGTGCAGCCGCCCCGGCTGCCCGGGGTGCGCGTGCACCGTCTCGACCACGATGACGGCGTCCGGCCGGTGCCAGAGGCCGAGCATCCTGCCGGGCTCGCCGTCGCTGTCGGTCAGCACCGTGCCGTCGGGCACCCGGGCGCGCAGGGTCTCGATGACGGCCGGGCCCGCTCCGTCGTCCCGGCGGAACGGATTGCCCACGCCGATGACCACCACCCGGCCCGTCATCCGCGCTCCACCGTCAGGTCCAGGAAGTGCGCGGAACAGGAGATGCACGGGTCATGGTTGCGGACGGCCCGCTCGCACAGCGCGGTCAGCTCCGCGTCGCCGGGCGCCTCGTCCGGCCGGTCCAGACGGGCCTGCACCTGGCGGCGCAGGTCGTCCTCGATGGCCGCCTGGTTCTGGGCGGTGGGCGGCACGATGCGGGCGAGGGTGAGGGTGCCGTCGGCGTCCATGGCGTAGCGGTGGTAGAGCAGCCCGCGCGGCGCCTCCGTGGCCGCGCGGCCGGTGGCTCGACGCGGTGGTACCTCGGCGTACGGCCGGGCCGGCGGCTCGTAGGCGTCGATAATCCGCAGCGCCTCGGCCACGGCGTGGACCACTTCGACGGCGCGCACGACGATGCTCCGGAAGGGGTTGCGGCACACCGCGCCGGCGGCCGGGTCGCCGAGTCCCGCCTCCCGCGCGGCGCCGCGGGCCGACGGGTGGAGCCACCGTCCGCTGACCGCGTACCGGGCCAGCGAGCCGGTCAGATAGGGGTGGCCGTCCAGCTCGGACACCAGGGCGGTCGAGTGGGGGACCTGCCGTTCCACGACGTGGCGCTCGAACTCCTCGACCCGGAAGGGCGTCACGGGGGCGGCACCGTCCGATCCGGGGCTCGCGGCCAGGACGGCCGGGGTTCCGGAGTCGATGGCGTACCGGCCGGGGTCGCGCATCGCCAGCAGCGGGCCGTCGAAGGCGGCGTCGGGGAAGTCGAAGCCGGAGACCCAGCGCACGGTTTCCAGCGCGTCGTCGTGGGCCCGGCGCAGCCGCCGCGCCAGCGGGGCGAGTTCGGCCGGGCCGGGCACGCGGTAGAACCCGCCGACGCGGACGTTGACCGGGTGGATGGCACGGCCGCCGAGTTGTTCCATGACGGCGTTGCCCGCCTGTTTGATCCGCAGGCCGCGTTCCACGGCCGCGCGCTGGTCGCGGGCGAGCTCGACCGCGCTGGGGTGGCCGAAGAAGTCAGGGGCGTGGAGCAGATGGATGTGCAGGGACTGGCTCTCGATCCACTCGCCGTAGTAGAGCAGCCGCCGCAGTTCCGCGAGCGGCCCGTCGACCGTGACCCCGCAGGCTGCCTCGATGGCCTGGCAGGAGGTCATCTGGTAGGCGACGGGGCAGATTCCGCAGATCCGTGCGGTGATGTCGGGCGGCTCGTGGTGTCCGCGGCCCACCAGGAACGCCTCGAAGAAACGCGGTGGCTCGTAGATGCGCAGTCGTGTCCCGGTGACCGTTCCGTCGTGCACGGTCAGGTGGAGGGCGGCCTCTCCCTCGACCCGGGCGAGGGCGTCCAGGCGCAGGACCCGGGATGCGCGGTGGCTCATCGGGGCCCTTCCTCCGCGGCCGGATGGGTGGTCTCCTCGGCGATGAGCCCGGGTACGGGGGCGTATTCGGGGGAGGCCGCGTTGAAGGTGCGGAAGACCCGCAGGATGTCCCGCTCGCTCATGCCGTCGTGCCGCAGCTGGCGCACCATGGCCTCAAGATTGGGGTGGGGGACCGGCCCGAAGCAGCCGTAGCACCCCCGCCCGTAGGCAGGGCAGAGGGCACCGCATCCGGCGTGGGTGACCGGCCCCAGACAGGGGATGCCGCGGGCGACGGTGATACAGGTCGTTCCGCGCCGCTTGCACTGGAAGCAGACGCTCTGGGCGGATACGTTCGGCTTCCGCCCGGCCAGGAAGGCTGTGATCACTTCCAGCAGCTGGCCACGGTCGATCGGGCAGCCGCGCAGCTCGAAGTCGACCGGGACGTGCGCGGCGATGGGCGTGGAGGTGTCCAGGGTCGCGATGTATTCCGGGCTGGCGTAGACCGCCGCGCGGAACTCCTCGACGTCGGCGAAATTGCGCAGCGCCTGGACACCTCCCGCGGTGGCACAGGCCCCGATGGTGACCAGACGGCGGGAGATCCGCCGGATGCGGTGGATACGCAGGACGTCCTCAGCGGTGGTGACGGACCCCTCCACCAGCGACAGGTCGTACGGGCCGGTCCCGGCGAGGGTGGCCGGCTCCGCCGAGTCCTCGGCCGTGGACATCTCCAGGAAGTGCGCGATGCGCACGGGTCCGGCGAGCGGGAGCAGTTCGTCCTCGCAGTCGAGCAGGGTCAGCTGGCAGCCGTCGCACGAGGCGAACTTCCAGACGGCGAGGGCGGGGCGGGCGTCGGTGTCCATCTCACAGTTCCCTCACGGCGAGCAGGGACCGGGTCCGGTGGTAGCCGACGACCGGGCCGTCCCGGCACAGCAGCAGCGGCCCGAGCTGGCAGTGGCCGCAGTGGCCGGTGCCGCAGCGCATGTTCCGCTCCAGCGACACCTGGATCCGGTGCGCGGGCAGGCCGCGGGCGAGCAGCGCCCGGGCGGTGTGCCGGATCATCACCTCGGGTCCGCAGACCAGCGCGGTGGTCCGGTCCGGGCGCGTGTCGACCCGGTCCAGCAGGGTGGTGACCAGGCCCACGCTGCCGCGCCAGCCGGGGCCGGGCCGGTCCACGGTCACCTCCACCTGCGCGGCGGCGCGCCGCCAGTGAGCCAGTTCCTCCCGGTAGAGGAGATCCTCGGGGGCGCGGGTGCCGATCAGTACGCGCAGCCGGCCGTAGTGGCCGGGGTGACCGAGCACATGGCGCACCACCGGGCGCAGCGGAGCGAGCCCGATACCGCCGGCGACCACCAGAACGTCGGACCCGGCCGCCGCGTCGAGATCCCAGCCGACGCCGTAGGGGCCCCGCAGGCCGACCGCGTCGCCCGCCCTGAGCCGGCACAGCGCTCCGGTGACCGCGCCGATCGCGCGCACCGTGTGCACCAGCCGGTGCCCACCGCCGATCGCGCTGACCGAGATCGGCACCTCACCGACGCCGAAGGCGTACACCATGGCGAACCGGCCCGGCGTAAACCCCGGCAGCGCCTGCCCCACCGGTGTCACCTCGAGCGACACGCAGTCCGCGGTCTCCGCCGAGGCGGCGGTCACCCGGTACGGCACGGGCACGGTCGTCACGACGGGACGCTTCCGTGCGGCGCGTACAGGTCGAGCAACCGCAACCGGGTGGCCTGGAGCCGGTCGGCGATCAGCGCCGCGCACCGCAGCATCAGTTCGTACCCCAGCTCCGTATCGGCCGTGCACAGCTCCCGTACCTCGGCCGCCGGAAACTCCCAGGTCCGCACGGGGCACAGGGCCCGGGCGCCCAGGTGCCAGCGGTACGGCGGGAAGATCCAGGACCATCCGAGCTGCTGCCGAGGACCGAGGGTCTCCACCACCTGGGCCCGGCGGCCGGGGACGTACACGTCCAGCGCGACCTCGCCGGAGCGGATCAGCCAGAACCGGTCGGCGACGCCGCCCTCGTCGAACAGGGTGCCGCCCGCGGGGAAGTCCCTCTCGCCGGCGAGCGTGAACAAGCGCTCCCGCTGGACCTGCGGGAGGGTGTCCAGCAGCAGCGGCCAAGCGGTCATGACGCCCCGTCTTCCGCGCGCCGGGTCCAGTCGTGCAGGGCCGCGGCCTCTTCGGTGATGTCGATGGCGACCGGACACCAGACGACGCACCGCCCGCAGCCCACACATCCCGACGAGCCGAACTGGTCGTACCAGGTGCCCAGTTTGTGGGTGAGCCACTGCCGGTAGCGGCTGCGCGGTGAAGCGCGTACGGGGCCGCCCGGCAGGTACGAGAAGTCCAGGTTGAAGCAGACGTCCCAGACCCGCCAGCGTTCGGCGTGGTTCCCGGTCAGATCGGTGACGTCCTCGGTGGTGGTGCAGAAGCAGGTCGGGCACACCATGGTGCAGTTACCGCAGGTCAGGCACCGTGAGGCGACGTCGTCCCAGCGGGGCGCGTCCAGCGTTTCCGCCATCAGCCGGTGCAGGTCGGTGTCCGGCATCGTCCGGCCCATCCGGCCGGCGGCGGACGCGACGGCGTGCACAGCGGCCGTCCGGAGGGCCTCGGAGGCCGGTTCGCCGGGCAGCTCCGCCAGGACATCGGTGCCCTCCGGACTGCCACCGCGGATCCAGAACCGATGCCCCGCGTCATCGACCAGCTCGGTCATCACCAGGTCGTACCCGGGCCCGGCCGCGGGTCCGGTGCCCATCGAGGCGCAGAAGCACGTCCCGCCGGGTTCGGTGCACTCCACCGCCACCAGAAACGCCCCGGACCTCCTGCCCCGGTAGGTGGGGTCGGGGTGCGGTCCGGCGGTGAGCACCCGGTCCTGGACGGCGACGGCCCGCAGGTCGCAGGAGCGCACACCGAGGAACGCGAAGCGCGGCGGCGGGGTGTCGTCCGCCTCGATGACCAGCTCTCCGTCCACGCGTTCGGCCGTCCACTGGCGCACCCGGGCAGGGTGCAGAAACGTCTTCCACGACTGCGGGCCGGCCGCGTTGGCGAAGGCCGCGCCGTCCGTACGCGGTCGCAGCCGGTACTGGCCGGCCTCCAGGTCCACGCCCCATCCGTACGGCAGCTGGGCCGCGGATTCCAGCTCCCGCAGGACGATGGCACCGTCTTGGACCGTGGGGCCGACCACCGTGTAACCGCGTGCCCGCAGGACTTCGACCAGGGCGGTCAGCCCATCACGGCCGATCACGGCTCCCTCGGCCGGAGGAAGCGTCGACGTACTCACACAGCTCACCTCGGTCATCGGCAGGCGACGGGGCGTATCTGCGCACAGGTTCCGCCATGAACGCGCGGATTCCGGCCCCGACACGGACGTGCTCGGCCGAATGCGCGGGGCCCACCGCTGTGCGGGCGTACGGGACGGCGTCACACGCCGGCGGCCCCCGCCGCACCGCGCCCGGGATGCCCAGGTGCTGTGCCCATTGTGGAGCGATCTTGTGAGACTCGGACGCGTGCTCGAACCGCACCTGCCGCCGGATCGTCCTCCGGGACCGGAGCATCAGCATGCCCTCGAGGCGGGCGAAGGCCCCGCCCGACGCGTCGCACACGAACGGCCCGACGCGTCGCACAGGAACGGAAGGACAGGCACACCATGGGTCGGCACCGACGAATACCCCGGCTTCCCCGTACCACCCTGGCGTCGAGAGCGGCCCTGGCCGCGGGGGCGCTCGTACCGACGATCGCCTCGGTGGGGTCGGCTCACGCCGCCACCCCGCAGGCGGCGGTCTGCACCTCGGACCATCCCGAACTCGCCGACAAGCTCTCCCAGGACATCAACGCGGCCCTGGACGGCTCCCCCGCCACGACGGCGATCAGCCTCCACGACCGCACCACGAACACCACCTGCACGCTGGACGGGGACCGCGCGTTCGACTCCGCGAGCACGGTCAAGGTGACCGTGCTCGGCACGCTGCTGTGGGACGCGCAGAAGGACCACCGCGCCCTGACGCAGGCGGAGAAGGCCCACGCCACCGCCATGATCACACAGTCCGACAACGATGCCACCACCGCGCTGTGGAGGCAGCTCGGGACGGCCAAGGTGGGCGGATTCCTCCAGGCCGCGGGCATGACCAACACCGTCCTCGACAGCGAGGGTCACTGGGGACTCACCCAGATCACCGCGAACGACGAGGAAAAACTCCTCGACCTGGTGACCCACCCCAACCCGGTGCTCAGCGAGGACTCCCGCGCCTACATCCTGAAGCTGACCGGCGAGGTCATCCCCTCGCAGCGCTGGGGAACCCCGGCCGGCGCGCCGAGCGACGTCCAGGTGCATGTGAAGAACGGCTGGCTGGAGCGGGCCACGCACGGCTGGCGGGTGCACAGCCTCGGCGCCTTCACCGGCAACGGCCACGACTACACGATCACGGTGCTCTCGCAGGACAACGCCACGATGGACGACGGCATCGCCACCATCGAGGGCGTCGCCCGCGCCGTCCACGCACGCCTCAACCTGCCCACGTCCAGCGCTCAGCCGTAGGCGGTTCCGTTCCGATCACCGGCGGCGACGCGGCCCGTGCGACGGGCGGGGCGGCGAGCGGCGGTACGGGTTCGGGCCGGCTCCCCGGTGAGCCGGCCCGAGCCCGGCTCTCGGACGGTTGGGGAGGGACCGGCGGGGTCGTCTTCCGGTCAGGCCGCCCGGCAGGAACAGGGACGCGGTGCCCGAGGCCCACGTCCCCATGCCGGAACGGCGCCCCGGGTGGGAACACCGCTCCGGACCTGCCGCAAGGGCGGCGCGGCACCACGGACGCGCCGGTCACAGCGGCGCCGCCGCGGCCGAAGAGGCTACTCACGTCCGTTTTCCCGCTCGTCGTCCCGGTCGTCCCGGGCTGCCGCGTGGCCGGGGGCCCTGCGGGCGCGTCCGCTCTCCGCCGCCGCACCCTCCGCACGGGCCGCACCATCGCCGCCCGGAGTGGGATCGCCGAGCGTGCGGCGTTCGGTTACGTCCCCGGTGCCGCCGGTGGAGGTCGTGGCGAGCGTGTAGCCGACATGGACGTCCCGGTAGGCGGCCCCCGCCCGCACGCGCTCGGGCAGGTTTCTCCGCACACTGCGTGATGTCGACCGGCGGCCGGGGGTGCCGTGGAAGCTCACCCGCGCCTGCGGCTCGTTCCGGAAGCGGAGATCGGATGCCCGCGTGGCGGAGACGAAGGAGATGTCCGCCGTCGTGACGGTTCAAGGCGGCTCAGCCGTGCGCTTCCTGGTCTGCCCGCGCTCCGCCTCACGTCTCGGCCGCCGCGCGGTCGGCCCGGCGGCGTCGGCCGGGTCCTCGGCAGCCGATCCCGCGGACCCGCTGGACCTCCGGGCACTCTTCTCCGCACCGCGCACCGCCTTGCCGAGGCCCCGCGCGGACTCGTCCGCGGCCTTCCCCACGTCCCGCACGGCGCTCCCCGCGCTCCTGCCGAGCCCTTCGGCCGCCTCACCCGTCCCACGTCCCAGTTCGTCGACCGCCCGCCCGGCTCCGCCGCCGATGTCCCCCACCGCGGCTCCGGCCCCCTTGGTGATGTGCTCCAGGATCCGCGGGTTCTCGTCGATGGTGCGCAGTACCCGCCCGACAATCCGCGCGACGTTGTCCAGCCGCACCTTCAGCAGCGCCTGGGCCTCCACCCCCTTGATCTCCAGATTGACGCGCCCGAGGTCGACATCGGCACCGACGTTCAGCTTGAGCAGGTCCAGGACCTCCGCCTGGAGGGAGACACGGGCGCGCAGGTTCTCCACCTCGACGCTGATCTCATCGACATCGAGGCGGGGGACGTCGAGCAGGACATCCGGGCTCCGACCGCTCTCCTCACCCGCGGGGAGGAACTCACCTTCGCGCGGTTCCTCGTCCCGCTCGTCCCCGTACGTGCTCTCCGGGCCGTCCCGCTCTTCCTCGTCGACGAACCCGTCGCCGTCGCGCTCCGCTTCGCTCATCGCACACGACCTCGCTGCCCGTGGGTCGGAAATCGGCGTGGAGAGGCACAGTCCACCCGTGACGCACCATCCACCGTAGAGCGGGCCTCCCGGACTGTCGCGGCGTGGCCCGGTGGCGTCCGAGGGCGGCGGCGGCCCGCCGCCGCGGTCGCCCCGTACCGGCCCGCCGCAGTCCTCCCGTACCGCCCCACCGCGACCGAGGCCGGGATGTGATCACCGGCCCGGGGGCGGCGGGCAGGGTTCCCGGCCGTTCCCGGCATCCGGCACTGGTGCACGGCGCCGGATGGGGACAGGCTTGATGACAGAAGCGAAACCCTACGTTCAAGCGAGGCGTCCGCAGAGCGCCTCGTCTTCGCCCGATGGCCGGCTGCTCGGTGTTCGACCGTCGCGCTTCGACCGGACGGGTTATCGCGGACGCGCGTCGGAAACCAGGAGAAGGCGTGATCATGGCCGGGGTGATCGACTGCAGCCGGATGTTGCGTGGCATCCTCGCCGACAGCCATATGACCTGCATCGAACAGCTACCGGCGTACGTGTCCCGGCACGCGCGGACCGTGGGCCTGCGCGATGTGTTCATCTACGTGTCCGACCTGCAACAGGACGTGCTGTTCCGGCTCACCGGCCGCGGCCCGGACGCCGGGGGGACGGACGGCAGCGGCCGGTCCTGCGAACTGCGGATCGAGGGCACCGCGGCGGGTAGCGCCTACCAGCTCGGGCTGGTCCAGCCCGACCCACCAGGCCCCGACCCCCCGGTTCCGCAGGCCGGCGTGCCGGCGCACCGGTGGTGGGTGCCGCTGCGGCACGGCGCCGAGCGACTCGGCGTACTCGGTGTGACCAGCCAGGACGGCGACGAGCAGACACTCGCCGACCTGCAGGCCCTCGCGGACCTGATCGGGCTGCTCGTGGTCAGCAAACGCGCGCTCAGCGACTCCTACGCCCGGCTGGTGCGTACCCAGCCGATGAACGTGGCCGCCGAGATGCAGTGGCACCTGATGCCGCCGCTGACGTTCGCCAGTGACCAGGTGGTGCTCAGCGCCGTGCTGGAGCCCGCCTACCAGGTCAGCGGGGACGCCTTCGACTACGCGGTGGCCGACCGCGTCGTTCACCTGGGAATCTTCGACGCCATGGGGCACGACACCCCGGCCGGGGTCACCGCCAACCTGGCGGTGGCCGCCTGCCGCAACAGCCGGCGCCAGGGCGCCGATCTGGTCGCCACCGCCGACCACATCGAAGACGTGCTGACCGAGCAGTTCGGAGGCACCCGCTACACCACCGCCGTCCTCGCCGATCTGGACACCCGCACCGGCATGCTCTCCTGGGTCAACCGCGGCCATCCCCCACCGGTCCTCTTCCACCCCGACCACCGCAACGCCCACCTGGTGTGCGACCCCGGTCCACCGCTCGGCACCGACCTGGGCCAGGAAACCCTGCTGTGCCGCGCCCAGCTCCACCCCGGGGACCAGATCGTGGCCTACACCGACGGCATCACCGAGGCCCGCAACCCTACCGGCCGCGAGTTCGGGCTCGACCGCTTCATCGACTTCATCACCACGCACCTCACGGACGGGATGTCCATTCCCGAAACCCTGCGCCGGCTCGTCCACAGCATCCTCGACTACCACCACGGACACCTCACCGACGACGCCACCATCCTCCTGCTCCACTGGCACGGACCCACCCCCTTCGACCCCGGCGAGGCCGAAGCCCTCGTCGGCCTCTCCCAGCCCGCACCCACCGCGGCACGACGCTGACTGACCACCGAGGAGGCCGCCGGGCCGGTATCGAACGAGCGAGCCGGGCCCGGCGGGAACCTTTCCCGGCATCGGGCCCGGCGGGAACCCTTTCCGGCATCGGGCCCGGCGGGACCTCGGCCCTAGAATCGGCCCATGGGAAGGATTGACCGCGCCGGCCGGGTGATCGCGGCGCCACCGGCGACCGTCTACGGCGCTCTCCTCAACCGGCGGTCCCTCGAGGTCTGGCTGCCGCCGGACGGCATGCGCGGGCGGATCGAGCGATGGGACCCCCGGCCCGGTGGCGGGTTCCGCATGGTCCTCACCTACCTCGACCCCACCGGCAGCCCCGGGAAGACCTCGGATGCGACGGATGTCGTCGACGTCGGGTTCGCCGAGCTGGTGCCGCCCGAGCGCGTGGTACAGCGCGCGGTGTTCGGGACGGACGACCCGTCGTACGCGGGCACCATGACGATGACCTGGGAGTTCGCCGCCACCGGCGAGGGGACCGAGGTGACCGTCACCGCCACGGACGTGCCACCCGGCATCGACCGGGCGGCCCACGAGGCCGGGATCGCCTCCTCGCTGGCCAACCTGGCGTCCTACGTCGAAGAAGCGGCCGGCTGACTCCGTTGCCGTTGGGCTGGCCCCGGGCCCGGCCACGTCGTCGAGAAGCGGCCGGCGGTCCTGACCCCAGCACCTCCGGCGCCGGGGCCGGAGGTGCGGCGGCGGGGCGGTGCGCGGTTCACGCACAGGGCTCGCGGTACCGGCCGACGCAGCGGGACGGACGCGGTGGTGTCCGGGCCGGACTCCTCGCCGACGCGCGACGGTTCCGTGGGCGTCCGGGTACCGGCGGGCCACCTCGTAAGCGACCCTGCGGGCCATCGGCCGGTCCGGCACGCCGCCGGGCGACTACGGCCGGCGCCCAGTCGAACGCCGAGCCGGAGGGCGACCGCCCCGCGGCCGCCGTCCGCGACGACATGGCGGCGGGGAACGCGACGCGGCGGCCGCACCCCTCCCCCGCACGCTCCATGGCGAGGCGGGCGATGACGGCCCGCGCCGCTCGGTGGTAGCGCGCTCGGCGCAGCCGTTGTTCCTGATGCGCCGTCAGGCCGGTGAGGCGGCAGCCACCGCCTGCTCCAGGGTGACGCTTGGCCACGTCACGGCCCGTGGGGCGGTGGCGTGCCGCGACCCGTGGGGCGGTGGCGTGCCGTACCGTCGCCGGGTCGGCCACGGCGGCGCGCGCCGGAGCTTGTCCATCCGCGTCCGCACGATCGCGCGGTCGGGCGACGCCCCGCTGGTGCGCCTCGACGCGCGTTCCGGGGCGGCGCCGACGACGCCGGAGGCGGCAGCGGGCAGCGGGCAGCGGGCAGCGGCAGCCCGTTCCGTACCCTGGCGTCATGCGCATGCGCCCCACTTTGAGCTGGACCCCCACCGAGGACCTGCCGCCGGGCAGCACGGATCTGGAGCCGGTCGCCGAGGCGCTGAGCACCGGCGGTGTGCTGGTGCTCAGCGGGGCGGGCCTCTCCACGGAGTCGGGCATCCCCGACTACCGGGGCGAGGGCGGGAGCCTGAACCGGCACACCCCGATGACCTACCAGGACTTCACCGCCACTGCCCAGGCCCGGCGCCGGTACTGGGCGCGCAGCCACCTCGGCTGGCGCACCTTCGGCCGTGCCCGCCCCAACTCCGGGCACCGGGCCGTGGCCGCGTTCGCGCGGCACGGCCTGCTCTCGGGTGTGATCACCCAGAACGTCGACGGCCTGCACCAGGCCGCCGGCAGCGAGGACGTCGTGGAACTCCACGGAAGCCTGGACCGGGTCGTCTGCCTTTCCTGCGGCGCCCTCAGCCCGCGCCGCGAACTCGCCCGGCGGCTGGAGGAGGCCAACGCGGGGTTCGAGCCGGTGGCCGCCGGAATCAACCCGGACGGTGACGCCGACCTCACCGACGAACAGGTCGGGGACTTCCGCGTGGTGCCCTGCGCGGTCTGCGGCGGCGTCCTCAAGCCGGATGTGGTCTTCTTCGGCGAGGCCGTTCCGCCCCGGCGGGTCGAGCACTGCCGCGAGCTGGTCCGTGAGGCGGCCTCACTGCTGGTCCTGGGCTCCTCGCTGACGGTGATGTCCGGGCTCCGGTTCGTCCGCCAGGCGGCCCGGGCCGGGAAACCGGTGCTGATCGTCAACCTGGACCCGACCCGGGGCGACCGGCACGCCGTCACCCGGGTCGCGCTCCCGCTGGGAACGGCCCTCACCGCCGTGGCCGGCCGGCTCGGCACCCCTGGGCCAGCAGGGGTATGACGCGGCCACGGCCGGGCGCGCGCCCGGTCGTCAACCGGTCTGCTAACGCCCGTGGTGGTACGGGTCGTTGGAGCGTGCCGGACCCCGGCCACCGGGCGGAACCGGCACCCGATGCGGCGCGCCGCACCGGGCGGGAGGGGCCGGGCCGGCGACCGACCGGCCACGCCCTCGGGCGGGCCCCCGACCGGCCTCGGTCCCTCAGGCGGGTGGCCAGCTCCGCAGGGCCGCGTCGGCGACCCGCTGGAGGTCGTCCCGGGTGGCGCCGCTGGCGGCCTGGACGGCGATGCCGTTGGCCACGGTCATGAGGTAGCGGGCGAGCACTCCGGGGTCGGAGTCCGGGGGCAGGTCGCCTTCGTCGACGGCTTGCCGGAACCGGTCCTGGAGGTGGGCGGTGCCCTCGTTGCGCCAGGCGACGAGGGCGTCCCGTGCGGCGCGTCCGGTCTCACCGGCGGCGAGGGACGCCTGGACGCCGAGACACCCGGCCGGGCAGCCGGGGCGGGTGGTGGCCCGGACGGAGCCGGTGAGGAAGGCGGTGGCCACCTGCCGGGCGGTCGGTTCCCGCAGGGCCCGGGCCCCGTACGAGGCGGGGCCCTCGGCGTACCGCTCCAGCGCCTTGCGGAACAGGTCCTCCTTGTTGCCGAAGGCCGCGTACATGCTGGTGCGGGTGATGCCCATGGCGCTGGTCAGGTCGGTGAGGCTGGCGCCTTCGTAACCCCGTTCCCAGAAGACCCGCATGGCCTGCTCGAGGGCCTCGTCGGTGTCGAATCCCCTCGGCCGGCCGATCGGCGCCCTCCGCTGCGTCTCCATGCGCCCCATCCTACGACTTCTGTACCGACCGATGCGGAAGTGGTGCGGTCCTCATTCAGTACCGACCGGTACTTAAATCTGAGGAGGTTCCCCATGGGGCAGCTGGAAGGCAAGACCGCCGTCGTCACCGGCGGCGGCACCGGGATCGGCCTGGCCGCCGCCGTACGGCTGGCGGCGGAGGGCGCGCACGTGTTCATCACCGGCCGGCGCGAGGCCGAGCTGGACGCCGCCGTCGCGGCCATCGGCCCGGCGCGGGCCACCGCGGTGCCCGGGGACATCGCGAACCCGGCCGACCTGGACCGGCTGTACGACGCCGTCCGGGCCCGGGGCCGGGGCCTGGACGCGGTCTTCGCGAACGCGGCGACCGCCTCGCTGGCGGCGCTGGGGCAGATCACCGAGGAGGACTACGACCTCGTCTTCGGTGTCAACGTGCGCGGCACGCTGTTCACCGTGCAGAAGGCGCTGCCGCTGCTCAACCGGGGCGCCTCGGTGATCCTCAACGCCTCCACCGCCGCCGACAAGGGCAGAGAGGCGTTCAGCCTGTACGCCGCGTCCAAGGCCGCCGTCCGGTCCTTCGCGCGGACCTGGGCCAACACGCTCAAGGACCGCGACATCCGGGTCAACGCGATCTCCCCGGGCCCGATCGACACCCCCGGCATCACGGCCCTCTTCGGTGAGGAGAACGCGACCGACGTCAAGGCGCACCTCGCCACCACCGCGGCGATCGGCCGGATGGGGCGCCCGGAGGAGGTCGCCGCGGCCGTGGCGTTCCTCGCCTCCGCCGACAGCAGCTTCGTCCTCGGCGCCAACCTGTACGTCGACGGCGGCGAGAACCAGATCTGACCCGTGGACCGCATCCGCCGCGCGGTCACCCCCGGCGACGATCCGGGACGACGCCGAGGCGACGACCGCCCCGGCGGCCGGAGGTGCCGACGCCGCTTCCGCCCGGCCCGGACGGCCCGATCACGTATGGGCCGGGCCCGCGCACGGGCCGGGCAGCCCACCCTGCTCGGCCCGGCGGCGGCACCCTGATCGGCCCGGCGGCGGCCGGAGCGGAAGGGGCCGGGGGCTCGGTGCGGTCAGTCGGTCAGCACGACGCAGGCGCCCAGATGCCACGTCTCACGGGGCTTGGCGGACAGTTCCAGGTCCGTCTCCCGGCCGGAGGAGCCGCCGTCGAGGGGGACCCGCAGCCATTGGAACCGTCTGCCGGTGAGTTCGTCGCCGCGGGCCCGCTCGACCCCGTCCACGCGGACGATCAGCGTACGCGTGAAGGTGTTGGGGTCTCCTGTGAGCAGGTAGGCGGTGCAGGGGCCCGCGGGCAGTCTCAGCCGCAGCACGGCCGGGGCGCTGCCCCGGACGTAGTCTCGGCGGAGGACATCGGGCCGGCCGCCGTCCGAGGCGGCGGGCGCGGCGCCGACCCAGCCGAAGTCCGCGCCCTCGCGCCAGGTGTCGGCGGGCGAAAGACGGGTGTAGTCCTCCAGCAGCGGCGAGGAGCTGGTCCCGGCGTCCAGCGCGTGCACGCAGCGGGAGGCGGGCGGGGTGACCACCGCCTGCGCCTCGGCGAGCAGCGAGGAATCGAGCACCGCCACCCTGCCGGAGGCCGGACGCGCCCGGACGGGGGCGAGGCAGGGGGTCACCGGCGGGACGACGGCCACCGCCACCGTCCGTGCGTCACCTGCCGCCACGAAGTGGGTGACCGGCTCGGCCTGCCAGCCGTCGGGGACCTCGGCCGAGGTGACGGCACGCAGTCCGGATCCGGTCGCGTTGGCGACCCGCACCGGCACGTCGTTGCGCCGACCGCCGATCAGCACGGCGTCGGCCGGGTCGATGGCGGCCTGGAGCCAGGCGCGGTGCTCGTCGCGGATCCGGCTCAGGCCGAACCAGTAGGCGACCAGGGTGTCCCTCCACTGGCCGGCCGCGGCCATCTGGTCGCCGAACCGGCGGTGCACGTCCGCGAGCCGCCGGTGGTCGACGCGGCCGCGCAGGGCGTCCCACTCCTCGCGCATCCGCCGCACGCGCCGCGCGCCGGAGAAGTGGGTGTCGTAGATGTGCTGGATCACGGTCGTGCCGTCGTCCAGCCGGTGTGTGTAGGGCACGTGGTGCAGGAACAGCAGGAGTTCCTCGGGGCAGTCCGCGGGCGACTCGTAGGCGTCGCGCACGGCCGGCGCGTACAGCTCGGTGAATCCGTCGCCGGTGGCGGCCGTCCGGTCGTAGCCGATGCCCTCGCCGTCCGAGCGGTGGAACTGCGTGGTCGTGGTCGGGCTGGGGTCCAGGTGCCCGGTCACCGAGCCGTCGGGCGGATGGGTCAGATATCCGGTGCCCAACGGCGAGGTGTAGTCCTCGTAGGTGCGCCAGGAGCCCAGGAGCAGTTCCGAGACCGTCGTGACGACGTGTGGGTCGTTGCCGAAGGTCATCCGGGTCCACTCGGCGGCCAGGTCCCGCGCGGACAGGTCCGGGTTCCAGGAGAGCCGTCCGTAGCCGTGGGTGTTGGCGGCGGCCAGGTGCGATCCGGTCCAGTTCCTGTCGTCGCCGAAGTTCATCACACCGGCGAATCCGCAGAGCGGGTACAGGTGGACGCGGCCGCTCACCACACGCGCCACCGTGCTTCCCGGGCCCGCCTTGAGGGTGTCGAAGTCCAGGCACTCCTTCCACTGCGGCACCAGGTAGCACAGGTGCGTGACGTGGCCGGTGTACTCCTGTGTCACCTGTAGTTCGATCATCGAGTTGGTGTGGGGCAGCGACCCGAAGAGCGGGTGGGCGGGCTCGCGGACCTGGAAGTCGATCGGCCCGTTCTTGATCTGCACCACCGCGTTGTCCTCGAACTTCCCGTCCAGCGGCACGAAATCGCGGTAGCCCTGCCGGTCCCACTCCTGGTCGCTGTCGTGCACGAACGCCCGCCACATCACGATGCCGCCGTGCGGCTTCAGCGCCCGGGCGAGCAGGTTCGCCCCGTCGGCGTGGGTGCGTCCGTAGTCCAGCGGCCCGGGCCGGCCCTCGGAGTTGGCTTTGACGAGGAAGCCCCCGAAGTCCTCGATCTTCTCGTAGATCTCCGCGGCCTTTCTCTCCCACCAGGTCCGCACGCCCCGGTCGAAGGGGTCGGCCGTGCCGAGCCCGCCCAGGTCGATGGGGGCGGCGAAGTTCGCGGTGACGTACAGGGCCACGCCGTAGCGCCGCAACACGCCCGCCAGCGCGGCGAGTTTGCCGAGGAAACCGGCGCTGAGGTACTCCGCGGTCGTGTTGACGTTGTTGATGACCGCGCCGTTGAGGCCGAGGGAGGCCAGCACACGGGCGTAGTCCGTGTACCGGTCCTCCAGTTGCGGCAGCCGGTCCCAGTGGAAGATGGACCGGCCGGCGTAGCCCCGCTCGATCGAGCCGTCCATGTTGTCCCATTGGTTGGCCAGCCGCAGCGGGGCGGCCGGGGACTCCGTGATGTCGACGTGCTCGATCGGCCGGCGGGTCTGCACCAGCCGCAGCAGGTGGAAGGCGCCGTAGAGGACACCGCGGTCGGCCCGCGCGGCCACCACGGTCCAGGTCCTGCCGCGCTTGTGGACCTGGCGGATCACATAGCCCTCCTCCCCCAGCCCGGTGAGGTCGGAGGCGGGGACGAGGGTCCGGACCAGGTCGGAGCCGGCCGGGGTGCCGACCACCAGGGCCGGCCCCGACGGCGCGGACGCACGCGCGGTCACCCGGGTGCCGAGGAGGCCGGTCAGCCCCCTGACCAACTCGTCGACCGCCGACCGCTGGAGCGCGCCGCCCCCCTGCCAGACCAGGGAGCCCAGGGCGGCCCGGTAGCGCCTGAGCCATCCGGGGTCGTCCACCCGCGGGTAGCGCAGCCACAGCTGGTAGCCGTCCTCGGCGGGGAGCGCGCCCGCGGGCGGCGCGGGGTCACGACGCGCCTGCGCCGAGGCCGGTGCGGAGGACGCGACGGTGCCGACCGCGCCGCTCACGGCAGCCGCGGTCAGGACGCTGCGGCGAGGTATTCCTGAGCTCATGATTCCCACTTTCCGTCGGCGGACGAACAGTGCGCACACCCAGGGCCTCTTGACCCGGCCCGCGGTACGCGGCCGGAATCCGGGGGGCCGGAACCAGAACGACGACGCTCTCGCCCCGACTGGCCTTGCGGGGCGGGCGGTTGGAGCCATCGTCGCGCTTCGCGGGACAGGCGGGGGCTGACGAGCAACCAGGCCCCGCAACCGTCACACGCCACACGACAACTGTCAACAGGACCGACCAGAAAAGCACATCGCGTCCTTGGGGCCACGGCCACCACCACGTAGCCCGGACGGCGAGGAGCACGTGGGGGGTGAGCCGGGCCGGACGGCCCGGCTCCGTCAGTCGTTCCCCGCAGAGCACCGGAGAGCAGAGGAACGACGCGGGCCCTCAGCTGCGGGGGAGCATCAGCGCCGAGTCCGTGTGGACGGTGATGCGTACCGGCGCGAAGGTGGTGGCGTCCAGCGGCGACTCACCGGTGCCGGGATGGCGGGCGTAGCGCGGATGGGCGCCTCCGCTGATCTGCCAGCGGATGCGGTGACCAGCGGCGAAGTGATGGGCGGTGGCACTCATCGACACGGTGACCTGCGCGGGCGCGGGGCCGGTCGTCCGAAGCCGCCCCAGCCCGTCGCAGACGTTGACGGAGCGGCCCTGCGGGTCCACATCGCACAGGCGGGTGAAGACATCGGCGTGTCCGGTGTCCGTGGAGACGCTCAGCCGTGCGGTGACGGGGCCCAGGATGTCCATGGGCTCGGTCAGTGGTGGACCGGTGAACGTCAGGACGTCGTCCCGGGCCTCCAGGGTGCCGTTGTCCCGGGGCCCGGCGGTGCGGGAGAGCAGCTGGCCGCCGAGGGAGGGGGTGGGGTCGGCCGGGTCGTAGCGGAACGCCGTCACGGGCGCGGAGTCCACGGGGGCCTGCTGGGTGAGATGCCCGCCGGGGAGGGGGTACCACGAGGTGGTTGCCGCGGCCGGCGGCCAGTCGTGGAGGTCCCGCCAGGTGTTTTCGCCGCCGATGTGCACACGCACCGCGGTGGGACGCAAGCCGGAGGGGTCGGCGTACAGGTGGGCGCGCAGCCACGCGAGGCTCTCGGTGAACACCTCCGGCCACCCTCGCTGCAAGGCGGACGTGTGCGTCCAGGGGCCGACGAGCAGGGCGGTCTCACAACCGGCCCGGCGCAGCCGGTCGTACTGCTCGAAGGTCTGGTCGGCCAGTGCGTCGTGCCATCCGGTGATCAGAGCGGTGGGCACGCGGGACCGCTCCGCCGACTCCGCCAGCGACGCGCCGCGCCAGTAGGCCGCCTTGGCGTCCGGGTGTGTCATCACCTCGTCCAGCCAGGGCAGTTCGCTCCCGAGGGCTGTCACGTATGCTCGACGCAGGGGCAGCGCGGTGGTGACGTCGCGCAGGCGGCGCTGCAGACGCAGCGTCGCCCGGAGGAACGGCGCCATGCCCTGGTGCTGGTAGTGCATGCCCGCGCCCACGGCGAGGGCGTTCTCCAGGCGGAGCGCGCCGTCCGCGTGGAACAGGGCGTAGGGATCGTGCAGCCCTACTTGCACCACCATTGCCTTCAGCTCCGGCGGCGGGTCCGACGCGAGGGCCCATTGCACGTAGCCGAGGTAACTGGGGCCGACGGTCCCCAGTGTTCCGTCGAACCAGGGTCGTGTCCGCAGCCAGGACACCGCGGCCTGGCCGTCGGCGGCCTCGTTGCGCCACAGGTCGAACACGCCGCCCGAACCGCCGGTGCCGCGGCAGCTCTGCAGGACCACGTGGAAACCCTGTTCGGCGAAGAGCAGGCCGTACTGGGGTGACCACGGCAGGCCCCGGCCATAGGGCGAGCGGACCAGAAGGGTGGGGAAGTCGCCCCGGGCGCGCGGAAAGTAGTGGTCAGTGAGCAGCGGGCTGCCGTCGGCGGCCGGCACCACCAGCCCCGGCTCCCATCCGACCTCGTGCCGTCTGGCCGGCAGACCTCGCCAGGTCGCCCTCATCATCCGGGAGGACAACGGCGGTTTTCCGGCGGGTGGCGTCCAGGCCGGTCCGGCGTCGGCGTCGGGCGTGCGTGATGGCATCGTTCCCCTCCTGAAATTCTCGTACGATGTACGAGAATAGAGGATGTTTGGATGGCCTTCGCAAGAGCCGCCTCAACACCCCGGGGAAGGAGCACGAGGCCGTGCCCAGTGACGGAAAGTCCGGTGCCCAGGGCGTCGATCCGGAACAGCTCTGGCTGCGTCCCGCCGAGCCCCGCAGGGGCCGCAGACCCTCCTTCAGCCGGGAGGCGATCATCGCGGCAGCCGTCGAGCTGGCGGACGCGGAAGGACTCGACGCGGTCACCATGCGGCGGGTGGCCGCCGAGGTCGGAGCGGGCGTCATGTCGCTCTACAGCTACGCCCCCGACAAGGAGACGCTGCTGAACCTGATGGTCGACCACGTCAGCGGCGAACTCACGGTCACGGACCCGCCCAGCGGCGACTGGCGCGCCGATCTGAAGACCGTGGCCCACCTGCAGCGCGCCCACATGCTGCGCCACCCCTGGCTGCCCGCCGCCCTGTCCACCCATCGCGTTCCGGGCCCCAACACCCTGGCTTTCCTGGAACACGCGCTCGCCGTTCTGCGGCCCACCGGGCTGGACGGTGCGTCGAAGCTGGAGATCTTCGCCCAGATCACCGCATTCGTGGCCGGCTACGTCACCCATGAGATCGCGCAGGCGGCAGCCTCACGAGCACCGGACCGGGCCGCGGCCGAGCGCCGCTACCTCGCCGCTGTCGCCGCCGACGGCCGCCACCCGGAACTCGCCGAGGCCCTTTCGGCCCCCGGACGCCCCCTCACCCCCGACTCCACCTTCGCCCGGTTCCTGAGCCGTCTGATCGACGGCCTCGACACCGGCTGATGCCGCGCACCCGCGACTGCCGTCCCGCCCGCCCCGCCCCACGGCACGCCGTCGGCGCCATCCCCACCGCAGGCCGACCTCCACCCAGCGGCGACGTGCCCACGGCGTCAGCCGACGGACCTCGCCGGCCGCTCCCGCCCGAGGACCGGCCGCGGCTCGCCCGCGCACGGCGGCGCGGGCGGTTCCTCGTTCCGCCGGCCGCGACGATCCCGGCTTCCACGGGGCCGCACGTTCTTCCCCGCATACGAGTAGCACTCCCCCGCCATCGGCGGGCGGCTCGGCGCGGCCCACGGCCTTGGGCTCCCCTTCGTCTTCGCACACCCTGGAGACGGTCACCGGGCCGCGCGGATGGGCCGGACCCGGTCCTCCGCACCACCTCGCCGACCGTGGGCACGGCATCTGGCTGCGGTGCGCCACCGACGGCACGGCGCCCTGGCCGCGGTTCGACCCCACCACGCGCAGGGTGTACCGGCTCGCCCAGGAACAGTCCGTCGCGGAGGCCCCGCCGCCGGCCGCGGCGTTCGTCCCGCCGACGGTTCGCGCCCCTCCGGTCCGCCACCATGCGACCCGGCGGGACGAACCGGCAGGAGCCGGAGCGGGAGACCGGCGTACCCGGCTCGTGGCCCCTCCGTCCACCGCAATCCCCGACCGCTGTACCGCAATTCCGCGCATGGCACCGGTGACGTCCCGTCCCTAGGGTGGCACCGTGATCGACAGTTCCCCGGGCGAGGAGCCGGTGTCGGACGTCGGCCCCTTCGCCCTTCACGCCCCCGATCTCCGCCGAGCGATGACCGTGCCGCGCCGCCGGCGCCGCGGGGCGCACCGCGGGGGCCGGGGTGTTCGGGCGAGTACCGGACTGCGCGTTCCGGCCCCCCCGGGGTGCCACGGATCCGCTCAGGCGGCGTGCGCCTGCCGAAGCCGACCGGAGACTTCGCGCCACCCCGCCCGGCCGGCACCGGCAACGGCAGCTCGATCGCGGGCGTGCTCGATCGGCGCCACGGTGGCCGCACGGCCGTACGCCCGCTCTTGTCCGACCAACCCCGAGCCGACCGCCGGCCGGTATGAGGAGTCCTGGAATGCAGTCTTACGACGTCACGGCCGACTCGGCGGCACCGCCCGACGCGGTGTGGACGCTGCTGCTCAACCCGCGAAGCTGGCCCGAATGGTCGCGTATCGACGCACTGGAGACCGGTCAGTCGCACGGCCTCTCACCCGATGGCCGGGACGGCGTCGGGGCGATCCGCGCCTTCCGTACGGGGAAGTCCGTCACCAGGGAACGGATAACCGCCCTCGAGCCCGGACGCCGGTTCGCGTACGAGGGTGTGGAAAACTCGAACATGGCCGACTATCACGCCACCATCGAGCTGCATGAGCTGCCCGGAGGCGGAACGAGGATCCGCTGGCACGGCACGTACCTGGCCCGCCCGGGGACGCGCTGGGTCTTCCAGCGGTACCTCCGCCGCTTCATGCAGGCCATGGTGACCGGTCTCGCCGAGCACGCCGCCGGTCCGGACGTCCCACCGGCCCGAGGTGGCCGACGCGGCTGACAGGCGGTCAGACCCGTCCGCCGCGGCCTTTCGCTGGAGGAAACCGTATGAGCGCGTCGAGAGCGGTCGACGTCCCACAGCCCCTGGCGGCGTCGTACGCCAGGGCCTTCGGCGAGGAAGGCAGGGCGTGGATCGCGGCCCTGCCCGCGCTGGCCGCGCACGTCCTGGACCGCTGGGAGCTGCGACGGGACGGCGAGGCCGGAGCGGGGGAAGCCTCGCTGGTCCTGCCGGTACTGCGCAAGGACGGCACGGGTGCGGTCCTCAAGCTGCAGATGCCCAGGGAGGAGACCACCGCGGCGCTCATCGGGCTGCGGACGTGGAACGGCGAGGGGATGGTGCGGCTGCTGGACCACGATCCGGGGAGCGGCACCCTGCTCCTGGAACGCTTGAACGGTGCCCGCACGCTCACTTCGGTCGAGGACGACGACGTGGCGATGAGCATTCTCGCGCGGCTGCTGGGGCGGCTGGTCTCGGTCCCGGCGCCGCCGGGGCTGCGGAGCCTCGGCGACATCGCCACCGAGATGCTGGAGCGGGTTCCGCAGGCGGTCACGGCCCTGGTCGACCCGGCGGACCGGCAGCTCCTGCGTGGCTGGGCGTCGGCGGTGGCCGAGCTGGCCGGCGAGCCCGGCGACCGGATGCTGCACTGGGATCTGCACTACGACAACGTCCTGGCCGCGGAGCGTGAGCCGTGGCTCGCCATCGATCCCGAGCCGCTCGCCGGGGATCCCGGCTTCGACCTGTGGCCGGCCCTGGACAGCCGGTGGGACGACGTCGTCGCGAAAGCCGATCCCGCACGCGTGGTACGGCGCCGCTTCGACCTGCTCACCGAGGTCCTCGGCCTGGACCGCGCCCGCGCGGCCGGCTGGACGCTGGGGCGGCTGCTGCAGAACTCGCTGTGGGACCTCGAGGACGGCCAGACCGCGCTCGCCCCGTCCTCCGTCGCCATCGCGCGGTCGCTGCCGCACCGTTGACGCCGCGCGCCGGCGACAGGTGCCGCGGCCGTACCGGCGGTCGGCACACGGCGCGCCGGGCGCGCCGGGACCGGAAGCCGCCAGGCCGTCACGGGCCACCGGGCCGTCGCGGGACCGCTGTCACGTACCGAGCCAGGCCAGGGCCGCGACCGTCAGGGCACTGACACCGGTGTCCAGGGTCGGCTGGAGGACGGGGGCGAAGGTGGGGCTGTGGTTGACCGGGACGTCCTGGTCGATGGTGCCGTTCCGGGCGGCCCGGGCGTACCGGTCGGGGTCGGCGCCGCCGATCCCCCAGTAGGTGAACGGCGCGCCGAACGCTTTGGGGATCTCACTCATGTCCTCGCTGGCCGTCTGCGGGTCGATGGTGTGCGCGTCGTCGCCGAAGTGGGCGGCGAACGCCTCGGCGACGCGCCTGGTCGGCGCCTCGTCGTTGACCGTGGGCGGGAAGGCGGTGATCTTCTCGATCTCGGGTGCCCTCGGCGACCGGGACGCCTCGCACTCCGCCACAACGATCCGCTCGATCGCCCGCAGGACCCGGGTGCGCGAGGTGTCGTCGTAGGTGCGCACGTTGAGCTGGATGACGGCGCGGTCGGGGATGACATTGGGGCCGGTGCCGGCGTGGACGCTGCCCACGGTGACGACGGCGGGGGTGGTGGCGGCCAGTTCCCGGGAGACGATGGTCTGCAGGCGTACGACGATCATCGCGGCCATCACCACGGGGTCCACCGCGGCCTGGGGCATGGAGCCGTGCCCACCCCGGCCGTGGACGGTGATGCGCAGGCTGTCGGCGGCCGCCAGGAACGCTCCGGAGCGGGTGCCGACATAGCCGGCCGGATAGGGCAGCACGTGCTGGGCGAATACCACATCGGGCCGGGGCGACGCGGACGTCAGACCGTCGCCGATCATGGCGGCGGCGCCGTCGCCGTTCTCCTCCGAGGGCTGGAAGAGCGCCACGAAGGTGCCTCGCCAGGCGTCCTCGGCCCGCGCCATCAGCCGTGCGCAGCCGATCAGGCAGGTCACGTGGACGTCGTGACCGCAGGCGTGCATCACTGGTTGCTCGGTGCCGTCGTCGCCGGTCACGGTGGCCGTGGAGGCGTAGGGCAGACCGGTCCGCTCGCGCACCGGGAGGGCGTCCATGTCGGCGCGGGCCATGACGACCGGGCCCTCACCACGGGCCAGAACCCCGATCACACCGGTGCCGCCGATGCCGTCGGTGACCTCGTAGCCGCAGCCCCGCAGGGCGTCGGACGCCTTCTTCGCCGTGCGGTGCTCCCGCAGGCCGAGTTCGGGGTGTCTGTGCAGATCCTTGTAGAGGTCCTCCAGGTCGGAGCGGATGCCGTCGAGGCCGGCCAGCACGGTACGGGCTGGGTTGGTCACGAAGACTCCTTGCGCGAGCGGGACTTTCCCCCGCGGCGGGTGGCGGGACGGGAGCGGCGTCGCCAGTCGAGACCGCTGGGCAGGTTCCAGCCGTAGCGCACGGCGGCGAGCCGCAGCACCAGGGCCAGGGTGACGCCCAGGCCGACGCCGATCCCGGGGACGCCGAGGTACCAGCAGAGCACCGTGACCGCGGCGACGGCCAGGGCGACGGTGGCGTACAGGCCGTTGCCGCCGAAGACGGCGGGCATCCGGCCGAGGATGACATCGCGCAGGGCGCCGCCGCCGACGGCCGTGAGGGTGCCCAGCAGGACGGCGGGGAGCCAGCCCAGGCCGACCGCCAGCGTCTTGTTGGCGCCCGCGACCGCCCAGAACCCGATCACGGCGGCGTCGAGCGCGGTGAACAGCCGGTTCCAGCGCTGTTCGCTGATCAGGACCAGGAAGGCGACCGTGATACCGGCGAGGGAGGTCAGCAGATAGGCGTAGTCGGTGAGCGCGACCGGTGTGCCGTGCTGCAGCAGCACGTCCCGCATCATGCCCCCGCCGAGGCCGGAGACGATGCCGACGGCCGGTCCGCCGCGCCGGACCGGGCGGCCGAGCCCCAGGCCCTGCGCGTCCCGCGGCCCAGCCCGCCCGGGAGCGGGGCACCCGGCATGCGGATGGCGAGAAGACCATGGGGCCGAGCAGCCTCGGCAACGCGCCGATCGGCGACAATTGAACCGCCCCCGGCCGGACAGATGGGGACCTTTACCATGAAAGCGACGGACGAGGCAGGTGAGGGCGCGTGACCACACCGGGGATCGACTACCGGGCGTTGTTCGCCGTCACCCCCAGCCCCTACCTGGTGTTGGCCCCCGATCTGGTGGTCGCCGACGTCAACGAGGCGTATCTGCGGGCCACGGGCCGGACCCGGGACGAGCTGATCGGCCACTACCTCTTCGAGGTTCATCCCGACAACCCGGCGGACCCGGAGGCCAACGGGGTGCGCAATCTGAACGCCTCCCTGCAGCGAGTGCTGCGCTCGAGGGCACCGGACACGATGGCGGTGCAGAAGTACGACGTGCCGGTGTCCGGCCGCCCGGGAGTGTTCCAGGTGAAGTGGTGGTCGCCCATCAACACACCCGTCCTCGGACCTGACGGCGAGGTCCAGTGGATCATTCACCGGGTGGAGGACATGACCGAGTTCGTACTGACCCGATCCCCCCGCTCACGACCGGGCGACCCGGGCGAGGAGCGGAGCGCGATGGAGGCCGAACTGTACGCGCGGGCGCAGGAGCTCCAGCGCCTCAACGAGGAACTCCGCGAAGCCCACGCCCGGGAACGCCAGACCGCCCTCACCCTCCAGGAGGCCATGCTGCACTCCCCGGACCTCGCCGGGCACCGCGACATCGCCGTGCGCTACATGCCCGCCACCCAGTCGCTCAACGTATGCGGCGACTGGTACGACGTGGTGGACCTGTCCGAGGACACCTTCACCGTCGCGGTCGGCGACGTGGTCGGCCACGGCCTGGAGGCCGCCGCCGTCATGGGCATGCTGCGCAGCGCCCTGTCGGCCGCCGTCCGCGCCATCCACGAACCCGGCAAGGCGATGGACGTCCTGTGCCGGTACGCCCGTACCTTCGAGGGCGCACTGGCCACGACCGCGGTCAAGGCCGTCATCGACACCCGCCGCCGCCACATCACCTACACCAGCGCCGGCCACCTGCCACCCGCGCTGTCCCGCTCGGACGGCACCGTCTCCCTGCTCGACCAGGCCACCGAGCCTCCGCTGGGCGTCGTCACCGGCCAGGCCACGCGCGCCCAGGCCACGGTGGCCTACACCCCGGGCGACACCCTGGTCCTCTACACCGACGGGCTGATCGAACGCCGCGACGAGGACATCGACGCCGGCTTGCGCCGCCTCACCGGCGCCCTCGCCCGCCACGCCGGTCTGAGCCCCTGCCGCCTGGCCGATGCCCTGCTCGCCAGCCTCGGCGTGGCCGACAGCGGATGCGATGACATCGCCCTGGTCATCGTCCGCCTGTAGACCGGCCACCGGCCGCACAGCGAGCGCGCCACCCCGGCCACCCGGGCGATCCCGGCCGCCCCGGCCGCCCCGGCCACCCGGGCCACCCGGGCGACCGCGCCCCGCAC
>NZ_BBOX01000283.1 GCF_001553455.1 Streptomyces hygroscopicus subsp. hygroscopicus
CCGCCGCACCGCGCCCACCGAGCCCGAGGCCGAGACGCAACCGGAGAGGAGCCCCCGATGGCCGCGCCCCCGCTGCCCGGCGCCCTTGGCGGCGTCACCCCACTGCTGGAGCACTGGGGCTATCTGGCCCTCGCCGCCCTGGTGTTCGTCGAGGACTTCGGAGTCCCGGTCCCCGGTGAAACCGTCATGATCGCCGCCGCCGTCTCCGCGGGTGCGGGCCGGATGAACATCGTCGCGGTGGCCGTCGTCGCCTTCTTCGCCGCCATGATGGGCGACAACCTCGGCTACGCCATCGGCCGCTTCGGCGGCCACCGGCTCATCACCCGCTACGGCCGCTACGTCCTGCTCACCGAAGCCCGCATCGCCCGAGCCGAGGCGTTCTTCGCCCGTCACGGCGGCAAGATCATCACCGTTGCCCGGTTCATCGAGGGCCTGCGCCAGGTCAACGGCATCATCGCCGGACTCGCCGAAATGCCGTGGCGCCGCTTCCTCGCCTTCAACGCCCTCGGCGCCGCCTTGTGGGTCGGCACCTGGATCACCCTCGGCGCCCTCGCCGGCCGGCACCTCCATACCCTCTACCCGGCCATCCAGCGCTACGGCCTGTACCTGCTCGCCGCCGCGGCCGTGGTCATCGCCGCACTCGCCGCCCGCCACCTGCGCCGCCGGCGCCCTCGCCGCGACGACGCCGGGTGACCCGAGCCGGCCTCCCCGCACTCACCCTCGCCGCCCGCCCGGCCCGACGCGTCCCGGTACCGGGCCGGAACGGGCCGCTGACGTACGCGGGGTGCCGTCCCGGCGATCAGGATGCGTTCAGGTATCCGGTGCCAGGGTCCGTCCCATGACCTACGAGACATCCGAGCCCCTCGCGACCCCGATGGCCGACGCACCCGCCCCTCGGGCGCGGCACCGACCGCGCTGGAACAAGGTGCCCGAAGTCACCGTCTACTTCTGGATCATCAAGGTGCTGTGCACTCGGTCGGTGAGACCGCGGCCGATCTGCTGAACGAGAAGGCCGGACTCGGCCTGACGGGCGTGTCGGCGCTGATGAGCGCGGTGCTGGCCGTGGTGCTGGTGGCGCAGTTCCGCACCAGCGGCTACCGCGCGGCCGTGTACTGGCCGGCCGTCGCCCTGATCAGCGTCGTCGGCACGCTGATCAGCGACAACCTCACCGACAACATGGGCGTGCCGCTGGAGACGAGTACGACGGTGTTCGCGATCGTCCTGGCGCTCGTCTTCGTCGCCTGGTACCGGCGGGAGCGGACGCTGTCCATCCACAGCGTCGACACCACCGGCCGGGAGTCCTTCTACTGGCTCGCGGTGCTGTTCACCTTCGCCCTGGGGACCGCGGCCGGTGACCTGGTCTCCGAGCGGATGAACCTCGGGTACTGGCTGTCCGCGGTGCTGTTCGCCCTGGCCATCGCCGCGGTCGCGGTCGCCCGCTTCGCCCTCGGCCTCGACGCGGTGTGGAGCTTCTGGATCGCCTATGTCCTCACCCGCCCGCTCGGCGCCTCCGTCGGCGATTACCTCGCGCAGCCGACCGGAGACGGCGGCCTCGGCCTGGGCACGGTCGTGACCAGTGCGCTGTTCCTGACGGTCATCGTCGGCCTGGTCGTGTTCCTGTCGGTGTCGCGCAAGGACGTCATCGCACCGGAGCGAGCCGGCCGACGGGCGAGCTGAGGCCCCGGCGGGCGGCCCGAGCCCCGGCAGGTGTTCAGGATGCGTTCAGGCTGCGGCCCGCAGGGTCGTATTCCGCCGTCGTCCGCGGTCGGCGCCCCTTCGCGGGGCGCCCGGCCGCCTCGGCGCGGGCTCCGTATCCCCCCACCAGACGGGAGTGCATGACATTGGGGAAGTCAGACATCCTCACCGACCTCGACGCCGCGAGTACGAGCACGTCGGTGATGAAGAAACTGCCCGAGGTCACCCTGGCCTTCTGGATCATGAAGATCGCGGCGACGACCCTGGGTGAGACGGCCGGAGACCTCTTCGCGCAGACGATGAAGCTCGGCTACTTCCTCACCACGATCGCGCTCTTCTCGGTCTTCGTGGTGACCCTCGTCGCGGCGCACCAGGTCCCCGTCGGCGGCGACGAGCGTGGCCAGCAGCCGGAACTCGGTCGGGGACAGGGCGACGCGGGTACCGCGCACGGTCGCGCCGTGCCGGATCGCGTCCAGGACCAGGTCCCCGGCCGACGCGGCGGCCGGGGGCACGGCCCGTTTGAGCGCCGCCCGCAGCCGGGCGGCCAGTTCGGCGAGGTGGAACGGTTTCGGCAGGTAGTCGTCACCGCCGGCCGAGAAGCCGGACAGCCGGTCGGTGAGGTGGTGCCGTGCGGTCAGGAAGACGACCGGGGCGTGGAAACCGCCCGCGCGCAGGGCCTGGCACACGTCCCGTCCGTCCGCGTCGGGCAGACCGATGTCCAGGACGACGGCGGCGATGTCGGCGGTGGCCAGGCGCAGGGCGGTGGCCCCGTCGGCGGCCGGGACGGGGTGGAAGTCCTCGTCGTACAGGCCGCGGCGGAGCACATCCCGCAGGGCGTGGTCGTCCTCGACGATCAGGATCTTGCGGCGCATGGTCCTCCGTCGGTCTTTCGGCCGTGGCGGCGGCAGGGGCGGGGGAAGCGGCGGCGAGCAGCCGGTGCCGCACCTCTCGTGCCGCCAGGAGTGCCGCCAGGACGCGGCCGGTGCGACGAGGAGGTACGGGGTTGGTACGGGGGCGGCGCCGGTGCCGGTGGCGGTCACACCGCGGGCCGCGTCACGTCCGGACGGTGGCCGGCGGGCCGTCCGAGGAGGTCGTCGCCGGGGCGCGGCGGAGCGCTCCGCCGGGCGGACGGATCACCTGCCGGCCTCCTCCGCCTCCGCCCGAGACGCCGGCGGACCCCGCCCACCTCGGCGCCAGCAGGCGGACGATCAGCGGCGTGGCCAGGAGGACCACCAGGAGCCGCAGGCTCTGCACGGTCGAGACCAGAGCGACGTCCGCGTGGGAGGAGACCGCGGTGGCGAGGACCGCGTTGATCCCTCCGGGGGTCGTGGCGAGGTAGGCGTCGTTGAACGGCGTGCCCGTCACCCCGGCGAACACCCACGCCAGCCCGGCGCAGCCGAGGCAGACGGCCGCCATGCAGATCAGGATCGGAGGCAGCAGCCGCCGCATGCGCAGGAGGGTCCGGCGGGTGAACCGTACGCCCACGTCGAGGCCGACGAGGACGAAGACGATGTTCCGGAGCACCCCGACGGGCGCGAAGCCCGGCACGACGCCGCTGAGCGTGGCGGCCAGGGCGACCAGCATCGGGCCCATCAGCAGGGGCGTGGGCACCCGCAGCCGTCGCCCGGCCCAGGAGCCGGCGAGGGTGATGGCGGCCAGCGTGACCAGGCCGGTGAGCTGGTCCGATCCGGCGACGAGGTGGAGGAGGCCGGATCCGGCGCCGCCCCCGCCCGCGGCCGGGTGGCCGCCCGCGGCGGGGGACGCGGAGGTCATCCAGTGGGCCGCCAGCGGGGCGGCGGTGGCGACGAGACCGACGCGCAGGTACTGGGTGAAGGCGACGAGCCGTACATCGGCGTTCAACTCGTCGGCGCAGGTGACGATCGCGGCCGAACCGCCGGGCACCATGCCGAGGACGGCGCTGGAGCGGCCGACGCGGCCGCCGCGGGCCAGCAACCAGGCGACCGCGAGACTCAGCCCGATGGTGGCCGCGGTGACCGCGGTCAGCGGCAGCGCGACGGGCGCGGCGGAGGCGAGGGCGGCCGGGGTGAGGTAGCTGCCCATGAGGGCGCCCACCAGCGCCTGCGAGGCGCTGTTGGCCGGTGCCGGAAGCCGGTCGCGGACCCGACCGCACAGCGCCAGGGCGGCACCGGCCAGCAGGGAGCACAGCAGGTAGGGGGCGGGAACGCCGAAGGCGTCCGCCGCGAGGCCCGCGGCGTACCCTCCGGCGATGATCAGTGCCCAGAGCCCGGCGGAAGCAGCCGGGCGGGAGAGGGTGGGCTCGCGGAGGTGCTGGACGGGCTCCGGCGCGGTGCCGGCGGGGGACGGACGTTCGTCCGTGCGCCAGTGCGCGGAAGTCGGTGCCACGATCGGCGCCTTTCGTCGGATGGTGCCGGTCCGTCGGGACTCGGCGGCGGTGCGGAACAGGCACTCTCCACTGTGTCGGGTACGGCCTGTGCACACGCTGAGAGCGCTGAGGATGCGCTGAGGGGATCCTGAGAGCCCGCTGAGAGAACCGCGCCCACCTGCGGTCCGGCCTCTAGACTCGCAACCGAGGATCAGTCGTCCGGCCGAGCCGTCGGTACGGTCATGGGGTGATGTCGCATGCGCGTGCTGGTTGTCGAGGACGAGCAGAACATCGCCGCCGCCGTGGACCGCGGACTGCGCGCCGAGGGGTTCAGCGTGGACATCGCCGAGGACGGCGCGAAGGCCCTCGGCCTGATCAGGCACAACGACTACGCGGTGATCGTGCTCGATCTGATGCTGCCCGGCCGCAACGGCTATGACGTGTGCCGGACCCTGCGCGCCGCGGGCATCACCACCCCCGTGCTGATCCTCACCGCCAAGGACGGGGAGTACGACGAGGCGGACGCCCTCGACCTCGGCGCGGACGACTATCTGACCAAGCCGTTCTCGTTCGTGGTCCTGCTGGCCCGGATCCGCGCACTGCTGCGCCGCAGCGCCCCGCAGCGCTCGCCGGTACTCCGTGCGGGTGATCTCTGGCTGGATCCGGCCGCCCACCGGTGCGGCCGGGGCGACGAGCGCCTGGACCTGACCCCGCGCGAGTTCGGACTGCTGGAGTTCCTGCTGCGCAACCCCGACACGGTGGTGAGCAAGACGGAACTGCTCGCCCAGGTCTGGGACGCCTGGTTCGAGGGCGACCCCAACATCGTCGAGGTCTACGTCGGCTACCTCCGGCGCAAGATCGACACCCCCTTCGGCCGGTCCGCCATCGAGACCGTGCGCGGCATCGGCTACCGGCTGGACGCGAAGGGCGGCTGAATGTCCCGACGCCTTCCCCTCCGGCGTCCGGCACTCGGCCCGGTGCGGAGGCTGACCCGGCGGCTGCGGCTGCGGACCCGGGTCACTATGTGGGCCACGGTGATCGTCGTCATCGCGATGGTCGCGGCCGGCCTCGGCCTGCTGCTCGGTCTGCGGCACTCCATGTGGCGCGACCGGGACAGCACCGCGAGCCAGCGGCTGTCCGACGTCACCTCCCTGGTCCGGCACGACCGGCTGGGTTCCCTCATCCCCTCCAACGGCGGGGACGCCGATGTCGTGGAGGTGCTCGACGCCCACGGGAAGGTGCGGGCCAGCTCCGACGTCGACACGCGGCCGGGCAGCCTCAGCGGCTTCCCGACCCCCCTCCCCGCGCGGGTGCTCGCGGGACACCCCGCCACCCTCCGCGGCCTCGGCATCGGCGACGGGGGCGACTTCCGCGTACTGGCCCGGCCGATCCGTATCGACGGCCGCCCCGCCACCATCGTCGTGGGGGTGTCCCTGTCCCAGGCCGAGCACACTCTGTCCAGTCTGACCACCGGCCTGGTGGTCGCGGTACCCGCGCTGACCGCGCTGGTGGCGTGGACGATCTGGCTCACCGCCGGCCGCACGCTGCGCCCGGTCGAAACCCTGCGCCGCCAAGCCGCCGACATCACCGCGACCGATCTGCACCGCCGCCTCGACCTGCCCGCCTGCCAGGACGAGATCCACGCACTCGGCGTCACGCTCAACGACATGCTCGCCCGCCTCGACGACGCCTCGGTCGCCCAGCGCCGCTTCGTCGTCGACGCCGCACACGAACTGCGCAGCCCGCTGACGGCCCTGCGGGCCCAGCTCGAGGTCATGTCCAGCTACCCCGATCCCACCCGGGACCCGCGCACGGCCGCCGCGCTGCTGGAGGACACGGTACGGCTGCACGACCTGGTCAAGGACCTGCTGGCACTGGCCCGCAGCGAGGACCCGGCCCGGCCGCGGTCACCGGCCACGCGCGTCATCGACCTGGACGAGGTGGTGCTGGCCGAGGTCCGCAGGCAGCGCTCGCTGACCCGGGCGGACATCGACGCCCGCCGGGTCTCCGGCGGGCGGGTGCGGGGCGACGCCGAGGCGCTGCGCCGCGTCGTGCGCAATCTGCTGGACAACGCCCGCCGCCACGCCGACCAGCGGGTGCGGGTGGCCCTGGGGGAACGGGACGGCACCGTCGAACTGACCGTCAGCGACGACGGGGCGGGCATCCCGGCCGCGGACCGGCTGCGGGTCTTCGAGCGTTTCACCCGGCTCGATGAAGCGCGGTCCCGCGAGGCCGGCGGCTCGGGCCTCGGCCTCGCCATCGTCAGCACGGTCGTCACCGCACACGGCGGCACCGCCTACGCCGACCAGGACCCGGCGCCGGACGACGGCGGCCTCGGCGGGGCGCGCCTGGTGGTCCGCCTGCCGGCCGCGCCGTCGCCCGGCCGGGCACACCCGGGCGCGGCGTGAGCC
>NZ_BBOX01000284.1 GCF_001553455.1 Streptomyces hygroscopicus subsp. hygroscopicus
GCGGCCGGTTCAGCCGACCGCCGGCACGCACCGCTCACGGTACGGATCCTCGGCATCGGCCGCGGCGACCCGCACGAACGGACCCGGCTCACCACCGCCGCCGATACGGCCGCGCTCGGCATCGGGAAGGGCGAGAATCTGCCCCGCCATCCGGTACGCATCCTCGGCACCGGCCACGACGACCCGCACGAGCGGGCCCGGCTCACCACCGCCGCCGATACGGCCGCGCTCGGTGTCGGGAATAGCGAGGATCTGCCCCGCCATCCGGTACGGATCCTCGGCATCGGCCGCGCCGACCCGCACGAGCGGGCCCGGTGGCGTCTCGGCGCTGAGGCCGACGACCTCCACCACCTCGGCGATGCCCGCCGACGCCTGGGCGACCCGCTACGCGTCCGGCCTCGCCAGGGCCCGCCCCGCCAGGGCCCTCAGTCGGCCCCAGGCGTTCAGCGAGCCGTCACAGCCCGACCGGCCTCTGCCCCGTCCGGCGGAACGGCTCCCCGCGTACACCGGGAAGAGGAGGTGACCTCCCAGGCCGCCTCGATCATCCGGAAGATCTCGTCCAGCGCGGCCTCCGGATCGGCCGCCTCACGGGCCAGCGAATAGGCGTCGATCACGAACCTGGCGATCGTCCGACAGTCCGTTGTCGTCCGCGGCAGGCCGAGATCGGCGGCGATGGCCATCCCCAGCGCCTCCGCGTGGCGCAGCCGCATCGACTCCTCGTACTCCCGCAGGGCAGGTGTCTCTTCGACCAGGCGCCAGATCGGGGCGGCGCTGTCCGCCGTGCAATGTCGCACCAGGGCCTCGATCTCGCGGCGCAGCGCGGGGATGAGCGGCTCGTGCGGCGCCCGGCCGGTGACCGCCTGCGCGAGACGCTGCTCGAAGTCTTCGTCCTGCTCGAACACCAGGGCCTCTTTCGAGGCGAAGTGGGAGAAGAGCGTGGTGACGGCCACGTCGGCCTCGGCGGCCACGTCACGGATGCCCACCGCGTCGTACCCGCGGTCCAGGAAAAGCCGCAGGGCGGTGTCAGCGATCTTCTGTCGGGTCGCGGCCTTCTTGCGCTCACGGCGTCCGGACGGCACGGTCATTGCTTCATGCTAGCAGATACGAATCCGTATCGGTTTCGAAAAACTAACCGTTAGTGCTACGGTCGGCGGCATGAAGAAAGTGAGCTTCGCCGAATTCGGCGGTCCGGACGTTCTGCGCCTGATAGACGCCGAGGAGCCCCACGCGGGCCCCGGCCAGATACGCATCGCCGTGCGAGCGGCGGGGGTGAACCCCGTCGACTGGAGGATCCGGGAAGGCCAGGTACTCGGGGCCCATCCGACCGTGCTGCCCTCGGGCGTCGGACAGGACGCCGCCGGGGTGGTGGACGAGGTCGGCGAGGGCGTCGAAGGGGTCAAGATCGGCGACCGGGTGTTCGGCGAAGGCTCGAGCACCTACGCCGAGTTCGCCGTGCTGTCGGCCTGGGCCCGGATGCCCGAAGGGCTGACGTTCGAAGAGGCGGCCGGGTACCCCTCCGTGGTGGAGACCGCGCTGCGCATCATCCGCGAGGTCGGTGTGCGGTCCGGGCAGACGCTGCTGGTCAGCGGCGCGTCCGGGGGAGTCGGATCGGCGGTGCTGCAGATCGCCCGCGACCGCGGCATCACGGTGATCGGCACGGCCGGGGCCAAGAACCAGGACTATCTGCGCAGCCTGGGTGCCGTCGCCACGACGTACGGCGAGGGCTGGGTCGAGCGGGTGCGGCAGCTCGGCCATGTCGACGCGGCACTCGATCTGTCCGGCTCGGGCGTGATCCGCGAACTCGTCGAACTGACCGGGGATCCGCAGAAGGTGATCTCCATCGCCGATCTCGGCGCGCCGGACCACGGGGTGCGGTTCTCCGGCGTGGCCGGGAGCGTGCCGGACGCGCTCGCCGAAGCCGTCGACCTCATCGCACGGCGAAAGCTCCACATCCCGGTCGAGAAGTCGTACCCGCTGGCCGAGGCCGCGGCGGCCCACATCGACAGCCAGGCCGGTCACACGCGCGGGCGCCGGGTCATCGTCGTATGACCCGACTCCCGTGCGGGCGCCCGCCACGGGTGCCCGTCGGCTCACCGCGCGGTGACGGTGTGAGGAGTGGCGGCGTCTTCCGAAGCCGGGCCGTACCCGAGCATGCTCTGAGGGGCTGACCGCGGGTCACGGGCCCAAGCCCTGATGCTCAGCGAGCCCACCCCGCACACGGGGTGGGCTCGCCTCATGAGCGCCGGGCAGACCGTGCCTGGCCTCGGCCGCCCTGCTGGATAGTGCCGGATCACCGTGGCCACTGGGTCCGGGCCAGGACCGCGTCAGCGACCTGTTCGACGATGTGTCCGTCGGTGTCCAGCCGGAGATCGCCGATCTCGGCGGTAGCCACCGGGCCACAGACGCCGCACCGCACCGCACGGGGTGCATGACCACCTCCCGCGGGTCACGGACGATCCAGGCACCCGGCGGGCCACCGGGTGACGCGCTCACCGCGGCGGTGGGGGCGAGCGGGCTCATGCGTCCGGGTCACCGCTGAGGCGTACCGCCGCCTCGAGGAGTTGGGCGTGGACGAACGCCTGGGGCAGGTTGCCTCGTAGCTGGCGCTGGCGGACGTCGTATTCCTCGGCGAACAGGCCCGGCGGGCCGCAGGCGGCCCGGGTGCGCTCGAACCAGCGGAAGGCGCTGACGGCATCTCGCTGGTGGTGGGCGGCCAGCGCCATCATGAAGCCGCACAGCAGGAAGGCGCCTTCGGCCTCGCCCAGGGGCTGGTCGCCGTGGCCGAAGCGGTAGAGGTAGCCGTCTTCGGACAGCCGTGCCTCGACGAACCGGCGGGTGAGCGGCCCGCTGGGGTCGTCCGGGGGGAGGCAGCCGCGGGCCAGCGGCAGCAGCAGGGCGGCTTCCGGTCCTTCGTCGTCCTCCGCGCGGGACCAGTGGCCCTGGCGGGTCAGGCAGCGGCGGCGGGTTTCGCGCAGGATGGTGTCGGCGAGGTCGTCCCAGTCACGCGCGGCCGGGTCCCGCACCTCTCGCGCCGCGGCGCGCAGACCGGCCACCGCGCACAGTCGTGAGTGGGTCCACCAGTGGTTCTCCAGTTCCCACAGACCCGCGTCCGGCCGCGGCCAGTCGCGTGCGACGGCTTCCACGGCCACGCCGAGGGCGCGGCGGCCGTCCGTGTCGAGCCGGTCGAGCCGGGCGGCGGCCGCGTACAGCTGGAGGATCTCGCCGAAGGAGTCCAGCTGGAACTGCCGGCCGGCGCGGTTGCCCACCCGGTCGGTGCCGCCCGGGTAGCCGGGCAGCGGCAGGGAGCTCTCCCCGGCCACCGTGTCGCCCTCGACGGTGTAGGCGGGGCGCAGGTGGCCGCCGTCGGCCAGCAGGCGCTCGGTCACGAAGCCGACGCCCGCGTCCAGCAGGGGGTGCGGGCCGTGTGCGGCCACCGCCAGCCCGGCGTAGCACTGGTCGCGGATCCACGCGAACCGGTAGTCGTAGTTGCGGGCGGTGTTGGCGCGCTCCGGGAGCGAGGTGGTGGCGGCTGCCACCATCGCCCCGGACGCGCTGGTCAGCCCGCGGAGGATGGCATAGGCATGGCGGGCGTCGCGCGGCGCGGCCAGCTCCGAGCAGTCCGGTACGGCACCGGCCCAGTAACGTTCGGTCGCCTGCCACAGGCGCTCCGGATCCAGCTCCCCCGTCCGCGCCCCGGTGCCGATCTCCAGGACGAGGTCCCGCTCTTCGCCCGCCGCCACCGTCAGCCGCGCCTCCAGCACCCCCGGCCGCCGGGGGGTGGCGCCGGCCGCTCCGACGAGGCGCAGGTGCAGTCCGCCGCCGTGCGCCGACCAGGTGTCGCCTTCCTGCCGCAGGCCGGTCATGGTGTGGGCGCCGAAGCCGGGGCGGACGTCGAGCCGCAGCCGTACGCCCGCGTCGCCGCGCACCGCCCGGATCCGGCGCAGCAGAATCAGCCGGTCCGGGTCGGCGGGCGCGGCCAGCGCCTCCCGGCACTCGATCACGGTGTCACCGGTGATCCAGCGGCCGACGTGGATGAGCGAGCCCTCCTCGTAGGAGCCGCCCCAGACGTTCCAGTGGTCCGCGGGGCCGAGGAGGTACTCCCCCGGTCCGCCGATCAGGGTGGAGAACACCGCGTCGCTGTTCCAGCGGGGTGCGCACAGCCACACGATCTCGCCGCGCGGCCCCACCAGGGCGCCGCGTTCGCCGTCCCCGAGGAAGGCGTACTCCCGGAGGGTCCACGGCGAGGACACATCCGCGGCCGGTGACACCGGGCCGCACGGCCGGCCCGGGGGCGTGCCGTTCATCCTCCTCCTTCCTCCTCCCGCGCGTCGGCCGCGGCCGGCCGCCGCTCGACCCACGCGAGCAGGGCGGCACACGCGATCAGCAGGGCGAGTCCGGTGAGCATGCCGTACAGGGGCGGTCCCGGCCGGGCGATGCCGGAGGTGATCAGCAGGGCGGTGGCGGCCGCGGGCGGGTGCTGGGCCCGGAACAGTTCGAGCAGGAGGACCGTCAGCCCCACGGCGAGGGCCTGCGCACCGATCTGCGACCAGGTGTCGCGTTTCTGCTCGACCACGGAGGGCTGCTGCCAGAGCCCGAAGACGGCCAGGCACGCCAGCCCGCAGGCAGTCGCTGTCGCGTGGCCCAGCGAGGAGTTGCGCAGCCGGGCCGCCTCGCTCTCGGGTTGCGCCAGCAGCATGTACGCCGTCGGGCCGAGTGTGGTGGTCAGCAGCACCCAGCCGACGCCCTGACCGACCGCGCCGACGACGGCCAGCAGCACCGCCGAGGTCAGGAAGAGGCGTCTCCCGGCCGCCCACCGGCGGGCGGGCGCCGGCATCGTCGCCCGGCCGGGTGTGTGGGGCGTACGTGCCATCCGGCGCACCTCCTGCGACGCGGCCCGGCCACGCCCGCGGGGGCTCGCCGCCTCCCACGTCGCGCGGCACACGGATCTGTCCGTACCGTCTCTTCGTACGGCTCTTCGTACGGTCTCTTCGTCAGGTCGTACGGTCTCTTCGGTCAGCACGTCCCCGGGTACCCGGCTGTCACGCAGCAACCGGTGGGAAGCGGTGGGAAGCACAGCATGTGAACGCCGGGATCGACGGCACCGTCCTCGGCGGTGTCCGCTGACACCAGGCCGCGGCCGCACTCGAAGCGCAGTGCCGGACGCGCCGTACTGGAAGCGGCGTACTGGACGCGCCGTGCTGGAAGCGCCGTGCTGGACGCGCTGCACAGCCGCGGGCGCAGGTCGGCGGCGGTCCGCCGTACCCGCCGTGGCCCGGGGCAGCCGCCTCGGCCGGGCCTCCTTGAACGGGTCCGCTCATCCTGGCCACGCCCATGGCGGTCCCCTCCCCCGGAACCGCCGGACGCTCTTTCCACGGAGGGATGTGGTGGACGCGGCGGCGCGGCGGACGCGATGACCATCACGCCAGGGGCTGTTCAGCGGCCGGTGCTTCGCGCTTCCTGACCGGTCGTGTCACTTGCTTCGCCACGCACGCCGGCATGCCCTCCACCGTCACCGCCGGACCCGCATCACTGGCCGTGCTTGTGGCATCGGCACGGTCGGCCGCCGCGTCCGCCGCATCCGCCGCGCCTGCCGCCCGGCGCCGGAAGGCCCCGGGCGGCATGCCGACCAGCTCGGTGAAGCGGGTGGTGAACGTGCCGAGCGACGCGCAGCCGACCTCGAAGCAGACCTCGGTGACGCTGAGATCGCCCCGCCGCAGCAGCGCCGTCGCGCGCTCGATGCGGCGCGTCATCAGGTAGGCGTACGGCGACTCACCGTAGGCGGCCCGGAACTGCCGGCTGAGGTGCCCGGCGGACATGTTCACCTCGCGGGCGAGCGCCTCCACGTTCAGCGGCTGCGCGTATTCCCTGTCGATCCGGTCGCGGACGCGGCGCAGCCGCGCCAGATCGGCCAGGCGCTGCGCTTCGACGCGTGCGCGCCGCCACTCGGCCTGACACATGAGGACACTCCCTTTTCTCATCTTCCCTCGACGTCTACGCGTGCCCTGGGGTGTCTGCCGCGGCAGACACCCCAGGGCACGCGGCCGGTGCTGTCCGGCTCCGCCGGAGCCGGACAGCCGTCAGCGACTGCTGGACAGGGGCGGGCGGCTGCTGGGCAGGGGCGGGATCAGGTCGGGTCCGGGTCCGTGGCCGGTTCGGCGACGGGTCCGGGTCCGTGGCCGGTTCGGCGAGGACCTGGACGCGGCCCCGGTGGGCGATCTGCAGGGCGGACACCTCCGCGCGGGTGCGCCGGCGCACTCCTCCGCGGATGGTCGCGGTGTCCGCCCGCACAGTCGCGGCACTGCACCCGCACGGCTCAGCGAAGCTCCTGGATGCGGACCAGGTTGCCCGCGGGGTCGCGGAAGGCGCAGTCGCGGATGCCGTACGGCTGCTCGGTCGGCTCCTGGACGACCTCGGTATCACCGGCCTGCACCCTTTCGAATGTGTCGTCGAGGTCCGGGGTGGCCAGCAGGATCCAGCCGTAGGTGCCCTTGGCCATCATCTCGGTGATGGTGCGGCGCTCGTCTTCGGTGATTCCCGGGTCGGCGGCCGGCGGCGCCAGAAGGATCGACGTGTCGGGCTGCCCGGCCGGGCCGACCGTGATCCAGCGCATCCTGCCCTGTCCGACGTCGCTGCGCACCTCGAAGCCGAGGACGTCGCGGTAGAAGGCGAGCGACGCGTCCGGGTCGTCGTGCGGAAGGAAAGTCGTGTGAATCGTGATGTCCATGATGGGCAGATTAGAGGCGGCTCCATGAACCCCGCTTCTCGATTCCTGATCGATCCGGGAACGGACCCGGCTACGGAAACGCCACATCGGAAACGCCCCATCAAGGGGTGCGGGCGCCAGGGCATCGGCCTGGCGCCCGTCCGGCAAGCGCTCAGTTCGACTGCGGCCGGCCGTCTCGGACCCATGTCACCACGACCAGCGCCGCGGTGATGGCCGCCCGGCGCGGCGCTCATGGCCATCGGCAGAGCGCGTACAGGCGCACGGGGCGACGGCGGGCGCGACGCCCGGTTCCGCGACGGCAGCCGCGCAGGCCCCGGGTTCGCACCGGGTCATCACCCATGCAGGCAAGTGCGCGGACGTCTCGGGCAGCAACCCTCAGGACGGCGCGCAGATCGTCCAGAACCCCTGCACGAGCGCGGCAAGTCAGCTGCCCATCTTCGACCTCGGCTCGCTCCAAGACCAGGAGGTACGCACCTGCACGGGAAAGTGCTGGGATATTCCAGGCGGCGATCCGCGAAGGGGAATCATCCAGTACACCCGCAACCTTGACTGGAACCAGAAGTTCAGGTTCGTCCCTACCGAGGGCGGAAGGTACGAGATTGGACTGACCCGCTTGCTCACGGGCATCTTCTGCGGGCCAGCGTGCCTCACTTCCCCGAGGTCGCGTGTCCGCGGGCTCGGGTCAGGTGGGCGTAGACCACGACGTTTCCCCGGTAGCCGGATCCCGGGGTGTAGCCGCCGCCGCAGGTGATGACGCGCAACTGCGGGCGCCGGGTGGGGCCGTAGACGCGATCGGCGGGTACGGCCCGCTTGGGGTACACCTCGATGGCGTCGACAGTGAACTCGGCGGTGGTTCCGTCGGCACGGGTGACGTGGATCGGGTCCCGCCGGTGCAGAGCGCCCAGTTCGTAGAAGACGGCAGGGCCTCGCGGGGTGTCGACGTGGCCGTCGATGACGGAGTTTCCCGCGCTGCCGGGGGTCGGGCTCTCCACGTACCAGCCTGCCAGGTTCGGCTTGGTGGCCCGTGGGGCCTGGAGGTATCCGGAGGCGTCCAGGCCGACGCCGACTACCGGCGCGTCGACCCCGATACGAGGGATGCGGATGCGCGTGGGCCGCGACAGCGGCATCGGGGGCGCGACCGGTCCGGTGGTGGCGGCGGGCCTGGTCGGCCGCGCCTCGGCAGCGGAGGGGCTGGGCGGCGCCTGGGCGTGGGTGCCAGCCTGCACCATTCCGCAGCCGAGACAGAAGGCGACTCCGGCCGCGATGAGGGTCAGGCGGTTGCCGCGTGGGAGAGGCCCGCGCGGGGCGTGGGTGTGTGCGAGGGGACGTCGCACCGTGCGCGCCTTCCGTGGGTCAGGGGTGAAGCGGGACTAAGCGCGGATCAGGGCTTCCCCTCCCCCGCGTGCGGAGGGCTCGGCGGCTTTCGGGGACAGCCCTGACCGCATGGTGCCTACCGGTCAGCCGCTCATGTCGCCGCGGCGACGGCGCAGCGCCACCGCACAGCCCGCGATCGCGGACGCCACCAGGGCGCCTCCGGCGAGGGTCTCGGCCGTGTCGGCCTCGGTCACCGAGCCGCCCGAACCGGCCAGCACACCCTTGGGAACCCGCGCCTTCGTCGTGGGGAATCCCTCCTTGCCGCAGGTGATGACGGCGCTGGCGCCTCGTACGGTCACTTCCACGGTGCCCTTGCGCAGTGTCTCGACCTCGGTGCCGGCCCGTGTGGTGAACTCCGTGCCCGCACCGTCGGTCTTGTGCTCCACGCCCGTGGTGTCTTCGACGCGCACGTCGCCGACGCCGGCGCAGGCCACGATGTCGCCGTTGACGAGCTCGAGACTGCCGCCCTCGGTACGCCCCTTGATGGGGGTCGCCGCTCCGCCGGCTCCGCCCGCGTATGCGGGGGCGGCGAGGGCGGCGATCATGGCGAACGCGCCGCCCACCGTGGCTATCACATACGTCTTCCTGCTGTTCGCAGACGACATCGAGTCCTCCTCAAGGCTTGAAGCGCCGACGAATGCTGTCGACCTCTGGCTCCGAGTTTTTACGCAAACCCGAACACATGCTCAGATATCTGGAGCGAATGGGTTACAGCACGCTGCGTAGCGAGCGGCGCTCAGACCTCGAGGTCGACGACGACCGGGGCGTGGTCCGAGGCAGCCGGTACCGCTCTCCAGCTCCGCCCGCGAAGGCGCCCCGTGGAACGACCCGCACCGGGCCGCCTGCTCAACCGTCAGGAACTCGACCGCCACAACAGCTCTCCGAAGATCGACAACAACGACCCACGAAGGCTCCAACGCTCAATCACCCTGGGCCAAAGCACCAACCAGCCCAGACAACGCTTAGCGCACGATCTGACACGGATGTTCCTCAGACCCCGGCACGGCGCGGTCCGTCACGATCGGCCGCCGTGCGCCGGAGCGGGCGCGGGCCGCCTTCACGGTGAGGACAGTCCAGGACGCCACCGGCCGACGACTCCACCGGCCGAGGGATTCACTGGCCAGCGTTTTCACCCGCCGGCGGCTCCAGCGCCCCCTCCGATGCCCGACTCCGATCGACCGGATATCCCGACGCGCTCACACTCGGTAAGCGGCGGTGCTGCGTACCTCGATCAGCCGTCCGGGCGTAGCGGGGCCACTAGCCTCGATCATGGACCAGGCGGGCAGCGATTCCTTGAATCGCGCCGTCTCTTCGCCACCACGAGTGGCAGAAATGCCAGCCTTCGTCAGGATGCTGCCGTTGCCGTCCATGGCGTGGCCACGCTTGCGCAGGACAGGTTCCCCGCCTGGCCTGACCATCCGACTCAGGTCTTCTCGTGCCCTCCACCTCCAGCAGTACGCGGCGGACGGGGAAGCACCGGCGCAGGGTCGCCGAGCCGACCGGCGCCGCGCAGGCGGCTCGCGGGCGGCTCGCGGGCGGCCTGTCGCGTGGCGGGCTGTCGCGTGGCGGCCTGCGTCGGCGTCATGGTCGGCGGCCTCCTCCTCCGTCTCGGCGGGGATGCGCGCGTCGTTGCGCCTGGCGTCTGCGCGAGGAGCCTTGAGTACGGCGTGACCGCGAGGTTTGCTAACCGGCGGGCCTCGCCATATCGTACCGGAGCAGAATCGGCGGGCCCCGCCGTTTTCGGTGAGTGCCCGAGGAGCGCCATGTCCGAAGTCCCCGTGCCCGTTCTGGTCACCGGCGCCACCGGCCGACAGGGCGGGGCAACAGCCCGCGCCCCGCTCGCGGCAGGCGGGCCCGTCCGCGCCCTGGTGCGCCATGCGGCCACCGACCGGGCCAGGGCCGTCGCGGCGTACGGCGCCGAGCTGGTCACCGGCGGCCTGCACAACCGTGAGTCCGTGATCCGGGCCGCCGACGGCGTCCGCCCCGTCTTCTCTGGGTGGATTCTCGGCGCAGAGGCCCGCTTTCACCGTCGGGATCCCCGATATCCCCGACACCGACGGGGAGACGTCCCAGGGCGTCACCCTCGTCGAGGACGCGAAGGCAGCCGGAGTACCGCAGTTCGTGCACACCTCTTTCTCCGGTGCGGTCCGGCGCACGGAAACTCCCGGCCGGACGGGCCGCCGGGAACGCGTGAAGCCGGTCGCGGGCGCCGAGGCCGCGATACCGCGATCCAGGGCCGGGCCCCGCGAAGCGGGCTTCGCACCGGTGTCTGAGGCGGCCGCACACGACCAGCCATCGCTCGTCCGCTCCGGCTCACGCCTCCCGGACACGTCGTGACCGGGCGGCCGGGGCCGTCACCCAACACCCCGGGCGCACCGCGCCACGGCCCCGAAGACCGGGTTGTGGCTCTTCCATCCGACCGACCGCACCGAAGGGAAATCTCCGTGCCGCACGCACGCGCGAATGGAATCACGATCGAGTACGAGTCCCACGGCCCCGAGGACGGGGACGCGATCTTGCTCATCATGGGGATGGGCGGGCAGCTGACCCAGTGGCCACTGGGGCTCATCGAGCTCCTTGCGGCGAAGGGCTTCCGCGTGATCCGGTACGACGCCCGCGACGTTGGACTGTCCGAAAAAATGGACGCCGCCGGCCTTCCGGATATGGAGGCCGTCGCCACGGCGGTGGCACAGGGGGACCCCGCCCCCGTCGCCTACCATCTCGACGACATGGCAGCCGACGCCGTGGGCCTGCTGGACGCGCTGAACGTGCGCAAGGCGCATATCGTGGGCGCTTCCATGGGCGGCATGGTCGCGCAGCTCGTAGCCGCCGACCACCCGGACCACGTGCTCTCCCTGACCTCCATCATGTCCACCACGGCCAATCCGGACCTCCCCGCCGCATCGCAGGAACTGACAGAGCAGTTCACCCGGACACCGCCGGACCCCCACGAAGACCCGGAAGGCTTCGTGGACCACATGCTCAGCCACTGGCGGCTGACGCGGTCCCCCGCCTACCCCGTCGACGAAGGCTTCGTGCGCGCGCAGTTCGCCGCCGACGTCGAGCGCTCCACCTACCCGGCCGGACCCGCCCGCCACTACGCCGCCATCGTCGCCGCGCCCGACCGCCGTCCCAAGCTGAGGACGATCACCGCGCCCACGCTTGTCCTCCACGGCGAGCACGACCCGCTGATCCCCCCGGTGTGCGGCAGGGACACCGCCGACAGCATTCCCGGTGCGGAGTTCCGCCTGATCCCCGGCATGGGACATGACCTGCCGCCACAGCTGTCCGGCCTCCTCGCGGACGCGATCGAGGAGGTGGCCCGCCGAGCCCGGGCGGCGGAGGCGGGGGGCGCCCCGTCGGCGTACCGGCGCACTTTCCGTGCCTCGGGTCCGGCCGCGGATGGCACCAGGAGAGCGCCGGGGTCTGGGAGTTGAGAGGAGGCCGTTCCCTCGTCATCTCCCCCGTGCTCCCCCAGGCTCGTCGTGCCTCGGGGAGACCTCTTGCTCCCCCGTCCCCGATCGTCGTGCCTCGGGGAGACCCCTTGCTCCCGCGCGCCCCGAGGTCTGCGGTCAGCCGAGTTCCCTGGGCCCGTAGTGGGCGGTTTCCGCCCCTGTCAGCAAAGCCCAGTAACGGTCTCCGTACGACCAGTGCCACCACTCTGTGGGGTAGTTGACCAGACCGGCAGCGGCGAGCGCGGCGCCCAGGACATCACGATGGGAGCGGGCCGCGCCGCTGATGTTCTCGGCCTGCGTGTAACAGGCGCCGACGCTCTCCTCAGGGGTCGCGTTCATGCGGGTGCCCATGTCGACTTCGCGGCCGTCGTCATCCGCGAGGGTCACGTCGACGGCCGCGCCCGCGCTGTGCGGCGCGATCTCGGGAGGAGACACGTAGCGGCTGGCTGCCGCACGAACCTGCTCAACGGACCAGCCCGGATTGTCGGTCCGCAGTTGAGAGGCGTATTCGTCGAAGTAGCGCCGCTGGAGGGACGGCGGACGGTACCCCTCCACGAACAGCAGGCGCATTCCTCCAGGCAACAGTGCCTGTGCTCGGAGGAGCCGATCGAGCACTCCTTCTCGTACGTGGGCGAAAGCACCGGCGGAGTCCTGCCACTTCCGCTCGTCGACCAGCAGACGGCTGTCCCGGCGGACGTCCACGAGCCGCTCACCGCACTCCTGAACGGGCACGGCTGCCACCTTGGGGTCGGACATCAAGACGATCTCAGTCATGACGCGATCATCTCGTGGCCCCGCGCCCGTACGGCGACGATGACGTCAGGGGCGGACATGGACTGAGGGGCGCCGGGCCCGGGCGGCCATCGGGCAGGTGGACATCGCTACGATCGAACCGCCCCAGGACGCCACCGCGTACCGGTGCGGCCCGCTGCCGTTCACACGGGCCATCCGCGGCGACCCGCCGCGCCGCGCACCGCCGCGCACCGCCGGTGCGGGACATCCGCTCCAGGGTGTTCGGGCCCGGCCCCGCCTCACTGCTGGGCGAGCCGGGGGCCGACGGCAGGAGGGCCCCACGCCGTGAGGACGGAGAGAGGTCGATGAACACCACGTCAGCCGCCATCGCCGCAGCGGTCACCTTCGTCTGGCTCGGCATGGTGCTGGCCATCTCGTTCCTGGAGGCGCCGTTGAAGTTCCGGGCCCCGGGGGTGACGATACCGATCGGGCTCGGTATCGGGCGCCTCGTCTTCCGGGCGCTCAACGCGGTCGAGGTCCTGCTGGCCGCCGTCGTCGTCGCTGCCGTCGCCGTTGGGCAGCCGCCCCTGTCGGTCGGCGTGCCGACCGCTGTCACCGCGCTCCTGCTGATCGTGCAACTCGCCGTGATCCGCCCCGCCCTCAACCGCCGGTCGGACCGGGTGCTCGCGGGGGAAAATCCTCCGCGTTCCCGCACTCACCTGGTGTATGTGGCCCTCGAGGTGGCCAAGGTCGCGGCGCTGCTCACCCTGGGCGTCAGCGCCTTCGCGGTCTGATGTCTCCGGTTCGGGGGCCATCCGGTCGGCCGGGCCGGCGAACCGGTACGACGGGCAGGCGGGTGCCGGGCATCCCTGCCGCGGCGCCCGGCGCCGTCTGAGGGCGACGAGCACCGGTCGACGGCAGGTCAGCCGTCCCCACCGGACATCGTCTTGGTGGCGAGTGGCGGGGCCGGAGTGCTGTGCCGGGTGAACACCCACAGCACGAGCCCGAGGCAGCTGAACGCGGCGCCCAGCGCGCATACGGCGCCCCAGCCGGCCACCGTGTAGAGGGAGGTCGCGGCGATGGCGCCGGTGGCACTGCCGATCGAGTAGAAGACCATGTATCCGCCGATCAGTCTGCTGCCCGCGTCCGGGTGCAGCGCGTAGATCAGCGTCTGGTTGGTGACATGGACCGCCTGCACGGCGAGGTCGAGGAGGATCACCCCGGCGAACAGGGCCCAGAGCGAGCTGCCGGTGAAGGCCAAGGGCAGCCACGAGGCGGCGAGCAGGGCCAGGGCGATGCCGGTGGTCCGCCGGGAGAGTCCGCGGTCGTTCAGGCGCCCGGCCACGGTCGCGGCCAGGGCCCCGGCGACACCGATCAGCCCCAGCGCCCCGATCGCCCTGTGGGGCAGGAAGTACGGGGCCTCGCTGAGCGGCAGCGCGACGCTGCTCCACAGGGTGCTGAAGGCGGCGAAGACCAGCAGGCCGAACAGGGCCCGGAGCCGCAGCAGCCGTTCCCGCGCGAACAGCGTGATCGTGGAGCGCAGGAGCTGTCCGTAGCGCAGGGTTGCCGGCGGAGCGTCGCCGTGGCGCGGCAGCACCCGGTACAGGACCAGGGCGAGCAGAGCGGTGAGCGAGGCCGAGGCGAGGTAGACCGAGCGCCAGCCCGCGAGATCGGCCATGAGGCCGGACGCGGTACGGGCGAGCAGGATGCCGATGACCACGCCGCTGGTGACCAGGCCGACGGCCCGCCCGCGCCCGGCGGGTGGGGCCAGTGACGCCGCGAAGGCCACCAGCGTCTGCGTGACGACCGCGAGGAGCCCCGTCGCGGCCATGCCCGCGAGCAGGATCGCCGCCGTGTGGGCGGTGGCCACCACGGCCAGCGCCACCACCAGGAGCAGCAGCTGGGCCACGATGAGCCGTCTGCGGTCGGCCACGTCGCCCAGCGGAACGAGGAAGAAGAGTCCGAGCCCGTACCCGACATGGGTGAGGGTGACCACGCTTCCGACCAGCGCCGGGCTCATGGCGAGGTCATGCCCCATGGTCACCAGCAGCGGCTGGGCGAAGTAGACGTTGGCCACCGCGGCTCCGCAGGCGACGGCGAACAGGATGACGACGCCCCGGGACAGGGCGGACGCGGGGCCCTCCTCGCTCCGGCCCTCGGTCCGTCGTGTCACGGCCTCACCGTTGCCGGGCATCGGTACGGGCATCGGCACTCCCCCGCATTCTGGTTTCATCTTGCTACCAGCGGCGACGGTAACCCCTTTGGTAGCATGTTGCAACCATCGTGAGAGTGAGGGACGCCATGGTGAGCAGGACGCGCTTCGACGACAGCGAATGTCCCGTCGCCCGGTCGGTGGACGCGATCGGCGACTGGTGGTCCCTGCTGATCGTGCGGGACGCCTTCGACGGCAGCCGGCGCTTCGGGGAGTTCCAGCGCGGCCTCGGCGTGGCGAAGAACATCCTCACCGCGCGTCTGCGCACGCTGGTCGCCGGCGGCGTCCTCGAATCCGTCCCCGCCTCGGACGGCAGCGCCTACCGCGAGTACGTACTGACTCCGAAGGGCAAGGCGCTCTTCCCCGTCATCGTGGCACTGCGGCAGTGGGGCGAACAGAACTTCTTCGCCCCCGGCGAACCGCACTCGCAGTTGGTCGACCGCCGGCAGGGACACCGCCTCCGCCCGCTGGAAGTGCTCTCCGCGGACGGACGACGGCTGGACCCCGACGACACCGTCGTCCACAAGGTCTCCGCCCCGTGCTCCGATTCCTCCGGTCGGGCCGATTGAGGCATCCGTCGGCCTTCCGGTCCGCCACCGGGGCCGCCGATGACGTCCGGCATCCTCGGCGCCGGTGATTCCCCCGGCCCGGCTGGGGAGTCCGCCTCGATCGACGGGTGGTCACGAGTGGGCGAGTTCGTCCTGTACGGCCTCGAGTTCGACGGTGCGGGTACCCCGACGCGCGAGTTGCAGGGCGAGAGCGATGGCGGAGAGGACGGAGACGAAGACGCCGTAGCCGATGACCACGGTGCGCAGTCCCAGCGTGGGAGTGAGCAGCCCGGCGAGGAGGCAGGGCGCGCCGAAGGCGAAATAGCTGATCAGGTAGACGGTCGACAGCAGGCCGGCCCGGTCGGCCTCCGGCGCCTCGGCGAGGATGAGCCGCAGCCCGCCCTGGAAGCCGCCGCCGAAGCCGATCCCGCCGACGACGTTGCCGAGGAACATGAGCCACAGCTGCCCGGTCTGGACGGCGGCGAGGACGAGCAGGGGGCCGACGACGAGTGCGATGGCACCGGTGATCATGACGTGCCGGGCGTCCAGGCGCTGACCGACCATGCCGGTGAGGGCGCCGACCCCGGTGACGCAGGCGATCGCCAGGCCGCCGACCACCGCCTGCGGGGCGTGGAAGATGCCCCGCACGAGGGTGGCTCCCATGCCGAGGTACAGGCCCGCGAGCGCCCAGGACGCGAGCATGCAGCCGAGCACGGCGAGGAACACCGGACGCACCCGGGCCGGGAGGCTGAGGGCGGGCCGCAAGGAGGCCAGCGCACCGGGGCGGCGGGGGCGGGCTTCGGGGAGGAAGAAGGCCATCGCGCCGAGCACGACGACCACGACCGACAGCACCACGAAGACGAGCCGGGTGGGGTCCGGCTCGAACTGGACGAACACGCCGCCCAGCAGTGATCCCACCGCCAGGCCGAACGGCGGCAGCGCGCCGTTCAACGTAGCGGCGAGCCGGCCGCCATGGGGCGGGGCGAAGTCCAGCAGGGCGGCACCGAGGGCACCCATCCCGAGCGCCATCGCCGCCCCTTGGACGACCCGCGCCACCAGCACCGCGCCGACGCCTGTGGCGAGCACGAGGATCACGAGAGCCAGCAGCGAAAGCGACGCGGCGACGAGTATCACCGGCCGGCGACCGATGTGGTCCGACAGCGATCCGGCCGTGATGAGGACGATCAGCAGGCCCACGACGTAGATCGCGAACATCAGGCTCAGCACGCCCGGCCCCAGCGACCATTCCGCCTGGTAGAGCGGGTAGACCGGCGAGGGCGCGGCCACCGTCGCGGTCAGGGTCACCAGCATCACCGCCGAGAGGGCGAAGCCGTAGGCATGACGCTCGCGGCTCCTTCGGGCGCCAGGGGTCACAGCCTCTGTGGTCGCTTCCGCCATCTCTGCCGTCGCTCCGTTCCGTGCGCTACTGCCCGGCTCGCAAATGTACACCGTGAACAGATAGCGGACTCCGTGGAGGCCGGCCATGGCGATCGGCTGCCCCGGGGCCCGCCACCGTCCTCGCGCGCCCGGTCTGTTCCGCGCACGCGAACGGACCGACCGTGCCAGGCGTCCGGAGCGGGGCGCCCCCGGGACAGCACACCTGGGGACGACATGTCCTAGGCACGCGGTGAGGCGCAGGCTCCCGCGAGGGCCATGTCGACGACGGACCGGGCGAAGTCCTCGGTGAGCGTGCCGGTGAGCCCGGGCATGAGAAGACGGTTGTAACAGGCGCCCCACATCATGTCGACCATGACCGTCACATCGACGTCGGCGGGGATCTCGCCGCGCTCCCTGGCGGCGTCCAGGATGTCCAGGACGGCGCGGCGGCGGGGGGCGACGTAGCGTTCGCGGATCGCCTCGGCGAGGTCGGCGTCGATCTGCGCGGCACCCAGCAGTTGCGCGAAGGCGGGACCGGCCGGCTTGCTCGCCAGCAGCCGGGCGAAGGCCCCGAGGATCTCGCGCAGGTCGCGGCGGACGTCGCCGGTGTCGTGGAAGGCGAGGTCGATGTGGAAGGTATCCGTGAAGGCGTCGAGGGCGAGCGCACCACGCGAGGGCCAGTGCTTGTGGACGGTGACACGGCTGACGCCGGCGCGGCGGGCGACGCGCTCGACGGTGAAACCGGCGATCCCGGCCTCGAAGAGCGTCTGGGCTGCCGCCTGCAACACGGCCTGGCGCACTTCCCCGAACGGACGCCGGCCACGCCCCACGGGGGGCCGCGCCGTCACGGCACCGGAGCGGTTCGCGGGAGCACTCATCGTGGGGATGGTACCCCCGCGAGCCGGGACGCCGGGAAACGCGTCACGGAAGACGCCGGGAAACACGTCAAGGAAAACGCACACCGTGGACATATGGCTCATGTCCCGGCCCGGGGGCCGGGGCCCTGGCCAGGTGCGCGGGTCCGACAGGCCGCGGCCGGACGCGAAAGAGCGCACCGACCGTCCGGTCAGCGAGGGACGCGGCGGTAGACCGAGGTGAGCAGCTGATCCTTGGTGGGGCCGCAGACGGCCCAGCGCAGGTGCCATTCGTCCGGCGACAGCACGGTGAACGTGCCTTCGTAGCGGTCGGCGGCACACTGGTGCACGGCCGTCCAGCGACCACGGCGCAGATCCAGCAGGTGGAACGGACGGCCGTCCGCGAAGGACACCTCCGCGGTGCCGTCCGGGAGCGGCAGCATCAGCAGGGTCCGGCCGGCGTTCCACGCCGCGTCGCCCCACTCGACGACGCCTTCCTCCGCGTGCAGCCACGTTTCGTCCGCGCCGTCGGTGCGAAACTCCGCCCGTCCCGTGAAGCTGCCGGTGTTCCCGCCGTCGTACAACTCACGTTCCACGCTCCAACTGCCCGCGAGGTAGGTGAGTGCGTCGGGAACGGCGTGGAGGGCGGGGCTGGACGACGGCATGACCACAGTGTCTCATCCAGGACCCCCATGACGTCCCGCCCCGTGGGCGCCGGACCTCCGGCGGGACACCGAGGCATGCGGGACAGCGGGGCATGCGGGACACCGAGGCAGGCGGGACACCGAGGCCCTCGCATTCCGCCCGCGCCTCGGCACCCGCCGCCCGCGGCGGCGAGGAAGGGGGCCGGGAGCCGGCACCGGGCCGTGCTGCCTCGCGGCCCGGCGAGCGCCCGGATCGGTGGGGTGGCCTCACGGGCAGGTGGCCGACGCCGGCGCGGGATTCTGCTGCCGCTTCGCTGGGAGGATGCGGGCCCGCGCCTCGCCGAATCCGATCCGGGTGCCGTCCGGGCCGGGCGCGGTCGCGGTCAGCGCGACCTCGTCCCCGTCCTCCAGGAAGGTGCGCGGCAGGCCGTTGACGGTTATGGGGTCCTTGCCGCCCCAGGTCAGCTCGATGAATGCGCCGCGCTGCTCGCGCTCGGGACCGGAAATGGTGCCGGAGGCGAAGATGTCGCCGGTGCGGGAGGGCGCGCCGTTGACGGTCTGGTGCGCCAGCATCTGGGCGGGAGACCAGTACATGGCGGAATACGGCGGCCGGCTCACGATCTGCCCGTTCCACTCCACCGCGACGTCCACGTCGAGGCCCCAGGGCCGGGTCATCCGCAGATACGGCAGAACGGCCGGCTCCTGGGGAGGGGTGGGGACGCGGGCGGACTCCAGGGCGAGCAGCGGTACCACCCAGGGAGAGATGGTGGAGGCGAAGGACTTGCCCAGGTTGGGGCCGAGCGGGACGTATTCCCACGCCTGGATGTCCCGGGCCGACCAGTCGTTGAACAGGACGACCCCGAAGATGTGGCGATCGGCCTCATCGGCGGGGACGGTGTCCCCCATCGCGGTGCCGGTGCCCAGGACGAAGCCCAGCTCGGCCTCGATGTCCAGCCTGGTCGACGGGCCGAACACGGGTGCCGGGTCCTCCGGGCCCTTGCGCTGGCCGGAGGGCCGGACGATGTCGGTCCCGGAGACCACGATGGACGCAGCCCGCCCGTGGTAGGCCACGGGGAGGTGTTTCCAGTTGGGCATCAGCGGTTCCGGGTTCTGCGGCCGGAAGATCCGGCCGAGGTTCGACGCGTGGTGCTCGGAGGCGTAGAAGTCGACGTAGTCGGCCACCTCGACCGGCAGGTGCAGTCTCACCGTGTCCAGTTCGTGCACCGCGTCGGCCGGCACCTCGCCCCGCAGCCGCTCGGCGATCTCGGCCCGTACGGCGACCCAGCGGTCGTGGCCCTGGGCCATGAAGGGGTTCAGGCTCGGCCGTGCGAACACCTCGTCGCCGAGCAAGCGGGCCAGGTCGACGACGAAGTCGCCGTAGCGGGTGGCCACGCGCGGTTCGCGACCGCCCGCCGAGTAGACCCCGTAGGGAAGATTGTGCAGGCCGAACAGCGAGTCGGCCGGGACGGTCAGCCTGGTGGTGTCGGTCATGGACGTACCTCGGTCAGATCGGTGACGGCCTCGGACGGCAGGATCCCGAGGCGGACGAGTTCGATGGCGGGCTCGGCGATGGAGCAGGTGCCGAAGGAGCGGAAGCAGTCGCGTACACCGGGCGGGAGCGCACGCACGCGGGCGGCGACGCGGCCTTCGTCGCGGTCGGCCAGCAGCGCGGCGAGCTGGTCCGCCCCGGCTCCCTCCAGCGCAGCTCCGGTGGCGGTCAGCAGGTTGAGGAAGCCGTGCTGTTCGAAGCCCGTCTCCGGGTCGGTGTTGCGCAGCGCGTGGTGCAGCCCCGCGGTCGCCTTGTAGGCGACGCCTGCCCGTACGGCCGCCAGGATCGCCGCGGCGAGTTCGGCCTCGTCGGGGTAGAGGTCGGCGCGGACGCCGCCGGTCCGGAACTTGGCCAGGTATCCGCTCGCGCCGAGTGCGGCCAGGAGCGGGGCGCGCCGGGCGTCGCGCGGCACCTCGACGTACACGGTGACCGCGTCGCTCCGGTCCGGAAGCGCGCCCAGCGCGTCGGCCAGGGCCGGTACGACGGCCTCGGCCGCGACACCGTCCGGAACCGTCACCTCGAGTCCGACCAGCCGGACCGCGGGGATCCGCGCCGCGGCGGTGACGGCGTTCCGTACGCCCGGCAGCGGCACCGTCGGCGAGAGGTCGAAGGAACCGGGAGGCAGCTCGGCCGTCAGCCCGGCCAGGCGGCCGATGTGCTCGGCCGCGAGAACGAAGGGGCCGACAAGGGGCGCGTGGGCGCCTCGGGTGTGGGCCACGTGGGCCGGGACGGCTTCCTCCAGGGGCAGGGACCCCGGCGGGAAGAGCGCGGCGTCGTCGCACAGCCCGGCCAGCAGCGGCGGGATCACGTCGGGCGGTCGCGGATCGCTCATCGGTTGAGCTCCCATGAGTACACATAGCCGCCGTCGTCGGTCTCGCGTGCGGCCTCGCCGAGCATCAGGGGACGGAAGGTGTCGACCATGACCGCCAGCTCGTCGAAGGACTCCGCGCCGATCGCCTGCTCGATCGCGCCCGGCTGCGGGCCGTGCGGATGACCGCCCGGGTGCAGGCTGATCGAGCCCCGTCCGATGCCGGTGCCCTTGCGGGCCTCGTAGTCGCCCGCGCAGTAGAACATGACCTCGTCGGAGTCGACGTTGGAGTGGTAGTAGGGCACGGGGATCGCCTGGGGGTGGTAGTCCACCTTCCGGGGGACAAAGTTGCAGATCACGAAGTTGTGGCCGGCGAAGACCTGGTGCACCGGCGGCGGCTGGTGGATCCGTCCGGTGATGGGCTCGAAATCGCGGATGTTGAAGGCGAACGGATAGAGGCAGCCGTCCCACCCCACCACGTCGAAGGGGTGGTGGGGAAGCGTGTGCACCGTCCCCACGACCCCCGTCCGGCCGCGGTGCTTGATGCAGACCTCGACGTTCTCCCCTTCCGCGGTGCGCGGACCGGCGGGGAGGCGGAAGTCGCGTTCGCAGTAGGGGGCGTGCTCCAGCAGCTGCCCCCGCTCGGAGAGGTACCGCTTCGGCGGGGTGATGTGGGAGTTGGCCTCGATGGCGTAGATCCGCACGGTCCCGTCGGGAACGATCCGGTACGTGGTCGCTCGCGGTACGAGCACGTAGTCGCCGTCGCCGACCGCCAGATCGCCGAAGACGGTCTCCACCGTCGCCCGGCCTTCCTCGACGTAGAGGCATTCGTCGCCGATGGCGTTGCGGTAATAGGGGCTCACGGAGTCGGCGACGACGTACGCCAGCCGCACGTCCTCGTTGCCCAGCAGCAGCCGGCGGCCCGTCACCGCGTCGACGTCCGGGGCGTCCGCAGCGAACAGCTTGTGGGTCGCGAGGTGGCGCGGCACCAGCGGATGGTTGGGGACCAGCGACTGGTCTCCCACGTCCCAGGTCCGGAACTCCCGCACCGCGGAAGGGACGAACCGGTGGTAGAGCAGGGAGGAGTCCGAGGAGAACCCCTCCTCACCCATCAACTCCTCGTAATACAGCTTCCCTTGTCCGTCACGGTGCTGAGTGTGCCGCTTCGGCGGAACCAGCCCCGCGGAGTGGTAGTACGGCAAGCCTGTCTCCTGCCCTGTCAGAATCTGCGCGCCTTGTCCGTGCACCTTGCCTGTGCACCTTGTTTGTGCACCTTGTTTGTGCACCTTGTTTGTGCACCTTGTTTGTGCACCTTGTCCGTGCGCTAGGCGCACAGATTTGCGCGTTCATCGCACTACACTGCTGACCGTAGGGTGTCGTCGATGGGGCGTCAAGGTCGCGTCACGCGGGCCGGACAGTGCGTCCGCGCCCGGACCACGGACCCCGGCGCCCACCGGCGTACGCACCGAGGAGCGCCCTGCGACCTGGGCGGAACATCGAGCGGGGAGGCTCATATGGCGAAGCTGCAGGGACTGGACCGCGGGCTGCGGGCCTTGGAGATCATCTCTCTGAGCGCGGAGGGCCTCACCCTCGCGGAGCTGGCGAGCCGGCTCGAGATCGACCGGGCGATCGCGTACCGCATCGTGGAGACACTCGAGGACCACGCCCTGGTGACCCGTGGCCCGCACAAGCGGGTACGCCTGGGCGCGGGCGCGGTCGCGCTGGCCGGCCGTTTCCATCCGCAGCTGGTGCAGGCCGCCGAGCCGGTGCTGCGCGAGCTGGCCGATGCCGTCGGCGCCGCGGCCTTTCTCACGGTCGCGCACGGCGACAAGGAGTGCGTCCCGGTTCTGGGCGCCGAGCCCACACGGCACCAGGGGCCGGTCCGCGTGGGATACCGCATCGGCATGAGCCACCCCCTCTCCAAGGGGGCCAACGGCATCGCCATCCTCGCGCTCGGCGCACCGGATCCGGACGATTCCGAGGAGGTCGTCAGGGCGCGCGAGGCGGGCTACAGCATCACCTCCGGCCAGCTCCAGCACGGCGCGACCGGCATCGCCTCGGGTTTCGAGGCCCCCGGACTGCTGGGGGCTTCCGTGGGGGTGGTCGCGATGGGCCCGCTGGAAAAGGAGGACATCGCCGGTCAGGTCCGCGAGGCGGCCGCGAAGCTGGCCGCGCTCAGCACGGCCTGACCCGGCGGGACCGTATCCGGGCCTGCCCCCGGGCGCGACCCCGGCCATACCCGGGCCTGACCCGGGCACGACCGCGCCCGGAGCGGCGGCCGCGGTCCGCCGCGAGGAGGCGATACCGGCGCGGCAGCGGCCCAGCAGTCGTGCATCAGGCGTCCGTCGGCGTCCATCAGGCGTCCATCAGCCGGAGCACGACCGGCCGGAGAAGCGGCCGCGCCCGGCGAGGCCGTGCTCACGATGGACGGGAAGACAGCCGTGGCCGAAGTCGGCCCGGGACGGCTGCGGCGGGAACCGGGGACGGCTCGCCCGGCTCCCGAGCGATCCGGCCAGGCGCGCCGCACCATGCGGGCGTGGGCGTGGCCCGGCGCCCACCCGGTCCCTTTCCGGGACGCCCCTTTCCGGGGCGACCCTTTCCGGGACGGCCCCTTTCCGGGACGGCCGCGCCCTCGAACGTGGAGCGGCTCCGGCGCCACGCCTGCCGGAGACGCCTCGTGTCCGGGACGTGGTCAGCGGAACCAGACCAGCACCGGGATGCGGATCTCGCGCCTCCGGCGGAGAACGAGGTACTCGAACACGACGGGCTCGCCGGGGATCTGGAGGCTGTACCGGCCGCAGAGGTCGTCCATCGGCTCCATCGGGTCACCGGGCGGCTGCCGGTCACGGTCGATCGCGCCGCCCACCTCGAGGGCTAACGCGCTCAGGAAGTTGACCACCTTCTTGGACAGGTCCGGTGGCATGTCGAGCATCGTCCGGGCCGGGATCTCCTCCGTCCAGGCGGTCCAGCCACGGCGCGGAGCCTCGCTCACCGGGCGGCCCCTTCGCGCCGGGCGGTGTGTTCGAGCCTGACGGACTCTTCGCGCCGGGCGGTGTGTTCGCGCCGGTGGGCGCGTTCGTCCCCGGATACCGGACGGCGTCCGGCGGCGGCTGTTCCGGCTGTGCGCCCATCCTTTGTGTCTCGCATTGGCCTTTCCTCGCGGGGATCGGATGCCTGAGGATTATCCGCCAGATCCCCCCGCATCGTTCACCGTGAACCGGATCGGCGGCGCCCTCGCCCCGGTCCAGTACCGACCGATTCTCCGGAGGACACATGGCCCGAAGACGCACCTTACTCGGCGCGGTCAGCCTGGCGGTTGCCGCCCTGCTGGGACTCGGCGCATCCCCCGCGGCGAACGCCGCCGGACCGGCGTCCACGGCACAGGGCTCCGCAGCCCGGATCCAGGGCGTACACCCGGAACTCAACGGCCACCGCATCAAGACGGTGAACAGCGCGACCGTCTACCTGGTCCTCGACGGCAAGCGCCGCGCGATCCCCAACCAGACCACGTACTTCCACCTGTTCCGCAGCTGGGACGGGATCGAGAACGTGATCGACATCGAAAGCATCGACGACGGCGGCAGCCTGTCGGACGGTGCCATGCTGGCCAAGTCCCCCTCCTCCGCCACGGTTTACCTGGTCAGCAACGGCCTCAAGCGCGCGATCACCAGCCGGGCGGTGTTCGACAAGTACGCCTTCGACTGGGACAAGATCGTCACCGTGAGCGCGGTCGTACTGGACGCCGTCCCCGACGGACCTGTCATCTCTTCCTGACGCTGCCCGGGGGCCGTTCGCCTGCGGCGGTGGCCGCTGCCGTTCTGCCGGACGACGGCGTGGTCCTGCCAACCCAGGCCCTGGGCGCGCCGCTCTTCAACGGCTCCGTGGTTCCCAGTCCGGCCGTGGGCGGTCATGCGGCCGGAAGCCGTGGCCCGCTGACGTCCAGGAGGGCCAGGCGGTCCGGCGTCCTCGGTGCCGGGTCGGGCGGTGTGGAGCATCATGCGCGGGTCCTGGCCGGCGACGCCGAGGACGTCGCCGGCCAAGACCAGGGAACCGGTCTGAGGACGGCCGGTGGTTGCCCGCGCGGCACGGCACGCGGCGAAGTCGTCCGCGCCCCCGGCGTCGAGGACGCCACCTCCTCGACGCCGTCTTCCAGGCCGGTCCCGCTGCCGTCCGCGGACAGAGCCCCAAACTCGCCTCCCGCTACCGGCCAGTTGTCACCGGCCCCGGAAGGCGCCGGTTCCCTGCCATGGGGCCGGGGCCGGTGCTTCGCGGCCCCGGCCGGAGCGCTCTGCCCGCACATCTCGCCTTCCGCCGACTGGGGGCAACGGGTGAATATGCATGCGGCTTGATTCGAACCGGCGTGGGCGGCGCACTCGGGGAGCGCGCACATCTCAGGATGCGCCCCGTTCGGACTCCGCGCGCCCTCCCGATGGTCACGGGCCGCCGCAATGATGAGCTGACCGCGCGTGATCCAGTCGACTCCGCACCCCTGCCCTTCGGCAGGTGGACATGCGGTGGAAGGAATCCACGGTGTTGCTTCTCATCTCCCCGGACAGCGTCGAGGAGGCCCTCGACTGCGCACAGGCGGCGGAGCACCTCGACATCGTCGATGTCAAGAAACCCGACGAGGGCTCGCTCGGCGCGAACTTCCCTTGGGTCATCAGGGCGATCCGCGACGCGGTCCCGGCGGACAAGCCGGTGTCCGCCACCGTGGGAGACGTACCGTACAAGCCCGGCACGGTGGCCCAGGCGGCGCTCGGTGCGGCTGTCTCCGGAGCCACCTACATCAAGGTCGGCCTCTACGGATGCACGACGCCCGAACAGGCCGTCGATGTCATGCGCGGGGTCGTCCGGGCGGTGAAGGACTACCGGCCGGACGCGTTCGTCGTCGCCTCCGGCTACGCCGACGCCCACCGGATCGGCTGCGTCAATCCGCTCGCGCTGCCCGACATCGCCCGCCGCTCCGGCTCCGACGCGGCCATGCTCGACACCGCGGTCAAGGACGGGACCCGGCTGTTCGACCACGTTCCGCCCGACGTCTGCGCACAGTTCGTCCGGCTGGCCCACGAGGCGGATCTGCTCGCCGCCCTCGCGGGCAGCGTCACGGTGGCGGACCTCGGCGCGCTCACCCGCATCGGCACGGACATCGTGGGGGTGCGCGGGGCGGTCTGCGAAGGAGGCGATCGCACCGCCGGAAGAATTCAGCCGCGGCTGGTGGCCGCCTTCCGGGCGGAGATGGACCGGCACGCCCGGGAATGCGCCGCCGCCGTCGCCACCGCGAACTGACCCGGCATGCCGACGAGTCGGCCCCGTGGCACACACGGGGCCCGCGGCCCGTGTCCCGCCGTCCTCGACCCGGCAACGGGCGAGGTCTTCGACGAGGCTTCCGCCCGGCAGCCGGACGCGCGGAACGCCACCGTCGGCCGGGCGCACGGTGCCTGGCGCAGTCGGCGGGCCACCCCTGTCGCCCGCACCACCGCGTCGCTCCCGGCGGCCGACGCCCTGGAGGCGGCCGGGGCCGTTGAGGCAGCCGCCGCCCTGCAGGCAGCCGATGCCGTAGAAGCAGTCGACGCCCTGCAGGCAGCCGGGGCCCGCCGTGCCGCGCCGCTCCCCCGGGAACAGGGCAACCCCCTGGCCGAGTCCGTCGAGGACAGCGGTGAGGACAGCGGTGAGGACAGCGGTGAGGACAGCGGTGCCGACGTCGCGGGCGGGCCGCGGAGGGCTTACGGAAACCGCAGGCCGTGCACCGTCGCGCACCGTCCACGGGAGGCGTGCCGATGAGGTTCGGTGCCGCGGTACTGCGCTCCTACGAGAGCCGATTCGCCATCGAGGAGGTGGTCTTGCACGCGGGGCCGGCCGATGGCGAGATCCTGGTCCGGATCGCGGGCTGCGGGATGTGCCGGACCGATCTGGCGGTCCGGCGTTCGGCGGGCCGTTCACCGCTGCCGGCGGTGCTCGGCCACGAGGGGGCCGGGGTCGTAGTGGAGACGGGCGGCCCGGACACCGGCCTGAGCGCGGGCGACCACGTCGTGCTGAGCTTCGACTCCTGCGGGCACTGCCGGAACTGCATGGGCGCGGCCCCCGCCTACTGTGACTCCTTCGCCTCGCTCAACCTCTTCGGCGGTCGTGCGGATCACGCGGCGCGGTTCACCGACGCGGCCGGTGGCGCCTTGGCCCCCCGGTGGTTCGGTCAGTCCTCGTTCGCCGAGTACGCGGTGGTTCCGGCCCGCAACGCCGTCCGGGTCGATCCCTCGCTGCCCATCGCACTCCTCGGCCCGCTCGGCTGCGGCTTCCTCACCGGCGCCGGAGCGGTCCTCAACTCCTTCGGCGTCGGCCCCGGCGACAGCATCGCGGTCTTCGGCGCGGGAGCGGTGGGCCTGGCCGCGGTGATGGCGGCCACCGCCGCCGGGGCGGTGGCCGTGGCCGTCGACCGGTACCCCGAACGACTGGCCCTCGCCGAGCGGTTCGGCGCGACCCCGCTGCGCGCCGCACCGGCCGGCCTGTCCGACCGCATACGGCGGCTGACCGAGGGCGGCGCGCGGTACGCACTGGACACCACGGGATCCGCCCAGCTGATCAACGAGGCGCTCCGGTCCCTGCGGCCGACCGGCCACCTCGGCCTGGTGGCACGGCTCCACACGGCGCTGCCGCTCGAACCGGGGACGCTGGACCGGGGCCGGAAGATCTCCCACATCTGCGAGGGGGACGCCGTGCCGGGACTGCTGATTCCGCGGCTGATCCGGCTCTGGCAGGCCGGGCGCTTCCCCTTCGACCAGCTGATCCGTGTCTATCCGCTCGCCGACGTCAACGAGGCCGAACGGGACTGCGAGGCGGGCCGCGTGGTCAAGCCCGTCCTGGTCCCGGAGGGAAAGGGCCGATGAGGGAGGCGTACGACCCCGCCGCTCGGGTGGGCGACCGCCCGGTGACGGACGGCCGCGGACACCGGCACCCGCACCGACCGCCGTGATCGGCGCCCGCGGCCAACCGGCACCCGCCGGACCGGCGAGACCGGCCGGCCGGACCACCGCACGCGCACGGCCGCGCACCATCGGATACGCCCGCGCAGCGGCCTGACCACGGCCACGGCCACGGCCACGGCCACGACCACGGCATCGTGCGTTCACCGCGGATCCGACACTCGTACTCCTTGCTGTTCGTGATCTCTACTCGTGTCAAGGGAGGCCCCATGGCCGGCACAGCACATCGGACCACCGGTGTGGAAGGCGTGGAGAACACCACCGTGGAAGCCGTGGAGGACACCACGGCGGAAGGCGTGGCGAGCACCACCGTGGACGGCGTGGAGGGGGGTGTGGGCCTGACCGCCCTCATGGTCGCCGCGGCACGGGCGATCGAGACCCACCGCCACGACAGCCTGGCGCAGGACGTCTACGCGGAACACTTCGTGCGCGCCGCACCGGCGTCCGCGGACTGGCCGGTGCGCATCCAACACGCCACGGACGGCGACGCGAATCCGCTGTGGGGGCGGTTCGCACGGTACTTCGGTCTGCGGACCAGGGTCCTCGACGACTTTCTCCTCCGGTCGGTGCACACGCGGGGCGCCCGCCAGGTGGTCCTGCTCGGGGCGGGACTGGACACGCGGGCCTTCCGGCTCGAATGGCCTCCCGGCTGTGTGATCTTCGAGATCGACCGGGAAGGCGTGCTGGCGTTCAAGCACACGGTGCTCGGCGGGCTGTCGGCCACCCCGAAGGCGGCACGCGTTCCCATCCCGATCGATCTGCGCGCCGACTGGGTCGCAGCGCTCACCGCCGCCGGCTTCGACACGGCCGCACCGAGTGTCTGGCTGGCCGAGGGGCTGCTGTTCTACCTGCCCAACGCCGCCGAGACCTATCTCATCGACACGGTGGACCGGTTGAGCACGCCGGGAAGCGCGCTGGCCTTCGAGGTCAAGATCGAGAAGGACCTGATGGAATACCGCGACAGCCCGCTCTACACCGCGACGAAACACCAGATCGGCATCGACCTGCTCCACCTGTTCAACCGAGAGCCGCGCCCCGACTCCGCGGGCCACCTGGCCGACAGGGGCTGGGCCACATCGGTCCACACCCCCTTCGACTTCACCCACCGGCACGGACGCGGCCCGCTGCCCGAGCAGAACGACGCGCTGGCGGGCAACCGGTGGGTGTTCGCCGACAAGTCCCGGCCATAGCCCTGCTGCCGGGCCCGGCCCCCGGCCGTGCCCGGCTCCGCGCGGCCGGGGGCAAGGCCATCACCGCTGGCTGTCCGTCTACGCTGTCGCCATGGGTGTGGGGATCGAGGTGCTGATCGTGGACTGGCCACGGGTCGAGGCGACGAAGCCCAGCACCCGGGAGGAGTTGCTGATCGACGCCGCGTTCGGCGAGGTGTACAGCGACGATCTCTTCGAGCACGGCTGGTCCTGGCCCACTCGGCCGGGTGAGGACTGGTACGCCCGGTACGCCTTCCGGGACACGATCGGCTCCTACAAGCCGCACTTCTGGGCCGGTCACCGCTGGGAGCACCTGCGTGACGTCGTCGAACCGCAGGCGCGCGAGGCGCTGGACCGGTTCAGCGACGCGCTGTTCTGGCACGGGATGGCAGACACTCCGGGGGCCGGTTCGCCGCTCCCGGAACGGCCGTGCACCTGGGACGCGGACGTGTTGCTGTGGTGTCCACCGGATCAGGTGCCGCTGATCGCCGGATGGTGGCGGCGGGCGCGTCCCCGCCTCGAGGAGCTGCGCGAGCCGTTCGACCGGCACGCGGCGGAACCCCACGGCTGGATCAACACCTTCGACGAGTTCGCGCGTTTCCTCATCGACTGGGGAGAGGTGGTCGACACGGCGGAGCGCCGGGGCTGGGGCATCGTCGGCCTGCGGTGCTGACCGAGGACGGTGGCTCCCGGCCGACGACGGCCACCACCGGTTGGCGGTCCAGCGCCGCGTCGTACAGGCCGCTGAGGAGATGGAGCGCGCCGGAGCCGGGCGAGGCGAGGCAGCACAGCCCGCCCGTCCGGTGAGTTTGGCGTGGGCGCAGGGCCATCAGCGCGGCCGATTCCTCGTGCCGTGCGTGGATGAACTCCGGAGGTGTCCGCTCGCCGGGCAGTGCGGTGACCAGGGGGTCGATGTGCCGGACGGGGACGCCGAACACCCGGTCCACATCCCACGCCCGCAGGCGTGCCGCAATGAACGCGCAGACGCTGGCCACGTGGACCTCCCGCACCCTGGGCCGACGGTCGCCGGACCGGGCAGCAGCCCGCTGTCCGGAGCGCAAACGCGCCATGATCGTTTTCGGCCGCCGATGAGCGGCGACTCACCGCCGACACCGCTTCCATGTCCCTCCGACGCCGTTTCGGTGGCGCGTGCCGAGGGCACTCGTGCCAGCCTCGAAGTGAGCCGTCGGCGGCTGAACCCGCACCCGCGGTCGCCGAGGCGGGCGTCAGGAGGGCGAACGCACCGTGGCGGTGGCTGATGAGAACGCGTCGACCCGGCCGACCGGGGGGGGCGTGGCGTTGCCCACGGCCCTGTTCCTCGTCCGCTACGGCTATCCGTACGCCGAGCGGTGGATCACCGGGCCGCTGGCCGAACAGCACCTGTGCGACCGTCCGCGCAACCAGCCCACCCGCACCGCCCTGGGCGTCGCCGCCGTCTGCGGCTGCGCCGCGCGCTCAGCCGGTGGTACTTCGGGAAACGGGTGGAGCTGCCCGCCGCCGACACGCAGCGGCGCCGCATCGAGGTCGTGCGGGCCGCCCCGGGGGAGGCGGAGGAGGCCGACCACCGTTGAGTGAGGGGAGAGCCGGGCATGGCCGATGACACCACAAGTGCCCCGCGAGGGACGGGCGGAGGCCCGGCCCACGGCGACCCGCTGTACGGACCGCGGCCCGAGGTGGCCGGGGCGGCCGGTTACCCCGATCCCCCGCCGCGCATGGGCTTCTTCACGGACACCTCCGTGTGCATCGGCTGCAAGGCGTGCGAGGTGGCCTGCAAGGAGTGGAACGCGATTCCGGAGGACGGCCTGGAACTGACCGGGATGTCGTATGACAACACCCAGGGGCTCGGTGCCAGCACCTGGCGGCACGTGGCCTTCATCGAACAGCGCAAGCCGCTGGGCAGGCAGGAGCCCGGGGTCGGCCACGACGGCATGGATGTCTTCTCGGCCGCCAGGGGTCTGGGGGCCTCCCCCTCCTCCCCCC
>NZ_BBOX01000285.1 GCF_001553455.1 Streptomyces hygroscopicus subsp. hygroscopicus
CCCTCCTCCCCCGGCCCCTCCTCCCCCGGCCACGGCGCCACGGTCCCCGAGCCCGGCCGCGCCCCCGCGGGCGCGCCGGGTGGGGAGATCTCGCCCGTCGCGCCCGACGGACGGACCGAACTGCGCTGGCTGATGTCCTCGGACGTGTGCAAGCACTGCACGCACGCGGCATGCCTCGACGTCTGCCCGACCGGGTCGCTGTTCCGCACCGAGTTCGGCACGGTCGTGGTGCAGGAGGACATCTGCAACGGGTGCGGCTACTGCGTACCCGCCTGCCCCTACGGGGTCATCGACCAGCGCCCCGGCGACGGACGCGCCTGGAAGTGCACCCTGTGCTACGACCGGCTCGGCGTCGGCGGGGAACCGGCCTGTGCCCAGGCGTGCCCCACCGACTCCATCCAGTTCGGCCCCCTGGAGGAGCTGCGGGAGCGGGCGGCGGCCCGGGTCGGGCACCTGCAGGCGGCCGGTGTCGCGGACGCGCGCCTGTACGGCGAGAGTCCGCGGGACGGCGTGGGCGGCGACGGCGCGTTCTTCCTGCTGCTGGACGAGCCGGAGGTGTACGGACTGCCGCCCGACCCGGTCGTCACCACCCGCGACCTGCCCGCCATGTGGCGGCACGCGGCGGCCGCGGCCGCGTCACTCGCCGCGCTGACCGTCGCCAGTTTCCTCGGGAGGCCACGATGAGCGGATCCGATGTCACCCGGGGAGGGACGGAAGGCGCGCGCCCCGGGCGCGAGGCGCTCACCGGCGCGGTGGCCGGGCGCCGCCGGCGGCGCCGCGGACGCGGCGAGCGGCCCATGGTCCCCGAGGCCGAGTTCTCCTCGTACTACGGCCGGCCGATCCTGAAGAAGCCGACGTGGCAGCCGCTCGACATCGCGGGCTACCTCTACCTCGGCGGGCTCGCCGGGGCGTCGTCGCCGCTGGCCGCCGGGGGCCACGTCACCGGCCGCCCGGGGCTGGCCCGCGCGGCGAAACTGGGCGCTTCCGGCGCCATCCTGGTCAGCCTGGCCGCGCTCGTACACGACCTGGGGCGCCCCGCCCGCTTCTTCAACATGCTGCGGGTCCTCAAGCCCACCTCCCCCATGAACCTGGGGTCCTGGCTGCTGGCGGGGTACGCGCCGCTCACCGTGGCCGCGGCCGCCGCCGATGTCACGGGCCGCCATCGGAGCGTCGGTGCCGCCGCCACGGCGGGCGCCGCCGCGCTCGGCCCCCTGGTCGCCACCTACACCGCCGTACTGCTGTCCGACACCGCCTCGCCGTCGTGGCACGAGGGCCACCGCGAGCTGCCGTTCGTCTTCGCGGGTTCGGCCGCCACCGCCGCCGCCGGACTGGCCCTGGTCTGCGCCCCGGTCCGGGAGACCGGGCCGGCGCGCCGCTCGGCGGTGCTCGGTGCCGCGCTGGAGCTGGGCGCTTTCCAGGTGATGAAGCGGCGCATGGGGACGGCGGCCGAGCCGTACGAGCGGGGCAAGCCGCACCGGCTGATGCGTGCGGCGGAGGTGCTCACGGCGGGCGGTGCCGCGCTGGCGGTCCACGCGGGCCGCCGCGGCCATACGAGCGGCTGGGCCCGGCTGCTCGCCGCGGGCGCGGGCACGGCCCTGCTGGCCGGGTCGGCGGCCCTGCGGTGGGGGGTGTTCCACGCCGGCGTGGCCTCCGCCGAGGACCCCAGGTACACCGTCGTCCCACAGCGGGAGCGCCTGGAGGCACGGGCCGACCGTCGTTGACCACCGCCGCCGCCCCTCAGCCGGGCGCGGCGGCCCCGGGCGCCGGGCCGGATCCGCCCCTTCGGCCTTCCGG
>NZ_BBOX01000286.1 GCF_001553455.1 Streptomyces hygroscopicus subsp. hygroscopicus
CGCCGGGGCGGCGACGCCGGGCGGGCGCGGCCACGCCGGGCCGCAGGCCGGCGGCGGCGCGGTGTTCCACGGCGCTCATGCGCCTCGCCCCCCGGAGGGGTTCCGCTTCTCCCAGCCCTCGGCCCACAGGTCGAAGCGGGCCTGCTGCTGGGGGAATTCGGCCGCCGCGTCGGTGTCCAGCTCCACGCCGAGGCCGGGCTCGTGGGACAGCTGGAAGTAGCCGTCCACGACCTGCGGGGCGTTCTTGACCACCTTCTTGATCTCCGCGTCGGCGAAGTCGTTGAAGTGCTCCAGGATCTTGAAGTTGGGGGTGCAGCCGGCGAGTTGCAGCGACGCGGCGGTCAGCACGGAGCCGCCCACGTTGTGCGGGGCGACCAGGACGTAGTGCGTCTCGGCGGTGGCGGCCAGCTTGCGCGTCTCACCGATGCCGCCGATGTGGCCGAGGTCGGGCTGGATGATGTCGGCGGCCTGCGCCTCGAACAGCTCGCGGAACTCGATCCGGTCGTGGATGCGCTCACCCGTGGCGATCGGCAGCCGCGTCTTCTCCGCGACCTTCGCGAGCGCCTTGAGGTTCTCCGGCGGCACCGGCTCCTCCAGCCACGAGGGCTGGAACCGCTCCAGCTCCCCGGCGAGGCGGACGGCGGTCGCCGGGCTGAACCGCCCGTGCATCTCCACCAGCAGCTCGGTCTCCGGCCCGATCGCGTCCCGCACGGCCTCCACGAGGGCGAGCGAACGCAGGGTCTCGGCGTGGTCCAGCTCGAAGTGGCCGGTGCCGAAGGGGTCCAGCTTCAGCGCCCGGTAGCCGCGCTCGACCACCGCGCCGGCCGCCTTGTGGAACGCCTCGGGCGTGCGCTCGACGGTGTACCAGCCGTTGGCGTACGCCTTGACCTTGTCCGTCACCTTCCCGCCGAGCAGCTGCCACACGGGCACCCCGAGCGCCTTGCCCTTGATGTCCCAGCACGCCATCTCCACACAGGCGATCCCGGACATCACGATCTCGCCCGCCCGGCCGTAGTCGCCGTACTTCATCCGGCGGACCAGGTCCTCCACCGCGAACGGGTCCGACCCGGCGATGTGGTTGGCCTCGGCCTCGCGCAGATATCCGAGCAGCGCATCGGTCCGCCCGAGCATGCGGGTCTCGCCGACACCGGTGATCCCCTCATCCGTGTGGACCTGCACATAGGTGAGGTTGCGCCAGGGGGTGCCGACGACATGCGTACTGATTCCCGTGATGCGCACAGCAATCGACCCTTCGCGATGTTCGATATTTCGTCACACGTTCGAAATCTTGGCGTGACGGTAGTCAGCGCGTCTCAGGGGTGTCAATGGTCGTGCGTCGAATGACGTTTGAACGTGACAACCCATCATGACCGATCAAGAATCATCATGACCGATCAAGTCGTCGGGCAACACGTCTGCCCGGATGTTCGTTACGGCGTCCGCACACCACGGGCCCGCCCCGGGGACGCGGGCGGCCCCTCCCCCGGCATCGGCTAGCCGTCCCGCTGCGCCCGCACCAGCACCTCACCCGCCGCCGTCCGGTCGTACAGGACCGAACGCCCGGCCCGGCGTCTGCGGACCAGCCGGGCCTCGCGCAGGACGCGCAGATGGCCGCCGACCGAGCCCAGGGTCTGGCCGGTCAGGGCCACCAGATGGGTGGTGCTCTTCGGGGTGTCGAGGAGCACCAGGACGCTCGCACGGGCCGGGCCGAGCAGACGGGCGAGGGGGTCGGGGGCCCGGGGCGGGTCGGCGGCGGCCAGGGCGCCGGCACACGGGTAGATCACGGCGTAGCGGTGCGGCGCGTCCCAGGAGACCCAGCCGGCGACCGGGGTGACGGGGACGAAGAGCAACTGGGCGCCGTGGATCGCGCGGGGCGGGTGGTCATGGGCGTTGATCCGCAGGCGGCTCCCGCCCAGCCAGCGCATCCCCGGCCGCAGGCCGTCCAGGACGGCCGCCCAGCCGCCCTGGCTCATCTGGCCGGTGCGCGCCACCACATCGGCCTCGACGATCCGGCGGCGGCGCAGCCACGTGGGCCGTACGGCTTCCGTCCACACCCACTCCAGCAGATCCGCCAGCCGCCCCGGCAGATCGTCGCGGCACAGCGCGGCCGGGAGCGGCGAGCGGCCCAGGGAGACCGTGAGGTCGGAGCGCGTGGCGGCGGGGTCCGTCGCGCGGATCCGGGCCAGCTCCGCCGCGAAGGACGGCTCGCCCTCACCCGGCGGCGTCAGGGTGAGGAAGTCCGCCAGCCAGGTACGGCCCAGCGCGGCCCGGACCAGCAGCGCGGTGACCGGGTCGGCGGCCAGCCGCGCCCGGTAGGCGGGCAGATGGGCGTCGAGCCAGGCCCGCTCGCCGGGGTGCGCGGCCCGCGCACGCTCCAGGGTGATCAGGGCCGCGGTGGTCTCGGCGAGGGGGGAGAGGACGAACCGGCCGCCCGCGAGCGTATCCGCGTCGATCAGCCACAGCCCCATCCGGCCACACCCGCCGCCACCCCGTGGTTCCCGTCCGGGCGCGAACCCCGTGGTTTCGCGTCCGCGCGAAACATTAACGCCACCGCGCGGTCACTCCCGAGCCTGACGCCCATGCGCACCTTTTCCGAAGTGTTCCGGGTCCCGGAGTTCACCCCGCTGTTCCTGACCTCCGCCCTGCAGGTGGCCGCCTCGACGGCGAGCGGGCTCGCCCTCGGCACCCTGGTCTACGCGGCGACCGGCTCACCGCTGCTCTCCGCGCTCAGCATGTTCGGCCCCTCGCTGGCCCAAGTGGCGGGCGCGCTGGCGCTGCTGTCGGCGGCCGACCGGCTGCCGCCGCGTGCCGCCCTGTCCGGACTGGCGGCGCTCTTCGCCCTGGGGACCGCCGCGTCGGCCCTCCCCGGACTGCCGGTGGCGGCGATCCTCGCCATCGTGCTCGGGCTGGGCGCGGCGGCCTCCCTCGGCGGCGCCGTCCGCTACGGGCTGCTCACCGAGATCCTGCCCAAGGACGGCTATCCGCTGGGCCGCTCGCTGATCAACATGTCCAGCGGCACGATGCAGATCGGCGGATACGCGGTCGGCGGCGCCCTGGTGACCGCCCTCTCGGCGCGCGGCACCCTGCTCACCGCCGCCGCCCTGTACCTGCTCGCGGCCGTCACCGCCCGGCTGGGCCTGAGCGGGCGCCCGGCGCGGGCGGGCGGACGGCCCTCGGTCGCCGAGACCTGGCGCGTCAACGCGCGGCTGTGGTCCTCCGCACCCCGCCGCCACGTCTATTACGCGCTCTGGGTACCCAACGGGCTGATCGTCGGCTGTGAATCCCTCTTCGTGCCCTACGCCCCCGAACACGCCGGACTGCTCTTCGCCGTCGGCTCCCTCGGCATGCTGATGGGGGACGTGCTCACCGGACGGCTCCTGCCGCCGCACCGGCGGGAGCGGCTCGCGGCGCCGCTGCGGCTGCTGCTCGCCGCGCCGTACCTGGTCTTCGCCCTGCACCCGCCGCTGCCCCTCGCCCTGGCCGCGGTCGTCCTCGCCTCGGTGGGCTTCTCGGCCACGCTGCCGCTCCAGCAGCGGCTGATGGCCCTGACCCCCGACGAGATGAGCGGCCAGGCCCTGGGGCTGCACTCCTCCGGCATGCTCACCATGCAGGGCGTGTCCGCCGCCCTGGCGGGCGCGCTGGCCCAGCCCACCTCGCCGGCCGTGGCGATGACCGCGATGGCGGCGGTCTCCGCCGCCGTCACCCTGACCCTGGCCCCCGGGCTGCGGGGCGACCCGGCACGCGACGCCCTGGCCGAGGCGGGCTGAGCCGGGTACGGCGCCGAGGCGGGCTGAGTCATGGGGCGTCAGGGCGGGCTGAGTCATGGGGTGTCAGGGCGGGCCGGCCGTACGGCGCCGGGGGCAGGCCGGCCCGGGTACGCCGCCGGGACGGGCTGAGTCATGGCGCGCGAGGCGGGCTTGACCGTACGGCGCCGGGGCGGCCTTGGCCGTACGGCGCCGAGGTGTGCTGAGCACCGTAAGGGCGCCACGGGGTCAACCGGGCGCCCGGCGACCACCCGTTGGGCGGCGTCGGACACGCCGCCCCGGGGGTGAGGTTCCCCCGGACGGGTTCGATCGCCCGGTAGCTGTACGGGGCAAATCCGTTCCCGTACACGGAGGTACGTACGTCCATGCGCAATCGCCGCCGCGCCCTCGGCGCCCTCACCGTTCTCCTTCTGGCGGCGCCCGCCGCCCACGCCGCGTCCGGCGAGTCCGACCGCCCCGGACTGCGGCCCGGTGCGGATCCGGCCGCCCGGGGGGAGCGGTTCGCCCTGCCCCACCGGCCCATGATCTGGACCGACGATCTGACCATCGACCGCACCGGAGACGTCCGTCCGGACGGCTCCGTCACGCTGTACGGCAGCTACCGCTGCGTCCGGGACGGCTCGCAGATCCCCCGGGCGAGCGTGCTCGTCACCCTCACCCAGGGTCAGGAGCGTCACGGACTCGGGGGGTACGACGCGGTCTGCGACGGACTGCGGCACCGCTGGGTGATCGACGGGGTGGGCGTGGGGCGGTACGTGCGGGGGCCGGCGGACGCCGAGGGCACGCTGCTGAAGTTCGCCGGCGGCGACACCTTCGCTCCGACGGCGATTCCGACGCCGGTGTCGATGCCGATGAACGTGGCCCGGGCCGATCGGGAGGTCATGCTGCTCGCGGCCGACGACTGAGCCGTCTGCCGGTCGTCGCGACGAGTGAGCCGTCCGTCGGCCGCGGCTACCGCTGAGCCGCCGGAACGGCCTTCGGCCGCGGCGACCGCTGAGCCGTCTGCCGCCCGTCGCGTCGAGTGAGCCGTCCGTCGGCCGCGGCGGCCGACGACTGAGCCGCCGGAACGGCCTCACCCGCCTTCGTCTCCCTGCCCCAGCAGGGAGACGAAGGTCCGGAAGAGGGCGGGCATGTCCACCGCGTCCCGGTCGTGCAGCCACTGGAACTGGAGTCCGTCCATCACCGCCACCACCAGCGGCGCGGCGGCCTCGGGGGTGAGCCCGCCGGGGAGCCGGTCGCCGAACTCGCCGCGCAGGGTGGCCGCCATGTCGGCGCGCACCTTCTCGTAGCGCTGGGTGAAGAAGCCGCGTGCCGGGTGGTCGTCGGTGACGCTCTCGCCGAGGAGCGCGGAGAAGGTCTGGACGATACCGGGGCGCATCGCGTTGTACTCCACGAGGGCGGCGAGCAGGTCCAGCGGCCACGCCTCCCCGCCGCCCCGCCGCGCGGAGCCGGTGTCCCACTGGTCGCGCTCCTCGAGCACGGCGATGAGCAGGGATTCCTTGGTGGGGAAGTAGTGGAGCAGCCCTTGCTGGGTGAGGCCCACCCGCTCGGCGACCGCGCCGAGGGTCGCGCCCCGGTAGCCGCGCTCGGCGATCACTTCGAGCGCGGAACGGACGATCTCCGCCCGTCGCTCCTCACCCCGTCTGGTACCGCGTTCCGTCGCCCTGTGCATGGTCGTACCGTAGAGCATGTTTGGTAACGAAACGATAACGGTACCTACCTGGTGACAGGCTTTCGGGTCCACGATGGCCCGGACGGGAGACGAGGGCCGGACGGGACCCGCACCGGGAGGGCGAGCGATGGCGCACGCGATCGGCGACGACGGCAGGGCACGGGGCGACGGCACGGCCGAGGCCGTGGAGAAGGCCCTCGGCCTCCTCGATCTGGACACCAAGGCGCGGCTGTTGTCCGGGCAGGACATGTGGAGCCTGCCCGCCGTCCCCGCGATCGGGCTGCGTTCCCTGGTGATGTCGGACGGCCCGATCGGCGTCCGGGGCGTCCACTGGACCGCCGACGACCCCTCCGTCGCCCTGCCCAGCCCCACCGCCCTCGCCGCGACCTGGGACCCGGAGCTCGCCCGGCGCGCGGGCCGGCTGCTCGCGCAGGAGGCGCGGCGCAAGGGCGTCCATGTGCTGCTCGCGCCGACGGTCAATCTGCACCGCTCCCCGCTCGGCGGGCGGCACTTCGAGGCGTACAGCGAGGATCCGTATCTGACCGGCGCCATCGGCACCGGCTATGTGACGGGGGTGCAGGAGGGCGGAGTGGGCACCACCGTCAAGCACTTCGTGGCCAACGACGCCGAGACCGAGCGCTTCACCGTCAACAACGAGGTCGGCGCGAGGGCGCTGCGCGAGCTGTATCTCGCGCCCTTCGAAACCATCGTCAAGAACGCCCGCCCCTGGGGCGTCATGGCCGCCTACAACGGGGTCAAC
>NZ_BBOX01000287.1 GCF_001553455.1 Streptomyces hygroscopicus subsp. hygroscopicus
AGAACGCCCGCCCCTGGGGCGTCATGGCCGCCTACAACGGGGTCAACGGCTCCACCATGACCGAGCACCGGCGGCTGCAGCAGGGCGTGCTGCGCGGTGAATGGGGCTTCGACGGCTTCATCGTCTCCGACTGGATGGCCGCCCGCGACACCGTGCGGGCGCTGAAGGGCGGGCTCGACGTCGCGATGCCCGGTCCGCGGACCGTCTACGGCGAGGCGCTGGCCGCCGCGGTGCGCGAGGGCCGGGTGACCGAGGCGGAGCTGGACGGGGCGGTGCGGCGGCTGCTCACCCTGGCCGCCCGGGTCGGCGCCCTGGACGGAGCGGCTCCGGCCGTCGCCCCCGCCGACCGGCCCGGCCCGATCGACGGGGACGCGCTGGCCCGCGAGATCGCCCGGCGGTCCTTCGTGCTGCTGCGGAACGAGGCCGCCGGCGGCCGGGATGCGGTGCTGCCCCTCGGCACCGGCGGCCCCGGCGGGGTGCGGTCGCTGGCGCTGATCGGCGCGGCGGCGCGCGACGCCCGGGTGCTGGGCGGCGGCTCGGCGGTCGTCTTCCCCGACCATGTGGTCTCACCGCTCGACGGGCTGCGGGCCGCCCTGCCGCCGGACGTCGCGCTGAGCTATGCCGTGGGCGCCGACCCCACTGATGAGCTCGCCCCGGCCGCCCGGGGATTCGAGCTGCGCGCCGTGGTCCGGGCGGCCGACGGGCGGGTGCTCGGCGAGTCGCGGCTGCCCAGCGGGCAGGTGCAGTGGATCGGCGACTTCCCCGCCGGCGTGAGCTACGAGGAGCTGCACACCGTCGAGACCGTCGGCACCTTCACCCCGCGCGAGAGCGGTGCGCACACCTTCGGCACCAGGGGGCTGGGCGGCCTCCGGCTGGTCGTGGACGGGCAGGTGCTCTTCGAGGGGGAGCAGCTCCCGGCGGCCGTCGACGACCCCTTCGAGGCGTTCCTGGGCTCACCCGTGCCGCGGGGACAGGTGCGGCTCACCGCTGGCGTACCGGTGGAGGTCAGCCTCAGCTGCGCGGTGGCGCGGCCCGAGGAGGCCCTCCTCGACGCCGTCTGCTTCAGTCTGATGCACCGGGCCCCGGAGCGGGACGCCGAGGAGCTGATCCAGGAGGCCGTCGCCGCGGCCTCGGCGGCCGAGGCCGCCGTGGTGGTGGTCGCCACCACCGAGCGGGTCGAGAGCGAGGGGTTCGACCGCCGGCACCTGCGGCTGCCGGGCCGTCAGGACGAGCTGGTGCGGCGGGTCGCCGCCACCGGCACCCCCACCGTGGTGGTGGTCAACGCGGGCTCCCCGGTCGAGATGGACTGGCGGGAGGAGGTCGCCGCCGTGCTGCTGAGCTGGTTCCCCGGCCAGGAGGCCGGGGCCGCGCTCGCCGATGTCCTGCTGGGCGCGGAGGAGCCCGGCGGCCGGCTGCCCACGACCTGGCCCGCGCGGCTGGCGGACGCCCCGGTGCGCGAGGTGACCCCGAGCGGGGGCCGGCTGGTCTACGAGGAGGGCCTGTTCATCGGCTACCGGGCATGGGAGCGGCGCCAGGGCGCCGCCCCGGCGTACTGGTTCGGGCACGGCCTCGGCTACACCGACTGGGCGTACGAGGCGGTGCGCTTCACCCCCGCGCGGGCCGCCGGCGGGCGCGACGCGGGGGAGGACGACGAGGCGTTGGGGACCGTGACCGTGCGGGTCCGCAACACCGGGGCGCGGGCCGGGCGGGAGGTCGTCCAGATCTATCTCACCGTGCCCGAGGACGACGGCGAGGAGCGCCCCGTGCGGCGCCTCGCGGGCTTCGCCCCGGTCACCGCGGGCCCGGGGGAGACGGCGGAGGCGTCCATCACCTTGCCCCGCCGGGCGGCGGAGGTCTGGGACGAGGAGCGGAACGCCTGGCGGCTGGTCCCCGGCGGCTATACGGCGGAGGCGGGCCGCAGCGTGGCCGACCGCCGTATCTCGGTGCCGGTGCCGGTGGCGGTGCCGACCCGCTGACCGGACGGCCTGCGGCCGGGCGCGCGCCTGACCGCCGTGGCCCGGTCGGACAGGCCGGACCGTCTGGACCTTCGGGGCCATGGTGGGCTGGAAGCGCTTCGCTTCTCGGTGCCGGTGGCGGCGCCGACGCGCTGACCGGACGGTCTGCGGCCGGGCGTCCGCCTGGCCACCGTGGCCCGGTCGGACCGGCCGGCCCGTCCGGATCGGCCGGATCGGACGGATCGGACGGACCACAGTGGGCCGGAAACGCTTCGCTCGGCCCGCGCTCAGGACGTGGAGGCGGTGATGCGGCGGTAGGCCATGTCGGCGAGCTGCTGCTGGCCCGCCTTGCTGGGGTGGAACCAGTCCCACTTGCTCAGCTCGGCCGACGTGAAGCGGTACTCGTGCACCGCCGGGTCGAACCGGCACAGCACATCCCGCCCGCAGGTGTCCTTCAGCACCTTGTTGTACTCCGTCACGCGGTCCGCCACCTGCTGCCGCCGGGCGTTGGAGGCGGCGTCCAGGGCGTCGGAGTCCTTCAGCATCGACGGGCAGATGCCCAGCTTCCAGATCTGGCGGCCGAAGATGTTCTTCCGTCCCTCCGACCACAGCCGCTTCAGATCCGGCACGCTGGCCACATACACCTGGGTCTTCGGCAGATCGCGGCGCAGCCGGGTGAGCGCGGAGGTGAAGGTGGTGCGGAACTGCTCGACGGAGGTCATGTCCTCGACCGAGTCCCGGCAGGCGTCGTTGGCGCCGATCATCACGGTGATCAGCTTCGGCTTGTGGGCCGCGGCCGCCTCGATCTGGCCGGGGAGGTCGGCCACGACCGCGCCGGTCTTGGCGAAGTTCCAGGCGTGCGTCCCCGCGCGGGCGGTGGCGGCGGGCAGCAGCCGCTGGGCGAGGCTCTGCACATCCGTGCCGGTGGACCAGGACACCTCGGGGCAGTCGGAGAGCACCGAACACGCGTCGAAGCCGCGCGTGATGGAATCGCCCAGGGAGGCGATCGAGCTCGGCCGGGTGTTCCAGACGATCGCGCGCTTGGCGCCGGGGGTCTTCTCGGCGCGGTCGGGCCCGTGCCGGGAGGGGCCGTCCGAGCTGCCGAAACAGCCCGCCGAGCTGAGCACGGCGGCGGCGGTGAACAGCACGGCGCCGGTGCGTCCGGCCGTGCGCGACATGGTGCGCGGGGTCGGGCGCGCGACCGCACGCGTGGTCGAGGAAGCGGCCGCCGGTCGCTTCCGGCGTGCAGCGCTGGCCCGCATGGCTGTTCCCCCTCCGGCTGTTGGGTGATATCTATCCGGACCGACGGTACGTCACTCTTCCGGCTGTCGCGCACGGTACGTTTTTCTTGTGCCGGATGAGCGTCGTCCCTGCGGCTTGGCGCGCTGTGCGGTACACAGAACCTTACGCCACGTCACATCCTGTCCAGTTTCTAGAGAATTCTGCACGATAAATTTCACTGAAGGTAACGTCGAGACTGGTGTGGGAGTGATCACTAGGGCAGAATGTGATCCGATGTCCCGGGCGGGACCGGTACGGGCGCGAGGCCGCTGGGGAAGGCGCACCTCAACCGCACAGGAGGCCCCGGTGACGACACGTGGAGTTCTGTATGTGCACTCCGCTCCGCGCGCGCTGTGCCCGCACGTCGAATGGGCCATCGCGGGCGTCCTCGGTGTGCGCGTCACCCTCGACTGGATCAAACAGCCCGCCGCGAACGGCACCTGGCGGGCCGAGTTCTCCTGGCAGGGCGAGGTCGGTACGGCCTCCAAGCTGGCGTCCGCGCTCCGCGGCTGGCATCTGCTGCGCTTCGAGGTGACCGCCGAGCCCTGCGCCACCGCCGAGGGCGAGCGCTACAGCTCCACCCCGGAGCTGGGCATCTTCCACGCGGTCACCGGAATGCACGGTGACATCCTGATCCCCGAGGACCGGCTGCGCGCCGCCCTCGCCCGCTCCGCCCGCGGCGAGAGCGATCTGGAGGAGGAGATCGCCAAGCTGCTCGGCAAGCCCTGGGACGACGAGTTGGAGCCGTTCCGCTACGCGGGTGAGGGCGCGCCCGTCCGCTGGCTGCACCAGGTCGTCTGAGGGCGGCACCGGGGCCGTCTGACGGCGGCACCGGGCGGTCCGCCGACGGTACCCGCGCCGGGTCACCCGCCAGCCGTGCCGTGCGGTCCGTCGGCCGCGCCGGGCCGCCCGCCACCCCTACCGGGCCGTCGCCGTCCGGGCGCCTGACGCACCGCCACCGGCTCCTACGCTTCCCGCGCCCGGAGCCTTCGACGTTTTAGCGTGGCGAGATGACCGAACAACTCCCGGCAACGTCCGTCGCGGTCCTCGGCACCGGCATCATGGGCTCCGGTATGGCCCGCAATCTCGCCCGCTCCGGGCTCGACGTCCGTGCGTGGAACCGCACCCGCTCCAAGGCCGAGCCGCTTACCGCGGACGGCGTACGCGTCACCGACACCCCGGCCGAGGCGGTGGACGGCGCGGATGCCGTCCTGACGATCCTCTACGACGGCGCCGCGACCCTCGAGACGATGCGGCAGGCCGCCCCCGCGCTGCGCCCCGGCACCGTCTGGGCCCAGGCCACCACGGCGGGGCTCGACGCCCTGGAATCGCTCGCCGCGTTCGCCCGCGAGAACGATCTCGCCCTCATCGACTCGCCCGTCCTCGGCACCAAGCAGCCCGCCGAGAGCGGGCAGCTTCTGGTGCTGGCCTCCGGACCCAACGCCGTCCGCCCGGTCGTCTGGCCGGTCTTCGACGCGATCGGCAGCCGTACGGTGTGGGTCGGCGAAAGCGCCGAGGAGGCCGCCGCCACCCGGCTCAAGCTGGTGCTCAACAGCTGGGTGCTGAACGTCACCCACGGCACCGCGGAGGCGCTCGCCCTCGCCAAGGGGCTGGGCGTGGACTGGCAGCACTTCCTGGACGCGGTGGAGGGCGGCCCGCTGGACAACGGCTACATGCGGGCCAAGTCGGCCCAGTTGCTCCGGGGCGACCTCGAGCCCAGCTTCGCGACCAAGACGGCCGAGAAGGACGCCCGGCTGATCGTGGAGGCGGGTCGGCGCGCGGGGGTGCGGCTGGACGTGACGGCCGCGGGGGCCGAGCGGTTCCGCCGCGCCACCGGGGCGGGCCACGGCGACGAGGACATGGTGGCCTCGTACTTCGCCAGCTTCGACGGCGAAGCCCCCTGAAGGGCCCCCGAAGAAGCTCCCTGGAGGGGGCTCCTGGGCGCCTTCCGACGGGCCCCGAAGAGGTTCCCTGAAGACGCCTCCTGAAGGGCTCCCCTGAGAACGCCTCCTGAGAACGCCTCCCGAGGACGCCCCTCAAGAGGCCCCCCTGAAGACGCCCCCGCAACGGACGCGGCCCCGACACACGAGCGGCCCGTCCCCGGCCGGAGCCGGGGACGGGCCGCACCCGTCGATCCGCGCGTCGGAGCGCCAGGCGGTCAGACCGTGCGGAAGGCCAGCACCACGTTGTGGCCGCCGAAGCCGAACGAGTCGTTCAGCGCCACGATCGGGCCCTCGCCCGGCAGCGCCCGCGCCTCGCCGGTCACGACGTCCGCGTCCGCCTCCGGGTCCAGCGTGTCGAGGTTGATCGTCGGCGGGGCCATCCGGTGGTACAGGGCGAGCACGCTGGCCACCGTCTCCACACCGCCCGCGCCGCCGAGCAGATGGCCCGTCATGGACTTGGTGGCGGAGATCGCCATGTGGTCCACGTCGTCGCCGAACACCTTGCGCAGCGCCTTGAGCTCCGCCAGGTCGCCCTGCGGCGTCGAGGTCGCGTGCGCGTTGACGTGCGCGATCTCCGCACCGTTGAGGCCGGTGTGCTCCACCAGGTTCTGCAGCGCGCTCCCGATGCCGTTGCCGGACGGCTCCGGCTGGGTGATGTGGTGGGCGTCGGCCGAGATGCCCTGGCCGATGGCCTGCGCGTACACCCGGGCGCCGCGTGCGGCGGCGTGCTCGGCCGACTCCAGGACGATGGCGCCCGAGCCCTCGCCCATCACGAAGCCGTTGCGGTCGACGTCGAACGGGCGCGAGGCGCCCTGTGGGTCGTCGTTGTTCTTGGACATCGCCATCATGTTGCCGAAGGCGGCGATGGGCAGCGGGTGGATGGACGCCTCGGTGCCGCCCGCCACGACCACGTCGGCGCGGCCGGTGCGGATCATCTCGATGGCGTAGCCGATGGCCTCGGCGCCGGAGGCGCACGCGCTCACCGGGGTGTGCGCGCCCGCGCGGGCGTTGAGGGCGATGCTGACGTTCGCCGCCGGGCTGTTGGGCATCAGCATCGGCACGGTGTGCGGGGAGACCTTGCGGACGCCCTTCTCGCGCATCACGTCGTACTGCTCGAGCAGGGTGGTGACTCCGCCGATGCCGGAGGCCACGACCGCGCCGAGCCGGTCGGGGTCGATCGAGGCGTCTTCGCCCGCCTTGGCGGTGAAACCCGCGTCCGCCCATGCCTCACGGGCCGCGATCAGGGCGAACTGCGCGGAACGGTCGAGCTTGCGGGCCTGGGGGCGCGGGATGATCGTGCCCGGCTCCACCGCGATCTTCGCGGCGATGCGGACCGGCAGCTCGGCCGCCCATTCCTCGTCCAGGAGGCTGACCCCGGACCGGCCGGCCAGCAGGGCCTCCCAGGTCGATGGGGCGTCGCCACCCAGCGGCGTCGTGGCACCAACACCGGTGACGACCACGGTGCGATTGGTCGAGTTCACAGGAATTCTTACTCCACGTGTAGAAGGTGCTGGATATGCCACCGCTTGGGTGGCGACAACCGGCCCCGAGAGCTCAGCCCTGGTGCTTGAGGATGTAGTCGACGGCGTCGCCGACCGTCTTGAGGTTCTTGACGTCGTCGTCCGGGATCTTCACGTCGAAGCGCTCCTCGGCGGCGACGACCACCTCGACCATGGACAGCGAGTCGACGTCCAGGTCGTCGGTGAAGGACTTGTCCAGCAGGACGTCCTCGGTCGGGATACCGGCGATCTCGTTGACGATCTCGGCGAGACCCTCGAGGATCTCTTCCTGAGTGGCGGCCATTGCGGCGCTCCTTCTTCAGTGTGTTGCGGTGGTGGCGCAGCATCCGACTTCTGCGGGGCTGCGTGGGTATGGACTATGGAGCCTAAGGGAGGGTAACGACCGTCGCTGCGTAGACGAGACCCGCTCCGAATCCGATGACGAGCGCGGTGTCGCCGCTCTTCGCCTGCCCCGTCGCCAACAGCCGCTCCATGGCGAGCGGGATGGAGGCGGCCGAGGTGTTGCCGGTGGTCTCCACATCACGGGCGACCGTGACGTGCTCCGGCAGCTTGAGGGTTTTGATCATCGAGTCGATGATCCGCATATTGGCCTGGTGGGGGATGAACGCGTCGAGTTCGTCCGCGGCGACCCCGGCCTCGTCCAGGGCCTGCTGGGCGACCTTCGCCATCTCGTAGACGGCCCAGCGGAAGACCGCCTGGCCCTCCTGGCGCAGCGCCGGGTAGCGCACGTCCGCGGCGGACTGGTCGCGGTAGACGTCCCAGGGCAGCGTCTGGCTGATGGTGTCGGACTTGTCGCCCTCCGAGCCCCAGACCGTCGGGCCGATCGCGGGCTCCTTGGAGGGGCCGACGACCACGGCGCCCGCGCCGTCACCGAACAGGAAGGCCGTCGCCCGGTCCTCCAGATCGGTCAGGTCGGAAAGCCGTTCGACGCCGATGACCAGCACGTATTCAGCGGTGCCGTCGGTGATCATGCCCTTGGCGAGGGTGAGCCCGTAGCCGAAGCCCGCGCAGCCCGCCGAGATGTCGAACGCGGCCGGCTTGCCGGTGCCGAGCAGATGCGCGATCTCGGTGGCGATCGCCGGGGTCTGCTTGAGGTGCGAGACCGTCGAGACGATCACGGCGCCGATCTGCTCGGGCGTCAGCCCCGCGTCGGCGATGGCCTTGCCGCCCGCCTCCACGGACATGGCGGCGACCGTCTCGTCCGGACCGGCCCAGTGACGCGTGGCGATGCCCGAACGGGTGCGGATCCACTCGTCCGAGGAGTCGATGTGCTTCAGGATCTCCTCGTTGGGCACCACCCGGGTGGGCCGGTAGCCGCCGACGCCGAGAATGCGCGCGTACGGGGCGCCCTTGCTGGGCCTGATCTTCGCGGTCATGCTTCTCGGGGCTCCTCTTCGGCCGGTGTGTCGACGGCGGGGGCGGCGTGCTCGCCGATCAGCGCACGGGCCGCGTCGAGATCGTCCGGAGTCTTCAGCGCCAGGGTGGCGACGCCCGGCAGGGCGCGCTTGGCGATGCCGGTGAGCGTCCCGCCCGGGGCCACCTCGATCAGCGCCGTGACGCCCAACTCCTGGAAGGTCTCCATGCACAGGTCCCAGCGCACCGGGTTGGACACCTGGGCGACCAGTCGCTCGACCACTTCGGTGCCGGACGCCACGACCCCGCCGTCGCGGTTGGAGACGTAAGCCGTGCGCGGATCGGCCACCGGAACGCCCGGGACCAGAGCCTCGAGCGCGGCGACCGCCGGTGCCATGTGGTCGGTGTGGAACGCGCCGGCCACCTTGAGCGGTACGACGCGGCGCACCCCCTCCGGCTTGTCCTCGGCCAGCGCCGCCAGCTGTTCGGCGGTGCCCGCGGCCACGATCTGCCCGGCGCCGTTGACGTTCGCCGGGGTCAGGCCGTGCTTGTCGAGGTGGGCGACGACATCGTCATGCTCACCACCCAGTATGGCGGCCATACCGGTCTCGGTGCGGCTCGCGGCCTCCGCCATGGCCAGTCCGCGCCGGCGGACCAGCACCATGGCCGCCTCGTGGCTGAGCACACCGGCGGCCGCGGCCGCGGTGATCTCGCCGACGCTGTGGCCCGCGACCGCGCCGATACGGTTCGGCAGCTGCGCCAGACCGGTCGCGCCCTCGATGCCCTCGGCGAACAGTGCGTGGGCGGAGGCCAGACCGGCGGCCACCAGCAGCGGCTGGGCCACCGCGGTGTCGCGGATCTCCTCCTCATCGGCCTGGGTGCCGTAGTGGATGAGGTCCAGACCGGAGACGGCCGACCACCACGTCAGGCGTTCGGCGACGCCGGGGAGATCGAGCCACGGGGTCAGGAAGCCGGGCTTTTGAGCGCCCTGGCCGGGAGCGACGAGTACGAGCACTCTCACACTCTCTCTTGTGGGTGGTCCGGCCCGCCCGTGAGGACAAGGACGAAGAACGGTCAGGGGAATTGTGGGAGTCCGACAAACGGTCAGGGCAATATGTTCGCATCGGCAAGACGGCCCAGGATCAGGGCTATGCGCAGCGTAAACGCCGACCTGACGTCGGAGGGCGACCACCCGGTGACGTCGGTCACACGTCGTAGCCGGTAGCGCACGGTGTTCGGGTGGACGAAGAGCATCCGGGCCGCGCCCTCCAGACTGCTCGCCTGTTCGAGGTACACACTCAGCGTCTCCAGCAGCGCCGACCCGGCTTCCTCCAGCGGTCTGTAGATCTCCTCCACCAACTGCTCGCGAGCGGCCGGATCCCCGGCCATCGCCCGCTCGGGCAGCAGATCGTCCGCGAGCACCGGACGGGGGGCGTCCGGCCATGCGGTGCACGCCTTCAGCCCGGCCGCCGCCGCCCCCGCCGAGCGGGTCGCGGCCAGCAGGTCGGAGACCACGGGACCGGCCACCACCGGACCCGGGGCATACGGTCCGATCAGCGCCTTCGCCGCCTGGAGCGGATTGTCCGAGCCGCCCGCGACCACCACCAGCCGGTCCCCCAGCACCCCGGTGAGGACCTGGAGTTTGGCGTGGCGGGCGGCCCGCCGGATCGCCTCCACCGTCAGCTCGCTGTCCCCGTCGGGGGCGGTGCCCAGCACCACGCACACATGCTCGGGGGAGTTCCAGCCCAGGGCGGCGGCGCGGGACAGCGCCCCCTCGTCCGCCTCCCCCGACAGCACCGCGTTGACCACCAGCGACTCCAGCCGGGCGTCCCAGGCGCCGCGCGCCTCGGCGGCCTGCGCGTACACCTGGGCGGTGGCGAAGGCGATCTCCCGCGCGTACACCAACAGCGCCTCGCGCAGCACCGACTCGTCGCCCGGGGCCGCCACGTCGTCGATCGCGGACTCCATGACCTCGATGGTGGTACGGACCATCTCCACGGTCTGCCGCAGGGTGATCGCCCGGGTCAGCTCGCGCGGGGCGGTGCCGAACACATCGGTGCTGATCGCCTGGGGTGCCTCGGGGTGGCGAAACCATTCCGTGAAGGCCGCGATGCCCGCCTGTGCCACCAGCCCGATCCAGGAGCGGTTCTCGGGCGGCATCGCGCGGTACCACGGCAGCTGCTCGTCCATGCGCGCGATGGCGCTGGCGGCGAGCTTCCCGGAGGACTTCTCCAGGCGGCGCAGGGTGGCACTGTGCGGATGCGGGGTGTTCGAGGCTGGTTCAGGCACGAGGACAAGACTGCCTTATCGGGTGGTGAGCGCTGGGGGCGGGAGGCTACGCGGAGGTAGGGGCCGGGACTGGGGAGGCGGTAGGGAGGCGGCAGAGGGGACGGGTCCGGGGCGCACTACCGTGGACCGGGTGATGTGGATACAGCGGTCCGGTGCACGGTATCCGGGCGGGGAGGACGCGGGCATCGAGACGCGCCACGCCTTTTCCTTCTCTGGACACTACGATCCGGACAACGTGCGGTTCGGGTCCCTGGTCGCCTGCAACGAGGAGCGGCTCGCCCCCGGGGCGGGCTTCGCCGAACATCCACACCGCGACCTGGAGATCGTCACCTGGGTCGTCGAGGGCGAGCTGACCCACCAGGACTCCACCGGAGCGCGCACCGTGGTGCGGCCCGGCGATGTGCAGCGGCTCAGCGCCGGCGGCGGGGTGCGCCACACCGAGCGCAACGCGGGCGCGGAACCCCTCACCTTTGTCCAGATGTGGCTGGTGCCGGGCCCGGACGCCGCGACCGACCCCGGGTACGAGGTGGTGCGCGGCATCGCCGACGGCACCCCGTACGCGCTGGAGCGCACCGAGGCGGTGCTGCACATCCGGCGGCCGGCGGCCGGCGAGCGCATCGCGCTGCCGGCCGCGCCGTGGGTGTACGCGCACGTGGTGCGCGGTGCGGTGCGGATCGGCGGGGAGACCCTCACCCCCGGCGACGCGGCCCGGATCTCCGGCGCGCGGGGGCTTCAGGGGCGGGCCGAGGGCCCCGCGGAGCTGCTGGTCTGGGAGATGCGCGCGGAGCCGGTCTACGGCTGACCGCCGCCCCGGGACGACGGGCCCCGGCCCAGCTCCGCCAGGACCGCGTCGGTCAGCGCGGGCCAGACCTCGATCGCCCAGGGGCCGAAGGCCCGGTCGGTCAGGGTGACGCAGGCGGCACGCGCGTCCGGATCCACCCAGAGGAACGTCCCGGACTGGCCGAAATGGCCGAAGGTGCGGGGCGAGGAGGATGCGCCGGTCCAGTGCGGCGACTTGCCGTCGCGTATCTCGAAGCCGAGTCCCCAGTCGTTGGGCTTCTGGTGTCCGTAGCCGGGCAGCACACCGGTCAGCCCCGGATGGACCACGGAGGTGGCCCCGGCCAGCGTCTCGGCCGCCAGCAGCCGCGGGGCCTGCAGCTCCGCCGCGAAGCGCACCAGGTCCTCCACGGTCGAGACGCCGTCCTTGGCGGGCGAGCCGGACAGCTCGGTGGCGGTCATGCCGAGCGGCTCCAGCACCGCCTGGCGCAGATACTCCGGGAACGGGATGTCGGTGGCCTTGGCGATATGGTCGCCCAGCACCTCGAACCCCGCGTTGGAGTAGAGCCGGCGGTTGCCGGGCGCGGCGACCGACCGGTGCTCGTCGAAGGCGAGCCCGGAGGTGTGCGCCAGCAGATGGCGCACCGTGGAGCCCTCGGGCCCCGCCGGTTCGTCCAGCTCCACCGCGCCCTCCTCGACGGCGACCAGCGCGGCGTACGCGGCGAGCGGTTTGGTGACCGAAGCGAGGGGGAAACGGTGGCCGGTCGGGCCGTACGATCCGGCCAGGGTGCCGTCCGCCCTCACGACGGCGGCCGCCGCCGTCGGGACCGGCCAGTTCTCGATCATCCGCAGGCTCTCCATGCCCCAGAGCCTAGTGCCGGGCGCCGGACGGCCTCGCGGCACCCAAGATTCCGCCAAAACTTCCGCTTGCTTGGAGTGCACTCCAAGTCCATAGCGTTGACGACGTCGACGAGATGCGCGGATCGACGACGCGAGAGGTGAATCGGCATGACCGTGATGGAGAGCGCTCCGGCGCAGGTGCGGCGCATCTGGGCGAAGACCGGCAAGCACCCCCGGCCCACCGGGCAGGACCGCTACACGATCAGTGAGGTGGCCGCCCACACCGGGCTGACGGCGCACACCCTGCGCTGGTACGAGCGGATCGGACTGATGCCGCACGTGGACCGCACGCACACCGGCCAGCGCCGCTTCACCAACCGCGACCTGGACTGGCTCGACCTCGTCGGCAAGCTGCGGCTGACCGGGATGCCGGTAGCGGACATGGTCCGCTACGCCGAGCTGGTCCGGGAGGGCCGGCACACCTTCGCCGAGCGCGAGCAGCTGCTGACCACACACCGCGAGAACGTGCGGGAACGGATCGCCGAACTCCAGAGCACGCTCGAGGTCCTCGACTACAAGATCGATGTCTACGCTGACGCCCGGAGGGCGTCGGAGAGGGTTTGAGCCCCGTATGAGCGACAGCACCAACGAGACGATCGCGACCGTCGGCCTGGGCGCCGGTGGACCCGAGGTCGGCGTCCAGGGCCTGGGCTGCATGGGCATGAGCTGGGCCTACGGACCGACCCGCGACGAGGCGGAGGCGCGGGCGACCCTGGAGCGGGCCCTGGAACTGGGGGTCACGCTGCTCGACACCGCCGATGTCTACGGCTTCGGGCGGAACGAGGAGTTCATCTCCCCCTTCGTCCGGGCCAACCGGGACCGGATCACCCTGGCCACCAAGTTCTCCATCGTGCGCGACGAGAACAACCCGTTCGGCAACCAGGCGATCCGCAACGACCGCCCCTACATCCGCCAGGCCATCGAGGGCAGTCTGCGCCGCCTCGGGGTCGACCACGTCGACCTGTACTACATGCACCGGCGCAACCCCGAGGTGCCGCTGGAGGAGAGCGTCGGCGCCATGGCCGAGCTGGTGGCCGAGGGGAAGGTCAAGCACCTCGGGCTCAGCGAGGTCACGGCGAACGAGCTGCGCGCGGCGCACGCGGTGCATCCCATCGCGGCGGTGCAGTCGGAGTGGTCCCTGTTCAGCCGCGATGTGGAGGACGGCGGCGGCAACAGCGTCGTGGCGACCGCCGCCGAGCTGGGCGTCGCCTTCGTGCCGTACTCCCCGCTCGGCCGCGGCTTCCTGACCGGCTCGTTCGTCAACGCCGAACGGGAACTGGGCGAGGACGACTTCCGCCGCCGGCAGCCGCGCTTCACCGGCGACAACGCGGCGGCCAACGCGGCGCTGCTGGAGCCCATCCGCACGATCGCCGAGGCGCGCGGGGCCACGCTCGCCCAGATCGCGCTGGCCTGGGTGCAGCAGCGGGCCCAGGTGCACGGGCTCGCCGTGGTGCCCATCCCCGGCACCCGCACCCGCGCCCGGATCGAGCAGAACACCGCCGCGACCCGGATCGAGCTGAGCGCGGACGAGCTGGCCGCGCTGGAGCCGATCGCCGGACAGGTGGTGGGCGCCCGCTACGCCGACATGAGCGCGACGAGCACGGCCCGCGCCTAGCTCCCCGGCTGGGCCCGGCCCGATCTGGCTGGGTCCGGTTCGGTTCGGCTCCGGCTCGTCCGGCCCGGCCTGGCTCGGCTCGGTGCGGCTAGGTCCGGTCCGGCTGGGTCCGGCCCGGTTCTGGCAGGGTTCGGCTCGGCTGGGCCCGGCCCGGCCTGGCTCGGTGCGGCTCGGTCCGGTCCGGCTGGATCCGGCTCGGTTCGCCACGGCTGGGTGGGTCCGGCTGCGCCCGGCTGGGCTCGGTCCGGTTCGGCTGGGTCCGGCTCGGCTCGGTTCCGGCCCTGCTTGGTCCGGCTCGGTGCGGTCCGGTTCAGCTCGGTACGGTTCCGGCTCGTCCGGTCCGGTTCGGCTGGTCTGGCTCGGTTCGGCCCGGTTCGGCTGGGTCCGGCCCGGCTCGGTCCGGCTGGGTCCGGTTCGGCCCGGTCCGGTTCCGGCTGGGTTCGGCTCGGTCCGGCCGGGTCCGGTTCGGCTGGGCCTGGCCCGGCTCGGTCTGGCCCGGTTCTGGCTGGGTTCGGCTTGGTCCGGGTGGGTCCCGCCCGGCTGGGTCCGGCCCGGCCCGGCTCGGCCCGGCTCGGCTCGGTCCGGCCCGGCCCGGCTCGGCTCGGTCCGGCCTGGCTCGGTGCGGCTCGGTCCGGTTCGGCTCGGTCCGGTTCCGGCTCGTCCGGCTCGTCCGGCTCGGTTCAGCTCGGTCCGGCCCGGCTGGGCGCCCGCGACGAGGGCGACCCCCGCTGTGCGAACCGCAGCCCTGGCGCTCTGGCGGCGCGGTTCAGCGGCAGCCGATCTCCAGCGCGGTCGTCACGCACAGCGCGACCGCCGCGACGGCGGCGCGTCGCAGCACCGCCCGGCGGGTCGCGGCGGTCGCACCGTCGGCGTCCTGGGCCGGGCGGTCCGCCGCGAAGAGATACGCGCTCAGCGCGACCAGTGCGCCGGGGCGGCGGCGGTCAGACCAGGCCATCGCGGCAGTCCGGGCCGTCGTGAGCCTGCGAGGCGCACCGGACGCCGTCGAAGTCGCCGAGGGCGATCCGGGAGAAGTTGCGCAGCGAGTCCGTACCGGGGGCGAAGTAGCCGGTGTGGCCCTCGGCGCGCTCGGCGGAGACCACCCGGGCGCCGAAGGACGGATCGGTCGGGTCCGCGCCGTGGCCCAGGCCCAGGAGGTCGTAGCCGGCCACCCGCCGGATCCAGTCGGTGCGGTCCCGCGCCGCCCAGACCCGGGCCCCGGTGCCCAGTCCCTCGGCGCTGTCCGCGCGCATCCCCGGGCTGCCCAGCACCACCAGGTCGGAGACGCGGGTGCGGTCCATCGCCGAGGCGGCCAGCCCGCAGACCACCGAGCCGTAGCTGTGGCAGAAGACGGCGGGCGGGGCGTCGGCGGTCGCCGCGGTGGTCACGGCGAGCCCCGCCAGGAACCGGTCCAGGCGGGGCGCGCCCGCCCTGGCCAGCCGGCTGGTGGCGGCGTCCGGGCCCAGCCCGACCGGGGTCGTGTAGCCGACCCAGGCGATGACGGTGGTCGGGGTGGCGGGCGCGTCCTCGGCCATCCGCGCCCGCAGCGCCCGCGCCATCCCGGCCGGGGTGCCGTACGGGTCGCCCGCGCGGTCGAAGTCGGTCAGGTCGATGTCCGAGCCGGGCACGATCACGGCGGTGCGCCGCGCCGTTGTCAGGTCCCCGTAGACCTCCGCCACCTGGCCGCGTCCGCGCGGATCGAAGGCGAGGATCTGCCGGCCGGGCTCGAGGAGCGCCGCGTATCGCGCGGCGAGCGGGCTCTTCGGATCGGCCTTCCGCTCGGTGCGCCAGGCGGCCCGGATCGCCCGCGCGTTGGCCGCGTAGCGCACCGCCGCCGGTACGCCGTCCAGATTGCCCACGACCTCGGGATGCCGGATGACCAGCGCCTCGCGCTGGGCGTCGGTGAGCCGGCCGAAGAACCGGGCGATCCCGGCGGGCGAGGCGGTGGCCGGATCGGGCAGCTCGCGCCCGGCCCCGCCCAGCGAGTGGTCCGACCGCCAGGCGGCGGTTCCGGGCGGCGGCCCGGTGACGGCCCGCTCCTCGTGCGCCACGGTCCAGCCGGCCGTCCCCGCCATGACGGTGACGGTGAGCGCGGCCGTGATCAGACGTCGCGCGTAGTGCCTGGTGGATGGCGTCTGGGACATGGCCGGGTCTTCCCTCTTCCGTCGGTGGCGGAGGGAAAGGTAAGGAGTCCTCGGGTGGCGGTACGTCACCCCCCGGTGCCAAGTGGGAGGTCATACCCCAGTAGGGGGTGGCCCATCCGGGCCGCCCGGCCGGGTCACTGGGCGCCCGGCGTCACCAGACCCGACTCATAGGCGAATATCACCGCTTGGGCGCGGTCGCGGAGGCCGAGTTTGGCCAGCACCCGGCCGATGTGCGTCTTCACCGTCTGCTCCGCGAGCACCAGCGACTCGGCGATCTCCTGGTTGGACAGGCCCCGGGCGATCAGCTCCAGCACCTCGGTCTCACGCGGCGTCAGCTGGCCGCGCAGCAGGGCGGGGCCGTCGCGGCGCGGGGCGGGACGCTGGCGGGCGAAGTCGGCGATCAGCCGGCGGGTGACGGAGGGGGCGAGCAGCGCCTCGCCCGCCGCCACCACCCGGACCGCCGAGATCAGATCGGCCGGCGGGGCGTCCTTCAGCAGAAAACCGCTGGCCCCGGCGCGCAGCGCCTCGTAGACGTAGTCGTCCACGTCGAAGGTGGTGAGCATCAGCACCTTCGGCCGGTGGGTGACCCCGCGCGGCGGGTCCAGCAGCTGCCGGGCCGCCGCCAGCCCGTCCATCTCGGGCATCCGGACGTCCATCAGGACCACGTCGGGGTGGGTCCGGCGGCTGACCCGCACACCCTCCCGCCCGTCGGGCGCCTCGCCGACGACGTCGATGTCGCTCTGCGCGGCGAGCAGCGCGGCGAACCCCGCCCGCACCATCGCCTGGTCGTCGACGATGATCACCTTGATGGTCATGAGCGGTCCGTCTCTTCGAGGTCGGTCAGGGGGAGCCGGGCCGCGACGCGGAAGCCGCCGTCGGGAAGCGGACCGGTGTCGAGCGTGCCGCCGACCAGCCGTACGCGTTCGACCATGCCGACGAGGCCATGGCCGGTGCCGCTGGTCTCCAGGGGCTTGGCGGGCGCGCCGGCCGGCGGGCCGTTGACCACCAGCAGGGTCAGCGCCGAGCGGTCCTCGGCCGAGACGGCCACCCGGGTGGCGGCGCCCGGTGCGTGCCGCACCACATTGGCCAGCGCCTCCTGCACGATGCGGTACGCGGACAGCCCCACGGCCTGCGGCAGCGGTTCCAGGCCGGCCACGTCGTCCGCGATGGTCAGGGTGGTCGGTATGCCGGCCCGCACCGTCGCCTCGACCAGCTGCGGCACCTGCCGCAGACCCGGCTGCGGCGCCCGCTCATCGCGGGTCTCCTCGCTGCGCAACACGCCCAGCAGCCGCCGCATCTCGGCGAGGGACTCGCGGGCGGTGGCGGCGATGGTGGAGAACTCCCGCTCCGCGTCGGCGGGCAGCCCGCCGATCCGGTACGGGGCGCTGTCCGCCTGCACGGTGATCACGGACATGTGGTGGGCGACCACGTCGTGCAGCTCCCGGGCGATCCGGGCGCGCTCCTCCAGCAGGGTGCGGTGGGCGCGTTCGGCCTCGCTGATGGTCTCCTGCTCGGCCAGCCGCCGCTGGGCGTCCCCGCGTTCGCGCAGCGCGCCGGCGACGAGCAGCACCACCCCGCCGAGCACGAACAGCACCACGTTGCTGCCGTTGCTCTGCTCCGGGAAGGCCATCCCGAGCACCAGCCCGGCGGCGCCGGTGACCAGCCACACCGCCACCAGGGTGCGGCGCGGTTCGCGCAGCGCGAGGGCGAGCAGCAGGAAGAGGTAGCCGATGATGGCGCCGGGCGGCCAGGGCCACACCCGGTGGTCGAGATCTGCGGTGCCGAGCACCAGCAGGGCGCAGGCGACATCGGTGAGGAAGACGATCCACCACGCCTGCAGCGGGCGGGTGACCGACAGCAGCAGCGGGGTGGCCTGGGCGATGCCGATCAGCGTGGCGAGACCGCCGCCCACTCCGTAGTCGTGGGAGAGGACCTGGGCGGAGGTGGGGACCAGGATGGTGGTGAGGATCACCGCCACGCCGTAGGGCACCCGGCGCAGCCAGCGCCGGGGCGACTGGGCGAACAGCGGTGTCGCCGGATAGCTGGGGGTCACCAGGGCGCGGGCGAGGGCGCCCGCGTGCCGCCGGGCGACCTTGGGCAGGCTCTGGTGCGCGGTGGAGGCGGCGGTGGACGCCGGGCCGGCGGCCGCGTCCGCCGGTGCGGAGGAGGGCGGGGCCACTTACAGCTCCGCCAGCAGCTCGGCCTTCTTCGCGCTGAACTCGTCGTCGGTCAGCAGCCCGGCGGTGTGCAACTCGCCCAGGTGACGGATGCGCTCGGCGATGTCGGCGGGGTCGCGGCGCGGGGCGGCGGCCCGGTTCGGGGCCGGGGCGCCCTCGGTGCACGGCACCGGGGAGGAGACCCGGATGGCCTCCAGGACGGCCGCGGCGAACGGCAGCGACTGGTGGACGAGGCCGTAGCCCATTCCGAAGACGACGGCCGCCGGGTCCTTGTCGGCGCGGCCGGCGGGCTGGTTCTCGGCGGAGCGCCGCAGCAGTCGCAGATGGCCGTGGCCACCGCCCTTGGGGGAGCCTTTGCCGGTGCCGTTCCTGGCCGTGCCGCCCCTGGCGGAACCGCCTTCGAGCCCACCCCCGTTGACCGGGTCGTCCTTGGGGGCGGTGCCCGCCGAGCCCCGGCTCTCCGGTGAACGCCATTCCACACCGGTCAGCTCGTCGATCCGGAAGCGCTGGTCCCCGGCCTTCCACTTCTCCGAGGAGGCCCCGGTCCAGAACCAGCGGAAGGAGACCGCCTTGCCGTCGAAGGACGCCTTGCCGTCGTACGCCTTGAAGGACAGCGGCGGTGCGGGCACGGTCACCAGGTGGGTCTCGGCGGGGGTGGCGGCGTCGGGGCCGAGGACGCCGCGGAGCTGCTCGGCGTAGTAGTCGGCGAGCGTCTCCCGCTCGGCCGGCAGCACCAGGCGGTACGGGTCGTACGCCTCCTTGAGCTGGCCGTCGGCGGCGTCCATCAGCGGGTCGGCGCCCGGTCTGGGCACGGCGCGCAGCACCACCGTGCCCCGTTTGCCGGGGGTGAGTTCCACCCCGGACAGCGCCTCGAAGGGGATGCGGCGTTCGCCGAGCGCCTGGAGCAGCTTCGGCGTGCGGATCCCCCGTTCGAAGCGGATGAGCACGGAGTCGGTGTCGAACTCCCAGACGGTCTGAAAACCGGCCAGCACATCACCCATGCGGCTCATCGTATTGCGGCGGCGGGCCGCCCGTCCCCCTTTGCGGCTACGCGCGTCACTAGAGTTTCCGGTGTTTCCGTCCGGCCTCAGCGCAGCCCCGCGGTGCAGTCGTCACCGTTGCCGCAGCTCACGGACGTGACGGCGCCGATTCCCACCCGTGCGAAGTTGTCCAGGCTGGTGGTGCCCGGTTCGAAGTATCCGGCGTGCCCATCGGCCCCGGCCGCGGACAGCACCCGGGCGCCGAAGCCGGAGGAGAGCGGGTCCGCGCCATGGCCGAGCCCGCCGAACTCCAGATGCGGAATGTCCTCGATCCAGTCGCCGGAGTCGCGCATCGCCCACACCCGGGCGCTGGTCCCCAGATCCGAGACGTGGGCGGCGCGCATGCCGGGGCTGCCGGCCACCGCGATATCGGTGACCTTGGGCGGCAGGTCGCGGGCGGCGATCCCGCACACCACCGAGCCGTAGCTGTGGCACATCAGCGAGACCCGGGAGAGCGAGGGCAGCGCGTTGACCACCGCGCGCAGCCGCACCGCGCCCTGGGCGGCCAGCTTGCCGGTGGCCGCGTCCATGCCGATCCCGGCGGGGGAGGTGTAGTCGGCCCAGGCGATCACGGCGGTCTTGATGTCCGGGGCGTGGGACCGCTCGTTCTCGTAGAGCGCACGGGCCATCCCGACCGTGGCGGTGTACGGGCGCCCGGTCTTTTCGAACGTCAGGATGTTGGTGTCCACGCCCGGCACCACGATCGAGACCCGGTTGGCGTGGGCGAGGTCGCCGAAGACCTCGGCGGCCCGTCCGGCGCCCGACGGGTCGAAGGAGAAGATCTGCCGCCCGGCGCGCAGCAGATCCTGGTAGCGGTGCATCCGCTGGGCCGCGTCGGCCCGGCCCAGCGGCGTCAGCCGGGGGTCGTCCATCCGCTTGCGCTCGGCGGTGCGCGCCTGGGCCAGGGCGACGCGGTTGGCGCGGTAGCGCAGGGCCACCGGAGCGCCGTTGAGATTGCCGACGGTCAGCGGGTAGCGGCGCACCAGCCGGTCGGTCTGGGCCTTGGTGAGCGAGTCGAACCAGCGGCTGAGCGTACGCGGTGAGCCGTACGGATCGGGCAGCGCACGGCCGCCGAGCGTGCCGTGGCGCCAGGCGTCGACCGACGCGGAGAGCGGGTCCGGGGCTCCTGCGTGGCTTCGTACGGCGGTCCAGCCGGTGGTGGCCAGGAGGACGAAAACCACCGCCAGCGCGAGCAGGGCGCGCCAGGCGGCGGAACCGGGGGAGGGGGAGCCGAGCTCCGAGAAGGAAGTCACCGCGGAACACCCTAGGAGAAGCGCGGCACCCGGTGCCAAATGCCGTGATTCATCTCACGTTTGAGGGAGGGAATTCCTGGGACCAATGCCGGAATTGGTGCTATTTGTCCCATTGTTCGGCGAGGGCGGGGCCCACGTAATCAAGATGGAACGCGGTGATGTCCCGCAGCGTGACCGTGCTGTCGTCCTGGCCCTCGACCCACAGCTTCCCGGCCACCCGGATCACCCCGCCGAACATCGCGACCACCAGCCGCGGCCGCGGGTCGGTGTCGATGTCCAGCCCCTCGCGGCGGGCGATCTCGCGGGCCAGCCGCTCCTCCAGCTCGGCGGTGCGGCGCAGATGCACGGCGAGCAGGCTCGGCGTCGACTCGATCAACCGGTACATCCGCATGTGCAGCTCGGGCGGCACCATCTGCTCGATGGCGTCTCCGGTGGCCCCCCAGGCGTCGAGGACCGCGTGGCGCAGCGCGGTCAGCGGGGCCTCGTCGGCGGGGCGCCCGCACAGGGCGGCGAAGAAGTGGCGCTCGGCCGACTCCTGGGTGGCGAAGGCGACTTCCTCCTTGTTGCCGAAGTACCGGAAGAAGGTGCGCTGGGAGACGTCGACCGCGTCGGCGATCTCGTCGACCGTGGTCCGCTCGTACCCCTGACGGGTGAACAACTCCAGTGCGGAGCGCATCAGGGCGCCTCGTGTCCGCCGCTTCTTGCGCTCGCGCAGCCCTGCCGGTGGAGGCGTCGCCGGGTCCGCCACTGCCTCGTCCGTTGTCACCTGTCGGCTCGCTTTCTGCCGCGTTCGGGGCGCGTTACGGCTGCTCAGGATACCTGTGAGAAAAAGCGTCAGCCACCAGCGGATGAATCAATTTGTCATTTGTCAGACGCTGACATTAGCCTCGCATCATGACGTCTTCGACCACCGTCGCCGATTCGGCGCCGGAACCTCCCATAGCCGAAGCCCCCAAGGGGCTTCGGGGTCACCCATGGCTGACGCTTCTCACCGTCGCCCTCGGCGTGACGATGGTCGCCCTCGACGGCACGATCGTCGCCATCGCCAACCCGGCGATCCAGAAGGACCTCGGCGCCTCGCTCGCCGAGGTGCAGTGGATCACCAACGGCTATCTGCTGGCCCTCGCCGTCGCGCTGATCACGGCGGGCAAGCTCGGTGACCGCTTCGGCCACCGCCAGACCTTCCTGATCGGCGTCGTCGGCTTCGCCCTCTCCTCGGCGGCCATCGGCTTCTCGAGCGAGGTCTCGCTCGTCGTGGCGTTCCGGGTGCTGCAGGGCCTGTGCGGTGCGCTGCTGATGCCCGCGGCGCTCGGACTGCTGCGCGCCACCTTCCCCGCCGAGAAGCTCAATATGGCGATCGGCATCTGGGGTGCGGTGATCGGCGCCTCCACCGCCGCCGGGCCCATCGTCGGCGGACTGCTCGTCGAGCACGTCAACTGGCAGTCCGTCTTCTTCATCAACGCGCCCGTCGGCGTGCTGGCCCTGGTCCTCGGTCTGCTGCTGCTGGTGGACCACCGGGCCGAGAAGGCCCCCAGGTCCTTCGACATCCCCGGCATCGTGCTGCTGTCCGGTGCGATGTTCTGCCTCATCTGGGCGCTGATCAAGGCCGCCGACTGGCACTGGGGCGACCAGCGCACACTGCTCTTCCTGGGCCTGGCGGCGGTCTGCTTCGCCGTCTTCGTCTTCTGGGAGGGCCGGACGCCGGAGCCGCTGCTGCCGCTCAGCATGTTCCGTTCGGTGGCGCTGAGCGCGGGCAGCGTGCTGATGGTGCTCATGGCCTTCGGCTTCATGGGCGGGCTGTTCTTCGTCACCTTCTACCTGCAGAACGTGCACGGGCTGAGCCCCGTCGACAGCGGGCTGCGGCTGCTGCCGCTCACCGCGACAATGATCATTGCCTCGCCGCTGGCCGGTGCGCTGATCACCAAGTTCGGCCCGCGGCTGCCGCTGGTGATCTCCATGGTGATCACCGCGGTCTCCATGTACGGCCTCTCCCGGCTGGACGTGGACAGCGGCAGTGTCGAGATGTCGGTGTGGTTCGCCCTGCTCGGCTTCGGCCTCGGCCCGGTGATGGTCGGCGCCACCGAGGTCATCGTCGGCAACGCCCCGATCCAGCACGCCGGTGTGGCCGGTGGCCTCCAGCAGGCCGCGATGCAGGTCGGCGGCAGCCTCGGCACGGCCGTGCTGGGCGCGGTCATGGCGGGCAAGGTGGACGACACGCTGCCGGAGAAGTGGGCCGGTGCCGGGCTGCCGCCGATGCCCGAGGGTGCGGCGTCCAAGGCGTCGGACGCCGTCGAGGTCGGCATCGCGCCGGTGCCCAAGGGCACGCAGCCGGAGATCGCGGCGAAGATCACGGCCGTCGCGCATGACACCTTCGTGTCAGGGATGGGCCTCGCCTTCACCGTCGCCGCCGTCGTCTCGGCGGTCGCGGCCCTGGTCGCGGGCTTCACCAAGCGCGGGGACAACGCGGAGGCGGCCGGCGGGGCCGTCCACATCTGACCCCCGCGGTCCACCCCCTATCAGGGTGGACCTTGATCGACCCCATGGTGACGGACGGGAGCCGGCGACAGGCTGGCTCCCGTTCTGCTTTGTCCACACGGGGAGCGAAAACGTCATGCGCAAGATCATTAAGGCCGCCGTCCCGGCCCTGGCCCTCACCGCCGCCCTCGTCCCGGCCGCCGCCGCATGGGCCGCCGCGCCACCGCGGCTGGGCAGCTGCGGCACCGGCCAGCTGTGCCTGTGGCGCGGCGGCGACTTCACCGGGGCCCGCCAGACCCATGAACTGGCCGGAGTCGACATCGAAAGCTGTGTGCCGCTGCCGTCCGGCACCACCGCCGCCTCGCTGGCGAACCGCACGGGCCGCCCGGTGACGGCGTACCAGAGCCGCGAATGCGCCGAGACGGCCGAGTTCCGCACCTACCCCACCGGCTCCTGGGCCCCGGAAACCCCGTACCAGGTACGGGCCTTCAAGATCTGGGAGCGCTGACCCGCACCGCGTGCCTCACGGGGCCGCACTGCCCGGGGCTCAGAGGGCACCGCCCCCGGATCCCGGGGCACCGCCCTCGGGTACCGGGGCGCCGCCCTCGGGTACCGGGGCTCCGCTCCCGGTTCCTGGGGCTCCGTCCCCGGCCCCCGGGGCGCCGCTCCCGGTTCCTGGGGCTCCGCCCTCGGACCCTGGGCTTCCGCCCTCGGACACCGGGGCACTGCTCCAGGATCCCGGGGCACTGCTCCCGGGTCCCGGGGAACCGCCGGGGGAGCCCGTCCGTTCGCGGCGGGCATGGGCGTCCTCGGTCAGTGGTGTCCCGCCGTCGGCCGAGGACGGCACGTCTTCCAGGGGCGGGGGCCCGGCCGGGGCCGGGCGCCGGACCGGGTTGGCGAACCAGCCGAGCCAGGTCCGGCGCAGGGGCCGAGGACCGGGGACCGGGCGAAAACCCCTGGTCCTGGCTGCGGGAGGGCGCGGCGGCGCCGCGCCCTCCCGCAGCCGCCCCCGTCGCCCCTGGGGCCGCCTGGGGCGCCGCCCCAGGCGCGACAGGGGCGACGGGGCATGTCAGGGGGCGCCGGGGCATACGACAACGCGGGGGCGGGCTGGATCCAGCCCGCCCCCGCGTCCGGGTGCTCATCGCCGTCGCAGACGGCTACGCGTCGCCGCCCGCCGGGCCGGGGTCGGCCGCGGCCACGTCCAGCAGCTGGTAGCGGTCGATCGCCTGCTTCAGCACCGAGCGGTCGATCTTGCCCTCGCGCGCCAGCTCCGTCAGCACACCCAGCACGATCGACTCGGCGTCGATGTGGAAGAAGCGCCGCGCCGCGCCGCGCGTGTCGGCGAAGCCGAAGCCGTCCGCGCCCAGCGACTGGTACGCACCGGGCACCCAGCGCGCGATCTGGTCGGGAACCGCCCGCATCCAGTCGGAGACGGCCACCTTCGGGCCTTCTGCGTCCGCGAGCTTCCGGGTGACGTACGGAACGCGCTGCTCCTCCTCGGGGTGGAGCAGGTTGTGCTCCTCCGCCTCGACGGCGTCCCGGCGCAGCTCGTTCCAGGAGGTCGCGGACCAGACGTCCGCCTTGACGTCCCAGTCCTCGGCCAGTATCCGCTGGGCCTCGAGGGCCCACGGCACCGCGACACCGGAGGCGAGGATCTGCGCCGCGTGGGCGCCCTTCTCGCCCTGGCGGTAGCGGTAGAGGCCCTTGAGGATGCCCTCGCGGTCCACGTTCTCGGGCTCGGCCGGGTGCTGGATCGGCTCGTTGTAGACGGTGAGGTAGTAGAAGACGTCCTCACTGTTCTCGCCGTACATCCGGCGCAGACCGTCCTGGACGATATGGGCGATCTCGAAGCCGAACGCCGGGTCGTAGGCGACGACCGCCGGGTTGGTCGAGGCCAGCAGCTGGGAGTGGCCGTCCGCGTGCTGCAGACCCTCACCGGTCAGGGTCGTACGGCCGGCGGTGGCGCCCAGAACGAAACCGCGCGCCAGCTGGTCGGCCATCTGCCAGAACTGGTCACCCGTGCGCTGGAAGCCGAACATCGAGTAGAAGACGTAGACCGGGATCAGCGGCTCGCCGTGCGTGGCGTAGGCGGACCCCGCCGCGATCAGCGAGGCCGTACAGCCCGCCTCGGAGATGCCGTCGTGCAGCATCTGACCGGTCGGCGACTCCTTGTAGGCGAGCAGTAGCTCACGGTCGACCGACTCGTACGTCTGGCCCAGCGGGGAGTAGATCTTCGCGGACGGGAAGAGCGAGTCCATGCCGAAGGTGCGGTACTCGTCGGGCGCGATCGGCACGAACCGCTTGCCGATCTCCTTGTCCCGCATCAGGTCCTTCAGCAGCCGCACGAACGCCATGGTGGTGGCGATCTGCTGCTGGCCGGTGCCCTTCTTGAGGGCCGCGTAGGTCTTGTCGCCCGGCAGCTGCAGCGGCTTGGCGCGCACGACACGGGTCGGCGCGTAGCCGCCCAGCGCCTTGCGGCGGTCGTGCATGTACTGGATCTCCTCCGAGTCCCGGCCCGGGTGGTAGTACGGCGGCAGGCCGGACTCCAGCTCCTTGTCCGGGATCGGCAGGTGCAGCCGGTCGCGGAAGCGCTTGAGGTCGTCGACCGTGAGCTTCTTCATCTGGTGGGTCGCGTTGCGGCCCTCGAAGTTCGGGCCGAGCGTCCAGCCCTTGACCGTCTGCGCGAGGATCACCGTCGGCTGGCCCTTGTGGGCCTTGGCCGCCGCGTACGCCGCGTAGATCTTCTTGTGGTCGTGACCGCCGCGGCCCAGGTGCAGGATCTGGTCGTCGGTCATGCCCTCGACCATCTTGCGCAGCCGCTGGTCGTCGCCGAAGAAGTGCTCGCGGATGTAGGCGCCGGTCTCGGTCGCGTAGGTCTGGAACTGGCCGTCCGGCGTGGTGTTCAGCTTGTTGACCAGGATGCCGTCGCGGTCCTGCGCCAGCAGCGGGTCCCAGGTGCGGTCCCAGACCAGCTTGATCACGTTCCAGCCGGCGCCGCGGAACTGCGACTCCAGCTCCTGGATGATCTTGCCGTTGCCGCGCACCGGGCCGTCCAGCCGCTGCAGGTTGCAGTTGACCACGAAGGTCAGGTTGTCCAGGCCCTCACGGGCGGCCAGGGAGAGCTGGCCGAGCGACTCGGGCTCGTCCATCTCGCCGTCCCCCAGGAACGCCCAGACGTGGGAGTTCGAGGTGTCGGCGATGCCGCGGGCCTCCATGTAGCGGTTCATCCGCGCCTGGAAGATCGCGCCGAGCGGGCCCAGGCCCATGGAGACCGTCGGGAACTCCCAGAAGTCCGGCATCGACCGAGGGTGCGGATAGCTGGACAGCGCGTGACCGAGCTTGGACTTCTCCTGACGGAATCCGTCCAGATGGGCCTCGCTCAGTCGGTCGAGCAGGAAGGCACGGGCGTAGATGCCGGGGGAGGCATGGCCCTGGAAGAAGATCTGGTCGCCGCTGTCGTGGTCCTTGCCGCGGAAGAAGTGGTTGAAGCCCACGTCGTACAGCGAGGCGGACGAGGCGAAGGTGGCGATGTGGCCACCGACCCCGATGCCCGGACGCTGCGCCCGGGAGACCATCACCGCCGCGTTCCAGCGGGTCGCGTTAAGGATCTTGCGCTCGATCTCCTCGTTGCCGGGGAAGAACGGCTCGTCCTTGGTGGCGATGGTGTTGACGTAGTCCGTGCTGCGCATCTCGGGCACGGCGACCCGCTTCTCGCGGGCGCGCTCGATCAGGCGAAGCATCAGGTAGCGGGCACGTTCCCGGCCTCGCTCATCGACGGCTGCGTCGAGCGAGTCGAGCCATTCCTGGGTCTCTTCTGGATCGAAGTCCGGGACCTGGCTGGGAAGGCCGCCAATGATGATCGGGTTGCGATCGGATCCGGAAGCCACGCTATTCCTTCGCTTTTCGGTCGTGCTGTGCACGCACATGGATTCGTGCTCTGCTGCTGTCGCGCCGCTCTCCATCGTGTACCTCGGGTACGGGATGCGTCACCTCTACCCAGTGGTAACCATCACCGGGTGAGTCGGGCGCTCCGGCGGCCGTTCGGCGTGTGACGGCCGGTTCGCAACCTTACGCCCACGACCGGGGCCGTCTGCGTACGACCGTTCGGCACCGGGTCGGCGTAGGGTGGCGATACACACACGTAAGCCGGACATCTTTGAGCAATACGGTCGGCCGTGCGGCGTTGCGTGCCGTTCCTCCGCGATGGAGTTGCGGCGACACGTCAACGTTTGGGCGGGATCGCTGGCCGGGTACTTGCGCGATCCGCCCGGCCCGTGTGGACTACGCCCAAGCCTTCGCGTACGCGCGCGGGCCCCGCAGACTCGAAGAGTGAACGCAAGATGACAGGAGGCAATCCGTGAGCGCGACCGCGGACCACGCGGAGGAGCGGACCAACCCTGCCGCGAGGCTGGGTTTCCAGCCCGATCAGGTGGTCCAGGAGATCGGCTACGACGACGATGTCGACCAGGAGCTCCGCGAGGCCATCGAGGAGATCACCGGCCAGGAGCTCGTCGACGAGGAGTACGACGATGTGGCCGACGCCGTTGTGCTGTGGTTCCGGGAGGACGACGGCGATCTGACGGACGCGCTGGTGGACGCCATCCAGATGATCGACGACGGCGCACCGGTCTGGCTGCTGACGCCCAAGACCGGCCGTGACGGCTATGTCGAGCCGAGCGACATCAACGAGGCCGCGACCACCGCCGGCCTGTCCCAGACCAAGAGCTTCAACGCGGGCAAGGACTGGACGGGCAGCCGTCTGGTCACGCCCAAGGCCGCGCGCACCGGCAAGCGCTGAGGCCGGCGAATCCACACTCCAGAGCCCCCCTCCGGTCCCGTCCGGCGGGGGGCTCTGCGCGTAGGGTGGAGGCGCACCACATGATCATTCAGCGTGATCTTCCAACGTGAGCGAAGGGATGTCTCCCATGGCGATAGAGGTCGGCGCGAAGGCCCCCGACTTCCAGCTGAAGAACCAGCACGGCGAGTCGGTCAGGCTCTCCGACTTCCGGGGCGAGAAGAACGTCGTGCTGCTCTTCTACCCGTTCGCCTTCACCGGCGTGTGCACCGGCGAGCTGTGCGCCCTCCGTGACCAGCTGCCCACGTTCGTCAACGACGACGTCCAGCTGCTGGCGGTCTCCAACGACTCGCCCTTCAGCCTGCGCGTCTTCGCCGAGCAGGAGGGGCTGGAGTACCCCCTGCTGTCGGACTTCTGGCCGCACGGCGAGACCAGCCGCGCCTACGGCGTCTTCGACGAGGAGAAGGGCTGCGCGGTGCGCGGCACCTTCGTGATCGACAAGGAGGGTGTGGTGCGCTGGACGGTCGTCAACGGGCTGCCCGACGCCCGGGACCTGAACGACTACGCCAAGGCCCTCGAAACCCTGTAAACGACTACGTCAAGGCCCTCGAAAGCCTGTAGGGGCCGGGAACCGCTCACTAGGATCGACGCGTTGATCCTGATGGGAAACCTTCGATGAAGGGGCACGCAGTGCTCCTGACGAACCTTTTTGGGAGGACTCGTGGGAGTCAGCCTCAGCAAGGGCGGCAACGTCTCGCTGACCAAGGAAGCCCCGAACCTGACCGCGGTCGTCGTGGGTCTGGGCTGGGACGCCCGCACCACCACGGGCACTGACTTCGACCTCGACGCCAGCGCCCTGCTGACCAATGCCGAGGGCAAGGTCGCCAACGACCAGAACTTCGTCTTCTTCAACAACCTCAAGAGCCCCGACGGCTCCGTGGAGCACACCGGTGACAACCTCACCGGTGAGGGCGAGGGCGATGACGAGCAGATCAAGGTGAACCTGGCGGCCGTGCCCGCCGATGTCGCCAAGATCGTCTTCCCGGTGTCGATCTACGACGCCGAGACCCGCCAGCAGAGCTTCGGCCAGGTGCGCAACGCCTTCATCCGCGTGGTGAACCAGGCCGACGGCAATGAGCTGGCCCGCTACGACCTCTCCGAGGACGCCTCGACCGAGACCGCCATGGTCTTCGGCGAGCTGTACCGGAACGGGGCGGAGTGGAAGTTCCGCGCCATCGGCCAGGGGTACGCCTCGGGCCTGCGCGGTATCGCGCAGGACTTCGGCGTCAACGTCTGAGCACCGCCGAAGGCCGATCGGAGGCCACGGAGGCCGCCGAGGGCCGTCAAGGGCCCCTGTGGGGGCCACCTCCGGCGCCGCATCCCTGCACCCCAGAGGCAGGGGTGCGGCGCCGGACGCGCATCACCCACGCAACACCCCGGGGAGGACACAGCGAAATGGGCGTCACACTCGCCAAGGGGGGCAATGTCTCCCTCTCCAAAGCCGCTCCGAATCTGACACACGTGCTCGTCGGCCTGGGCTGGGACGCGCGCTCCACCACCGGAGCCCCGTTCGACCTCGATGCCAGCGCGCTGCTGTGCCGGTCGGGGCGGGTACTCGGCGACGAGTACTTCGTCTTCTACAACAACCTGAAGAGCCCCGAGGGCTCGGTCGAGCACACCGGCGACAACCTCACCGGCGAGGGCGACGGCGACGACGAGTCCCTGCTGATCGACCTGACCAAGGTCCCGGCCGAGGTCGACAAGATCGTCTTCCCGGTCTCGATCCATGAGGCCGATGCCAGGCGGCAGACGTTCGGGCAGGTCAGCAACGCCTTCATCCGGGTGGTGAACCAGGCGGACGGCCAGGAACTGGCCCGCTACGACCTCTCCGAGGACGCCTCCGGCGAGACCGCGATGATCTTCGGAGAGGTCTATCGCTACGGGGGCGAGTGGAAGTTCCGGGCCGTAGGGCAGGGGTACGCGTCAGGTCTCCGAGGCATCGCTCTAGACTTCGGGGTCAACGTTTCGTAAAGCCGCGTAAAGCGCGCGGGGGAGACCTTACGACGAAGGATTGGGTTGGCAGTGCTCCTCAAAACCTTTGGTTGGTCGTTCGCCGTCACGGTGATCGGTCTGGCCTTGGCCGGCGTGCTCTGGGGGTGGAAGGGGCTCGCGATCGTCGGGATCCTCTCGATCCTGGAGATCTCGCTCTCGTTCGACAACGCGGTCATCAACGCGGGCATCCTGCGCAAGATGAACGCCTTCTGGCAGAAGATCTTCCTGACCTTCGGCATCCTGATCGCCGTCTTCGGCATGCGCCTCGTCTTCCCGGTGATCATCGTCGCCATCACCGCGAAGATGAGCCCCGTCGAGGCCGTCAATCTCGCGATCAACGACAAGGACCGGTACGAGCACCTGGTCACGGCGGCGCACCCGGCCATCGCGGCCTTCGGCGGGATCTTCCTGCTGATGATCTTCCTCGACTTCATCTTCGAGGAGCGGGATATCAAGTGGCTGGGGTGGCTGGAGAAGCCGCTCGCCAAGCTGGGCAAGCTGGAGACGTTCTCGATCGTCGTCGCGCTGGTCGCGCTGCTGATCGCCGCCACCACCGTGGCCACCGACGTGGCCCACGGCGGCGGTGACAAGACCGCCACCGTCCTGCTGGCCGGGGTCGCCGGTCTGGTGACCTACCTGATCGTGGGCGGGGTCTCCGGCTACTTCGAGGACAAGCTCGAGGAGGACGAGGAGGACGACGAGGACGAGACGGCGGGCGCCGAGGGCCAGGGCGAGGACGGCGGGGAGGCGAAGGGCTCCAGCGGCGCCCGGGGCTCCACCGGCGCCTCCGTGGCCGGTCTCGCGGGCAAGGCCGCGTTCTTCATGTTCCTCTACCTCGAGGTCATCGACGCCTCCTTCTCCTTCGACGGGGTCATCGGCGCCTTCGCGATCACCAACGACATCTTCGAGATGGCGCTGGGTCTGGGCATCGGCGCCATGTACATCCGGTCGCTGACCGTCTTCCTGGTCCGCAGGGGCACCCTGGACGACTACGTCTACCTGGAGCACGGCGCGCACTACGCGATCGGCGCGCTGGCGGTCATCCTGCTGGCCACGATCAAGTACGAGATCAACGAGGTCATCACCGGCCTGGTGGGCGTCGTGCTGATCGGCGCCTCGTACTGGTCCTCGGTCGTGCGCAACCGCCGGGAGGCGGCCGCCGGCGAGGACGCCGAGGCGAAGCCGGAAGTCACCTCCGGGGTCTGACCCCGGGTGTGTGACGTACATCCTGCCGCCGGGGGCATGACGGGAGCCAGACTTCCGGGAGTGTGACAGGGCGGCGTTTGAGGAACGCTCTGAGCGGGGCGGCCGAGGTCTTCCGACCTCCCGGCCGCCCCGCGGTAGTTGGACGGATTTCAGACAGCGGGGCCACGAAGGGTGGGGTGCGCACCATGGCGTTCTGGAGCAACTGGGGACGGTCCGCGTGGCGTCAGTTCGACAGCGGTGACGCGTCCGGAGTGGTCGAGCTGACCAAGCGGAACGCGACGATCTCGCTGACCAAGCAGGGGGCCGCCACCGGCAACCTGCGGATCAACCTCTCCTGGCAGATGCGTACCTCGGACTTCAATGCCAGGGCGGGGCGCGGTTCGCTGCGCCACCCGCTGCGGATGTTCAAGCCCGAGCCGGTGCAGGCCCAGGGGCCCGCGATGGTCAATGTCGACCTCGACCTCGCGGTCATGTACGAGATGAAGAGCGGCGCCAAGGGCGTGGTGCAGCCGCTCGGCGAGTTCTTCGGCGATCTCAACGAGGCGCCGTACGTCAAGCTCAGCGGGGACGACCGGTTCGGCTCCGGGTCCGGTGAGACGGTTTACGTCAACATGGACCACAAGGACGACATCAAGCGACTGCTCGTCTTCGTCTACATCTACGACGGCACCCCTGCCTTCGACCGCACCCACGGCCTGGTCACGCTCTACCCGAGCAATGGGCCGCGGGTGGAGATACCGCTCGACGAGCGGGCCCCGCAGGCCCGCTCGTGCGCCGTCGTGATGATCGAGAACGTCAAGGGCGAGATGATCGTCCGCCGTGAGGTGAAGTACGTCTACGGCTTCCAGGCGGAGCTGGACCGGCTGTACGGATGGGGCCTCCAGTGGGGCCGGGGCTACAAGTCCAAGGTGTGACCCACCCGCTCCGCGGCCCCGCCCCTCATCGGTTCTGGAACTGCGGCCCCTGCGGCGGCAGCACGAAATGGGGGTCCGGCACCTGGGCGGGGACCGGCGGCGGGGGCGGCGGCACCGGCCCCGTCGGCTGCACCTGCTGCGGATAGCCGTACGCGGGCGGCTGCGGATAGCCGTAGGCCGGCTGCTGCGGCGGATAGCCGTAGGCGGGCTGTCCCGGGGGCTGGGCGGGCGGCTGCGGATACGCCGGGGCCTGCGGCGGCACATAGCCGTAGCCGCTGTCGCCCTGCGCCGCGGGGGGCCGCATGGGCTGGGTGCGATGCGGATCCCAGGGGTCGGGCGTCGCCGCGTGCGGATAGCCGTACGCCGGGGAGTGGGCCTGGGTCGGTGCCTCGGCCGTCGGCGCGGGCGGTGTCCCGGGGGCCGCCGGGGGCGCGGACGGCGCGGCGGCCGGGGGCGCGGGCTCGGGAGCGGCGGCGGCGGCCTCCGGCTCGGCCGCGGCCGCTCCGTCGT
>NZ_BBOX01000288.1 GCF_001553455.1 Streptomyces hygroscopicus subsp. hygroscopicus
CGCGGCCGGTGCCGGCGGGCGTCTGCTGCCCGGCGGGGGCGCGGGGCCCCGGGCCGGGCGCGGGCTTGATGCCCGCCGGCTCGGCGGACGCGGGATCCGCGTGCGGGGCCCTCACCGGGGCGTCCCCGGGGCCTGGCCGCCCGGCCGCTGGGGTGGTGGGATCCCCGGTGTCGGCGGGCGGGCGGCCGGGCCCCTCGTCGGACGGGTGCTGGCCGGACGGCGGTCGTGCGGTCACGGGGTGGTCCTCCCGGGGGTGTCGGGGTCGGTCGGAGGTGGGGAACGGTCGGAAAACGGTCGAGGAACGGACGGGAAGCGGTCGGGGAACGGTCGGGGACCGTGCGGGCGGCGGTCCGGGGGAGCCGGGACCCGGCGCGGGGCTGGGACCTGGCCCGGGTCGGGGCCCCGCGGGTCAGGTACGGAGACCGGCGAGGCGGCGGATCGCGGTCATGGGGACGGACAGCCAGTCGGGGCGGTGCCGCGCCTCGTAGAGCACCTCGTACACGGCCTTGTCGGTCTCATGGGCGCGCAGCAGCTCCGGTTCGTCGCGCGGATCGGTGCCGGAGGCGTCCGCGTAGCCCGCGCAGTACGCGGCCCGGGTGCGGCCCGCCCACTCCTGCGGGTGCTCATGGCATCCCACGGCCGCCGCGTAGTCGAAGGACCGCAGCATGCCCGCGATGTCGCGGACCGGCGGCTGCGGCCGGCGCCGCTCGGCCAGCGGACGGGACGGCTCGCCCTCGAAGTCGATCAGCGACCACCGCCCGCCTCCGCCTCCGCCCTCGCCCCCGGTCAGCAGCGCCTGCCCCAGGTGCAGATCGCCGTGGATGCGCTGGGCGGACCAGGTGCGGCCCGCCCGCCCCAGCGCGGCCAGGTCCTCGTACGCCCCGTGCAGCGCGGTGCGGTACGGCTGGAGGGCGGGCACCGCGGCGGCGGCCGAGTCCAGCCGCTCGCTCATGGCGGCGGCGAGGTGTTCGATCTGCGGGCGGCGCAGTACGGAGGTGGGCAGCCCGCGGGCCATCGCCAGATGGACCTCGGCGGTGGCGCGCCCCAGCGCGCGGGCGGCACCGGTGAAGTCGCCCCGGGCGGCCAGGGTGTCCAGCGCGAGCTGCCAGCCGTCCCGGGAACCGGCCAGGAAGGGCTGGAGCACTCCCAGGGTGAAGGGTTCCGGCCGCGGTCCGGCGCCCTCGGCGGGCGGTTCGGCCTCGAACCAGGCGGCGGGCGCGGGCACCCGGGTGCAGCCGGTGCGGGCGAGCGCGCGGGGCAGTTCGAGGTCGGGGTTGGTGCCGGGGCTGACCCGGCGGAAGAGCTTGAGAATAAACGTATCGCCGTAGACCACCGAGGAGTTGGACTGTTCGGCGGTCATCAGCCGGGGCGGCAGCACCGGCGGGATGGTGCTGGACGGCTCCCGTACGAAGCGCAGCGGGCCGAGCCGGCCGGGCATCCGCAGCCGTTCCAGCAGCAGCGTGGTGAGCCGGGGGTCGAACAGCGCCTCGTACACCGTCTGCCCGTCCAGCGGCCCGCCGCGGGGCCGGCCGATGAGGGCGGGGGCCAGCGGTGGCGGGAGGGTGGGGCGTGCCCCGAGCAGGAGCTGGTAGCAGTCGCTGGCCGCCGCTCCGCGCCGGTGGCCGCAGCCGGAGCCGTGCCGGTGGCCGGGCGGCTCCGGCTGCTGGGCGCGGACCAGCAGGTGGAGCAGTCCGGGCGTACCGCCGTCCGCCCGCCACGGCAGCAGCTCGGTGACGCAGACCAGCGCGAAACCGGTGACGGGCCGGCCCTTGCCGGCGAACCAGCGCTGCCTGGGCAGCCACTCGGCGAGCAGTGGCGCGAGCGAGGTGAGCAGCCCGGACGGGCCCGCGGCCGTGGCGAACGGTGCGGCGGTCGGCGGGTGCTGTGCCCCCCGGGAGAACGGAGCTTCCGGCATGGCGTCGCGTCCTTTCCCCGGGCACACGACTGATCAGGGCAAAGTGTCCCGGATTGCGGCATTGACTGTGCGACGGTGCGGGACGTGTCGGGCGAGGATCGTCCGTACGGCGAGCTGGGAGTACGCGATCCGATCCGCCGTGGGCGGATGTGAGTACAGAGTTCCCGTGACGGGTGGTCGAAAACGCCCGTACGCGCCCGAGATGGACGCGTACGGACGGGGGGCGGGGCCGCACCCTGGCCGGAACCCGGCGGGCCGGTGCCCGCCGGTTCAGTCGGCCCAGTGCCCCACGGTCTCGGCGCGCCGCAGCCGGAACCAGTAGAAGCCGTGGCCGGCCAGGGTCAGCAGATACGGCAGCTCGCCGATGGCCGGGAAGCGGACCCCGCCGATCAGCTCGACCGGATGGCGGCCCGCGAACGCCTGCAGGTCCAGCTCGGTGGGCTGGGCGAAGCGCGAGAAGTTGTTCACGCACAGCACCAGGTCGTCCTCGCCGTCCCGGGTGGCCGGCGCCTCGCGGAGGAAGGCGAGCACGGCCGGGTTGGAGGACGGCAGCTCGGTGAAGGAGCCGAGCCCGAAGGCGGGGTTCTGCTTACGGATCTCGATCATCCGGCGGGTCCAGTGCAGCAGCGAGGCCGGGCTGCTCATGGCCGCCTCGACATTGGTGACCTGATAGCCGTAGACCGGGTCCATGATGGTCGGCAGGAACAGCCGCCCCGGATCGCAGGAGGAGAAGCCCGCGTTGCGGTCCGGGGTCCACTGCATGGGCGTGCGCACGGCGTCGCGGTCGCCGAGCCAGATGTTGTCGCCCATGCCGATCTCGTCGCCGTAGTAGAGGATCGGCGAACCGGGCAGGGACAGCAGCAGCGCGGTGAACAGCTCGATCTGGTTGCGGTCGTTGTCCAGCAGGGGCGCCAGCCGTCGTCGGATGCCGAGGTTGGCGCGCATTCTGGGGTCCTTGGCGTACTCCGCGTACATGTAGTCGCGCTCTTCGTCGGTGACCATCTCGAGCGTCAGCTCGTCGTGGTTGCGCAGGAAGATGCCCCACTGGCAGCCGGAGGGAATGGCCGGGGTCTTGGCCAGGATCTCCGAGACCGGATAGCGGGACTCGCGCCGCACCGCCATGAAGATGCGCGGCATCACCGGGAAGTGGAAGGCCATGTGGCACTCGTCGCCGCCCGCCGCGAAGTCGCCGAAGTAGTCGACGACGTCCTCCGGCCACTGATTGGCCTCGGCCAGCAGCACGGTGTCCGGGTAGTGGGCGTCGATCTCGGCCCGGACGCGCTTGAGCAGCTGATGGGTGCGCGGGAGGTTCTCGCAGTTGGTGCCCTCCTCGGCGTACAGATATGGGACGGCGTCGAGCCGGAATCCGTCGATGCCGAGGTCCAGCCAGAAGCGCAGGGCGGCCAGTACCTCCTCCTGGACGGCCGGGTTCTCGAAGTTGAGGTCCGGCTGGTGCGAGAAGAAGCGGTGCCAGTAGTACTGCTTGCGTACCGGATCAAAGGTCCAGTTGGAGGTCTCGGTGTCGACGAAGATGATCCGCGCGTCCTGGTACTGCTTGTCGTCGTCGGCCCACACGTAGTAGTCGCCGTACGGTCCCTCCGGGTCGCTGCGGGACTCCTGGAACCACGGATGCTGATCACTGGTGTGGTTCATGACAAAATCGATGATCACGCGCATGCCGCGCTGGTGCGCGGCGTCGACGAACTCCACGAAGTCGGCCAGGTCCCCGAACTCCGGCAGCACGGCGGTGTAGTCCGAGACGTCGTAGCCGCCGTCGCGCAGCGGTGAGGCGAAGAACGGCGGCAGCCACAGGCAGTCCACGCCCAGCCACTGCAGATAGTCCAGCTTGGCCGTCAGGCCCTTGAGGTCGCCGACGCCGTCGCCGTTGCTGTCCTGGAAGGAGCGGACCAGGACCTCGTAGAAGACGGCGCGCTTGAACCAGTCGGGGTCGCGGTCCTTCGCGGGCGTGTCCTCGAACGTGTCCGGTACGGGCTCGTTGACGATCATGTTGTGGGTGACCCTCCGATCGGTGAGGACGGTCGCAGGGACAGCACGTGCGCCGGAGCCATCCGGCGCTCCGGCTCCAGGCGCACGTAGTTGTCCCTGCCCCAGTGGTAGGTCTCGCCGGTGAGCTCGTCGCGCACCGGGACGGACTCGTGCCACTGAAGGCCGAGTTCCGGCATGTTCAACGAGACCGTCGCCTCCTGGGTGTGGTGGGGGTCGAGGTTGACCACGGTGAGCACGCACGAGTCGCCCGCCCGCTTGGAGTAGACGATGACGGAGTCGTTGTCAGCGTGGTGGAATCTGAGGTTGCGCAGCCGCCGCAGGGCGGGATGGCGGCGGCGCACCCGGTTGAGCCGGGTGAGCAGCGGGGTGAGGGTCCCTCCCGCGCGCTCGGCCGCCGCCCAGTCGCGCGGCCGCAGCTGGTACTTCTCCGAGTCCAGGTACTCCTCGCTGCCCGGGCGCACCGGGACGTTCTCGCACAGTTCGTAGCCCGCGTAGACGCCCCAGGCGGGGGAGAGGGTGGCGGCGAGCACGGCCCGCACCGCGAAGGCGGGGCGGCCGCCGTCCTGGAGGTAGGCGTGCAGGATGTCGGGGGTGTTGACGAAGAAGTTGGGCCGCATCCAGGCCGCCGCGTCCCCGGACAGCTCGGTGAGGTAGTCGGTCAGCTCCTGTTTGGTGTTCCGCCAGGTGAAGTAGGTGTACGACTGGTGGAAGCCGATGGTGCCGAGCGTGTTCAGCATCGCCGGGCGGGTGAACGCCTCGGCGAGGAAGAGGACATCGGGGTCGGTGCGGTGGATGTCGCCGAGCACCTTCTCCCAGAAGACCACCGGTTTGGTGTGCGGATTGTCCACCCGGAAGATCCGCACCCCGTGCGCCATCCAGAAGCGCAGCACCCGCTCGGTCTCCCGGACCAGGCCGCGGAAGTCCCGGTCGAAGACGATCGGATAGATGTCCTGGTACTTCTTGGGCGGGTTCTCGGCGTACCCGATGGTGCCGTCGGCGCGCTGGTGGAACCACTCGGGGTGCTGGGCGACCCAGGGGTGGTCCGGGGAGCACTGGAGCGCGAAGTCCAGCGCCACTTCCATCCGCAGCTCACGGGCGCGGGCCACGAAGTGGTCGAAGTCCTCGATCGTGCCGAGGTCGGGGTGGATCGCGTCATGGCCGCCGTCGGCCGAGCCGATGGCCCAGGGCGAGCCCACGTCGAAGGGGCCCGCGGAGAGCGTGTTGTTGGGGCCCTTGCGGAAGGAGGTGCCGATGGGGTGGATCGGCGGCAGGTAGACGACGTCGAAGCCCGCGGCGGCGATGGCGGGCAGCCGTTCGGCGGCGGTGCGCAGGGTGCCGCTGACCGGCCGCCGCCCCTCGGTCACCCTGGCGCCCTCCGAGCGCGGGAAGAACTCGTACCAGGAGCCGAACAGCGCACGCTCCCGGTCCACCTGGAGCGGCATCGGGCGTGAGGCGGTGACCAACTCCCGCAGCGGATGGCGGTCGAGGGCCCCGGTCACCTCGGGGGCGAGGGCGGCGGCGAGCCGGTCGGCCACCGGGCGGCGCTCGTCGCGCAGCGCGTCGACGGCCGTCAGCACCGCCTCCCGGCCCTCGTTCTTGGGCACACCGGCCGCGGCCCGCTCGTGCAGCCGCGCCCCCTCCTCCAGGACGAGATCGGTGTCGATCCCGGCCGGGACCTTGATCCGGGCGTGGTGGCGCCAGGTGGCGATCGGGTCGCTCCACGCCTCGACCGTGTACGACCAGCGGCCCGGCGCGCCGGGGGTGACCTCGGCGCCCCAGCGGTCGGTGCCGGGGGCGAGTTCGCGCATCGGGGTCCAGGGCCCCGAGCGTCCGGACGGATCGCGGAGGACCACATTGGCGTTGACCGCGTCATGGCCCTCGCGGAACACGGTGGCACTGACCTCGAAGGTCTCGTCCACCACCGCCTTGGCGGGGCGCCGGCCGCAGTCGATCAGCGGGCGGATATCCAGAATGGGAATGCGACCGATCATAGGATCACCTGACGGCGTTGCGGGTTGATGCGCTGGGGCGGCTTGTGTCCTTTGTATCGGTTCTGCCGCCGGGCGATGGGTTGCGGGCATGACAGCTCCTGTCCGCGTTCACTCTGGTGGGCGGATGGGGTCGGCCATGGGGGGCGCGCCTGGAAAGCCTTCCCCCGCGGAACGGGCGGACAATCCGGGTTCCCGTTAACTACCGGTTCGTAACGCGGGGTAAGGGAAACGGCCCCGTCCGTAGGCGGGGCCGTCCAGTCGGCCTGTTCCCGGTGTACGTCAGTTGGCCACCCGCAGCAGACGGTTGGGCGAGCCCGCGCCCGCGCCGCGTATCCGCCCCCCGCTCGCCCCGGCCGTCAGCGCCGCACCGACCTGGGCCGGAGTGGCGGATCGGTGCGCGGCGAGGTAGAGCGCGGCGGCCCCCGCGACATGCGGGGCCGCCATCGAGGTGCCCGACCGCGCACTGGTGGCCGTATCGCTCGTGTGCGACGCCGAGACGATCCGTTCCCCCGGCGCGAACAGGTCGATCCCCGGGCCCCAGTTGGAGAAGCCCGAGCGCCGGTCGGCGCGGTCGGTCGCGCCGACCGTGAGCGCCTGCCGCACCCGGCCGGGCGAGAAGTCGGCGGCGGGCCGGTCCTGGTTGCCCGCCGCCACGGTGAAGACCAGCCCGGCGGCGGTCCCGGCCCGTACCGCCGCGTCCCATGCGGGCAGCGGGGTGGCCGCAGCCGCCCCCAGGCTCAGATTGACCACCGCGGGCCGCCGGGCGTGCCGCAGCACCCAGTCGATCCCGGCCAGCACCTGGGCGACGGTGCCCTCGCCCCGGTCGTCCAGCACCCGCACGGCCACGACCGCGGCCTTCTTGGCCACCCCGTAGCGGGTGCCCGCCGCCGTGGCGGCCACATGGGTGCCGTGGCCGTTGCCGTCCTCGGCCACCGGATCGTCGTCCACGAAGTCCCAGCCGGAGCGGGCCCGGCCGCCGAAGTCCTCGTGGGAGGCGCGCACTCCGGAGTCGATGACGTAGATCGTGACCCCGCGCCCGCCGCGCGGCGGCGGGGCGTACACCCGGTCCAGTGGCCGGTCCGGCTGGTCGATCCGGTCCAGACCCCATGGCGGACGCGTCCGGACCGGGGGCGGGGCCGGCAGCCGCAGCCGGGTCCAGCGCAGCGACACCCGCTCGTCCCGGGTCACCGAGGCGATGCGCGGATCGGCGGCCAGCCGCGCGGCCTGGTCCGCGCCGGCCCGTACCGCGTAGCCGCCCAGTGCGGTGCGGAAGACCCGGCGCACCCTCGCCCCGTACCGCTCGACCAGCGCCCGGCCCGCCCCGGACGCCGCCTCGGGCGCTCCCGCGCCCCGCTTCAGGACGACGATGTAGCCGCGGTCCGCCGACGCGCCGTTGGCCCCGGTCCGCTGCGCGGGAACGGTCTGGGCGGGCGACATGACCACCAGGATCCCCGCGACGACGGCGGCCGGCGCCCCCACCCTGCGCCGGCGGCCCGCAGCTGCGCATGCCATGGAACGATCGCCTCCCCGATTCGACGGCGCCAGCCTCACGTGAGACGGAAGATCGCGACAAGGGCGCATCGGGGGGCGTGAAACGTGACGGTTCCGCCCCGTGGGGACGGGCACGCGCCGTGCCCGTCCCCACGGGGACCGGGCACGGCGCGCGGCTGTCCGGCGATCACTTGTAGGTGATGTCGGACGCGCTGTACTTGCAGTAGGTGCCGTCGGGGCCGCTGCCGTTCTCCGTCGGCTCCTTGCCGGTGTTGTTCCCGATGTACTTCTGGCACGGGACGATCTTCTTGCCGCTGTCCCCGATGATGGTGATGGACCGCAGGGTCAGCGAGTCGCCGTAGTTGGTGTTGATCCCGCCGATGGCCTTGCCCGGGGCGGTGACCTCGGTGTTGCTCACATTGATGGTGCGCTTGTACTGGCTCGAGCAGTTGCCGCAGGAGCGGACGAGCTTGCCGAAGTCCTGGACGGCGAAGCCCGAGATGTTAAGCGTGCCGCCTCCGTTGAACTGGAAGACCTTGTCCGACGCCTTGCGGGCGCCACCGCCGATGACGTTGTACGTCTTCCCGGTGCCGCGGAAGGTCGCGGCGTCCTCGCCGACGTCCTCCCACCAGACGTTCTGGAGGGTGCAGCTGCCGGCACAGTGAACGCCGTCGGCCGCCGGGGCGCCGAGGATGACGTTCTTCAGGGTGGCGCCGTCCTTCAGGTCGAACAGCGGGTCCTGGCCCTCGTCCTGGCCGCCGGAGCCCAGGTCGCCCGAGCCGTAGTACCGCTTCATCCCGCCGTCGAGGGTCCCGCTGACCGAAATGCTCTTGGTGACCGCCTGCGGCGTGCCGCTGGGCGTGGGCCAGGTGGCGGCGGAGGCCGTGGGCAGGGTCAGACCGGTGGTGATCGCGCCCGCGGTGAGGGCGACGGCGCCGAGGGCGGCGGCTACCGCCCGGCGCCTGATGCGTTGTCCAGCCATGCTGGTGCGTTGTTCAGCCATGTCGGATCTCCTTGTGTGCGTGTGTTCCGCTGAGGTGCCATCAGAGGTTCAGGGAGTGGTGACGGCCGGCCGCGGCGGGGCCGGCATCGTGTCGCCGAGGAAGAAACTGGGGTGCGGAGGCTGGTTGTAGGCGGTGTTCTGCCAGGCCAGCGCCTCGCGGTACTGCCGGTCGTGCAGCAGCGTGGTGATCTTCCGGTCGGTCTGGTACGGCGTGGAGTAGATCCGCAGCGCCGTGTTGTCGCTGGTCGGCCAGATCACCTCCTCACGCCAGTCGCCGAGGATGTCGCCGGACAGCGACGGGGTGGCCTTGGTGCCGTTGTTGGAATGCACCCCGGAGCCGGTGAGCAGCCGGGTGTCCCCGGAGGGGCCGTACTTGTCGATATGCGTGCCGTCCAGCAGCTCGCGCACCGGGTCGCCGTCCCACCAGGCCAGGAAGTTGACCGAGGACGGCTTGCGGCCCTTGGCGCCGCCGCCCTCGTCGCGGATCCGGTCGTCCCGCGCGGACCACATCTCGGCGCCGTCGCTGCCCGCCCAGATGTCGCCGGCCACGCCGCGCCCGTTGTCGCCGCCCGACGCGGTCGACCACAGCACCTGGCCGGTGCGGGCGTCGGCGAAGTACGAGCCCGGCTTGGCGGAGTCCTCGTCGACCTTGAAGTACTCCAGGCCGGCCCGGGACGGGTCGAGGTCGCCGAGGTGGGCCGCGTCGCCGTGGCCGTTCCTGTTGGTCCACAGACCCGCGCCGTTGTCGTCCACCGCCATCGAGCCGTAGACGATCTCGTCCCTGCCGTCGCCGTCCACATCGCCGACCGCCAGGGAGTGGTTGCCCTGCCCGTCGTAGCCCTTGCCGGCGTTGGTGGAGCTGTTGGTGTCGAACGTCCACTGACGGGTGAGCTGCCCCCCGCTGAACCGCCAGGCGGAGATCACGGTGCGGGTGTAGTAGCCGCGCGCCTCGATCAGCGAGGGCGTGGAGCCGTTGAGGTACGCCGTCCCGGCCAGGAAGCGGTCCACGCGGTTGCCGTAGGAGTCGCCCCAGGAGGAGACGGTGCCGCGCGGCGGGACGTAGTCCACCGTGCTCACCGCCGCGCCCGTGCGCCCGTTGAACATCGTCAGGTACTCGGGCCCGGCCAGGACGTAGCCGCTGGAGTTGCGGTAGTCGGCGGACGCGCTGCCGAGGGTCTTCCCGGTGCCGTCGACGGTGCCGTCCGCGGTCTTCATCGCGACCTCGGCCTGGCCGTCGCCGTCATAGTCGTACACCTGGAACTGGGTGTAGTGGGCGCCGGAGCGGATGTTGCGGCCCAGGTCGATCCGCCACAGCCGCTGCCCCTGGAGGGTGTACCCGTCGACGATGGTGTTGCCGGTGACCCCCGACTGGGAGTTGTCCTTGGCGTTGGTCGGCTGCCACTTGAGGACGAGGTCCAGATCGCCGTCGCCGTCGAGGTCGCCCACCGAGGCGTCATTGGCCTCGTAGGTGTAGTCCGAGCCGCCCGCCGGGGGCGAGACCGGCACGTCGTAGTAGCCCGGACGGAACTGGATCGCGCTCGGCGAGGCGGGCTGCTCCACTCCGCCCCGAACAGCCCGCACGGTGTAGTCGGCGCTGTTCGGGGCGTCCTTGTGGAGGTAGTTGGCGGTGGTGATGGGGGAGGAGTTGACCTTGACCGAGCCCCGGTAGAGGTTGAACGTCACATCGTCCGGATCGGTGGCCAGCCAGCGCCAGCTGACCAGGTTGTCGTTGCCGGTGTGCACGCTCACCAGCCCCCGGTCCAGCTTCTCCAGCTGGGCCGCGGCCACCGCCTTCGGCCCGGCGGCCCCGGACTGTCGGGCTCCGGATTGCCCGGCTCTGGTCCCGGTGGCTTTGGTTCGGGTGGCTTCGGATTGCCCGGCTCTGGTCCGGGTGGCTTCGGTTCGGGTGGCTTCGGATTGCCCGGCTCTGGTCCGGGTGGCTTCGGTTCGGGCGGCTGCGGACTGCCCGGTCCCGGTCCCGGTGGCTTCGGGGCGGGCGGTTCCGGAGGCGCTCGCCGGGGTGGCGACGCTCAGCGCCGCCGCCACGCAGACGACGGCCGCCATCTGCGCGGCGGCGACCGCCATCCGGCCGCGGCCCGGCCCCTTCCGGAGCGGCGGTCCGGGGGGACGAACGGGGGGCGGGATGTGCGAACTGTCCCGAGAGCGCACGAGGTCCTCCAAGGCATGGGGGGAAGGTGTGCCCCGTAGTGGTCCCGTTGGCCGGAAAGGTTGCCGCCCCGGGGCCGACTTCCGGGGAGCGGGGCGAAACAGCCGAAACGGGGAGTCCCCGGCCGCTACCGTCGAAGCGTGAAGGCCATTCGTCGATTCAGCGTGCGCCCGGTGCTACCGGATCCCCTGCGACCGCTTCACCGGCTGGCGCGCAATCTGCGCTGGTCCTGGCATCCCGAGACCCGCGAACTGCTGGAGTCCGTGGACCCCGGGGGATGGCGGGAGTCGGGCGGCGACCCGGTGCGGATGCTGGGCACGGTGCCCGCCTCCCGGCTGGCGGACCTCGCCGAGGACCGCTCCTTCCTGCGCCGTCTCACCGCGGCGGCGGACGATCTGGACGACTATCTGACCGGCCCCCGCTGGTACCAGGGGCGGGCCGCCACGGGGGACGACCCCGGGCCGCGGGCGGGAGGGGCCGTACCGTCAGCGGAGTCCGTGGTGCCGTACGGGCGGTCCGCGGTCTTCGACGCGTCCGCGCCGCCTGGGGGGACTGTGCTGCCTGGGGGGACTGTGCCGTCCGGCGGGTCGGCGGCCTCATCCGTGTCCGCGCTGCCTGGCGGGAGTGTGCCGCCCGGCGGGCCCGTGCCGCCTGGCGGGTCCGCAGCCTCCGGCGGGACGGTGCCGGTCGGCGGGACGGTGCCGTCCGGCGGGTCGGCGGCCTCACCCGCGTCGGTGCCGCCCGGCGGGCCCGTGCCGCCTGGCGGGCCCGTGTCGTCCGGCGGGTCCGCACCCCCAGGCGCATCCGTACCGCCCGCCGCATCCGCACCCCCAGGCGCATCCGTACCGCCAGACGGGTCCGTACCGCCCGGCGCGTCCGCACCCTCAGACGCATCCGTACCCCCAGACGCATCCGCACCCCCAGGCACGTCCGCGCACTCCGGGCTGCCCGCCGCGATCGCCTACTTCTCGCCGGAGTTCGGGATCACCGCCGCCCTGCCCCAGTACTCCGGCGGCCTGGGCATCCTCGCCGGTGACCACCTCAAGGCCGCCAGCGACCTCGGCGTGCCCCTGCTGGGCGTCGGACTGCTCTACCGCCACGGCTACTTCCGGCAGTCGCTCTCCCGCGAGGGCTGGCAGCAGGAGCACTATCCGCTCCTGGACCCCAACGAGCTGCCGCTCACGCACCTGTACGAGGCGGACGGACGGCCCGTGCGGGTCACGCTCACCCTGCCCGGCGGCCGTCCGCTGTCGGCGCGCGTCTGGCAGGCCCAGGTCGGCCGGGTGCCGCTGCTGCTCCTCGACTCGGACCTGGAGGAGAACGGCCCCGGCGAACGCGATGTCACCGACCGGCTGTACGGCGGCGGCAGCGAGCACCGGCTGCGCCAGGAAATGCTGCTGGGCATCGGCGGGGTCCGCGCCGTGCGCGCGTACTGCCGGCTCACCGGCCATCCCGAACCCGAGGTGTTCCACACCAACGAGGGCCACGCCGGATTCCAGGGCCTGGAGCGCATCCGGGAACTGGTCGCCGACGGCGCCGACTTCGACGCCGCCCACGAGGCGGTGCGGGCCGGAACCGTCTTCACCACCCACACCCCCGTCCCCGCCGGTATCGACCGTTTCGACCGCGAACTGGTCGCCCGCCACTTCGGCGACGACGCCGAGCTGCCCGGGATCGAGGCCGAACGGATCCTCGCCCTCGGCATGGAGACCTACCCCGGCGGTGAGCCGGGCCTGTTCAACATGGCCGTGATGGGGCTGCGCCTGGCCCAGCGCGCCAACGGGGTCTCCACCCTGCACGGCCGCGTCAGCCGGGAGATGTTCGCCGGGCTGTGGCCCGGGTTCGACCCCGAGGAGGTGCCCATCACCTCCGTCACCAACGGAGTGCACGCCCCCACCTGGACGGCGCCCGAGGCCGCCCGGCTCGGCGCCCGCCAGTTCGGCCACCTCCCCGACGGTGAGCTCTGGGAGCTGCGCCGCACCCTGCGCAAGCGGCTGGTCGCCGAGGTCCGGCGGCGGCTGTACGACTCCTGGCGGCAGCGCGGCGCGGGCACCGCCGAACTGGGCTGGATCGACGGGGTGCTCGACCCCGACGTCCTCACCATCGGCTTCGCCCGCCGCGTCCCCTCCTACAAGCGGCTCACCCTGATGCTGCGCGACCGGGACCGGCTGACGAGGCTGCTGCTCCACCCCGAGCGGCCGGTCCAGATCGTCGTCGCGGGCAAGGCCCACCCGGCCGACGAGGGCGGCAAGCGGCTGGTCCAGGAGCTGGTGCGGTTCGCCGACGACCCGCGGGTCCGCCACCGCCTGGTCTTCCTGCCCGACTACGGCATGGGGATGGCCCAGCGGCTCTACCCCGGCTGCGACGTCTGGCTCAACAACCCGCTGCGCCCGCTGGAGGCGTGCGGCACCAGCGGCATGAAGGCGGCCCTCAACGGCGGGCTCAACCTCTCCGTCCTGGACGGCTGGTGGGACGAGTGGTACGACCCGGACTTCGGCTGGGCCATCCCCACCGCCGACGGCGAGGCCGTCGACGAGACCCGCCGGGACGACCTGGAGGCCGCGGCCCTCTACGACCTGCTGGAGCGGCGGGTCGCCCCGTGCTTCTACGACCGCGGCCCGGAGGGCCTCCCCGGCCGCTGGATCGGCATGGTCCGGCGCACCCTCACCACCCTCGGCCCCAGGGTGCTCGCGGACCGCATGGTGCGCGAATACGTCGACCGGCTCTACGTTCCGGCCGCCCGCTCCCACCGTGCGCTGGATCCCTCGGCGGCCGCCGGACTGGCCACCTGGAAGGCCCGGCTCCGTGCCGCCTGGCCGGCCGTCGCCGTCGATCACGTCGAGGCCCAGCCGACCCCGCCGTCCCCGGGCGGCGCGGCCGAACTCGGCTCGGTCCTCTCTCTGCGGGTGTGGGTGCGCCTGGGCGGACTGGACCCCGCGAACGTGGCGGTCCAGGTGGTGGCGGGCCGCGTCGACGACGCCGATCGCATCACCGACGCCACTCATGTCCCGCTCGCGCCCGCCTCGGGCCCCGATGCCGAGGGCCGCCTCCGCTACGAGGGCACCCTCGCCCTCGACCGCACCGGGCCCTTCGGTTACACGGTCCGTGTCCTGCCCGTCCACCGGCTCCTGGCGCACCCCGCCGAAGCGGGCCTGATCGCCGTGCCGTCGCGGACCACATGCGAAGCGGCCGGAGTCCTGATGCGCTGAGCCCCTGGCGGTCACCCCGCGCCTCCGGCGATCACCGCGCCTGGAAACGCCTCTTCAGGTGCGGTGGTTGGGTAACCTCCCCAGGTCCCGGCCGCTGTCCAGCCATCCACACAAGCTGTGCGGTGACCGCGTCGCGGGAGAACCACGCCTCCGCCCGCCCGGGCGAAGCGAGGACCAACCGCTTGTCCCGGGCCGATCGCGAGAGCCAGCAGCCCGAGGTCGTACTCACGACCATGTGGACGCGTCTGAGAATCTTCAAACGCGCTGTCAAGGCGGGCCAGTTCGACCACACGACCAAGCCCAGCCGGTGATCTACGAGCGACTGAGACAGGCCCTTGCGCGTGCGATGAGACGGTGTGCTTGGGCTCCGTAAGCGGCGGTCTCACTGAGCCGCTCCCAGACGAGCTTGTACAGGGCGACATCGTCCGCCGCCTCAAGATGCAGCTCAGTGTTGATCGTCTCGACGATCACACGCTCGTCATCGAAGATCCAGAAACCGTGCTTGGGCGTGAGCTTGAGAGGTGCGCCGAGGGGGATGACGCCGAATGAGACGCGGCTCATCCCGATGGTGCCGACGAGCCGGTCAAGCTGTGCCGCCATCACGTCGTGGGGGCAGACCAGGGCGTGCAGTACGCCTTCCCAGATGAGGATGTCGAAGTGCTTGTCCGGTTCGTAGAGAACCTCCTGCCGCTTGACCCGCGCCCGTACCGCCTCTTCGGTGTCCCGCGGCGTCCGCATCAGTTCGGCGTTCTGCAGCAGCAGGCACCGGGCGTACTCCGGAATCTGCAACAAGCCCGGGACGACCGTGGCCTCATAGCCCTGGAGGGTCGAAGTCCGGCGGTACTCAACGACGTATTTCTCCTGTACGCCGCGATGGCCGGAAGCGAGCTGGCGCCGCCACGATCGCTGCTGTGATTCAAGTCCGCGCAGACGTGCCTTCATGTCCTCGGCCTCGGATCGAGCGCCAACCGCACCGGCCCATGCGTCAAGGTCTCTGGCGGTGGCGGTCTGTTTGCCGTTCTCCAGCCTTGAGACCTTCGAGCCTTGCCAGCCGAGTCGGGATGCTAGTTCTTTACCGTTGAGACCGGCCTCGGTGCGCAGCTCTCGTAGCCGCGCACCGAGGGCGATACGGCCGGCCTGAAAGTCAGTGCTCACACGGAGGACGGTACCTGTAGCTGAAACTCCCTGGTCGGTACGGCGTGGTGCCATGCGGCATCACGGACCTGACAGGCGCGGACCACTGATTCCGCGTCCTCCAGGACGTGCACGCCGATCGTCGTTCCCTCACTGTCGATGACGAACTTGACGACGGAGCGGGAATCGAACAGCCAGAAGTCATAGTCCGGCAGACCGATACGTGCCGCGTCCGACCGGAAGAGATTCCGGATGTCCTCTCCGGCCTCGACGTTGCCGAGCCCGGATGCGAGCAGGAACCGCTGCCCCTCGGTGGGAGGCTGATCCACCAGCCGCACCCGCTCGTAGCGCTTGCCTCGCATCGTCTGTTCGCGGACGTTGGCGTGCCAGGGGCTGTCCGGGTTGTACCCGAAGGTCTCCCCACGCTGGAAGCGCGGCCAGTTGGGGCTAGCGAGGTCGGAGGCGTAGCCCCGCTGTGTCTCAAGCCGCCATGCAGTGTGCTCGAATTCATCGAAGAAGTGCGAGACGTCTTCGAAGGGAATGAGGTCGGGCACGTTTTCTACTCCTTGGGTGCGTAACGCGTCAGTAACTCGCGCGGGACGACGACGAATGCCTCCGACTCCTTGATGTCCCGTAGCTGGGCAAGGTGCTTGGAGTCGGTGAGCAGATCCCCCTGGACGACAAGATCGCCGGTTTCTTCGATCTCGTACAGCGTTGGACAGTTGCCATGCTCGGACGTTGTACCGAGGAACCTCAACGCCATGGCGTTCCCCATCCTGTCGGAAGTCGATCAGGTCATCAGAATGTCGCGGATAACGTCGGCGTGTTAGCTGATTGCGCGGGATTGCGACTGCCATTCACCCATGCGTGTCGGTCTTGGCTCCTCGGGAGCGCGGAAGTCAGCAGTCGTCAGGTATGTCGCTCAACACGAGAGGGCGGGCGGGTCCATGAACCGGGTACGGCTTCCGGTAGCAGCCCATCTGGCCACGACAGTGACCCGTCCGGGCTCGTCGAGCAACTTCGAGCAATCGCGTTGAGCAGCCATGAGTGCGCTTCGTAGCGTCTCCGTCACCCACTCGCACGGAGAAGTTGGCAGCCATGAGAATTACCGATGAGGTCATCGACGGCATGCGTTCCGAGCGTCACTGCGCGGCCGGAGCCGAGGCGAGAGCCGTCGCCGAACTGCTCCGGCAGGCACTGGGCCGTCTCGGTTTCGCCCCGAACGCGGCCATGCGGCACGGCGAAAAGGACGTGGCCCTGTTCTGGCCGGTTCTGCGAGGCGAGGTGACGGTCTCGGGGCATCCGATGGTCGCCCTGGGACGTATTCCGCTCGACAGTGCGAATCGGCTTGCGGAAATTCTCGTGTGCGCCGCTCTCGAGGAGCACACCAAGAAGGCCACCACTCGGTGAGCCGTCTCTTGAGACCCCGTTCCGGCTGGACCGGAGCCCTGGCAGGTCGAGCCCAGCGCGGAACGGGTGCATGTGCACGACGGCGCGAGGAGAGTCCCGCGTCGACAGCACCGAAGGGAATCATCTCGATGCGCTTATGCGAGTTCAAGGCAGTTGTCCGACAAGACCCCGAGGACGACGGGCCGACAGAAGGCGGACAGCAGGGCGGATGTGGCGACGGTGATGGCTGCGGTCGGCAGTAGGTATGTGCTGGAGAAGGGCGGCCCTCACCCCGGGTGGGGGCCGCCCTCACTGAGAGAGCGAGTCCATGCACCATCACGGCTACACCTGGCTCGGGTCCGCGCACGCCTTACTCAAGGACGGCCCGCGCCGACCCGTACACCCGGAGTTCAGATCCAGCAAGGTCGTCCCCCTGGAATGCGCTCACTGGCTGCTCAAGCCGTCCGCCTTCATCCAGGGGACTTGGGGCGACGCGGAGCAGGCGGCCACATGGTTCGGTCGGCACGTGCGGGCCCATTCGGCGGCATTCGCGTCGGAGCGCGACCGGGACACCACCCGGCTCGCCGACGCGATCCGTCGCGTACCCGAACGGGTGGCGCGTGGTGAGGACGTGATCGGCGGCTGGTATCTCACCGGGCAGAGATTCCTGTCCGTGTGCCTGATCGCCTGCGATCCGCACCGTCTGCGCCCGGAGATTCCCTGTCCGGCTGGTGCTCCCGCCTGACTCCGGACCATCGTCCGGGTTGTCCGGTTGTGTGCTTTCCGTGACTCAACCGGCCTCGTACGCTCGTGAGTTGGCTGTCCGCCCTTTCGGGAGGTGTCGTGCGAGACCAGAAGATGTACTGCTACACCTGTGGAACTGACGAGATGCACCGTCGTCTCACTGCCGACGAGAAGGCTTGGGTGAAGAACCGCACGCACCGGAAGAGCGTCGAGGACGTCTTCATGTGCAAGGCGCCGAACTGTCGCAATCTACGAACCGGTTTCCAGAAGCGTCCCTTCGATCCCATCCTCCGCCTGCCGTTGCCCGACTGACTCTGCATGGCGCAGCGGCCCGGAGGGCCTTCCCGGCCGCTGGGTCAAGGGTGGTCCGGCGCACCTGACCACCCTCGGCCCAAGGTGCCCGCGGGCCGCATGGTGCGCGAATACATCGACCGGCTCTGTGCCCCGGCCGCTCGCTCCCACCGTGCGCTGGATTCCTCGGCGGCCGCCGGACCGGCCACCCGGACGGCCCGGCTCCGTGCCGCCTGGCCGGGCGTCCCCATCGAGCACGTCGAGGCGACGCGATCGACGCGATCGTCGCCCCCGGTACCGACCTCGCCGCACACGAGAAGTTCGACACTCCGCCCGCGCTGCTCGACCCGGCGCTGCGGCGCCGCTGACCGGGGCGGGCCTCGAACTGGCCGGTTACAGACCGGTGCCGACAAGTCCGGCGATCACCCCGAAGCCGACGGGAATGACGTACGCGGCATTGGCGACGGTCGTCTTCGTGCGGACGCGTTCCATCAACGCAGCCGTCACGACTCCGAAGGTTGCCGCGAAAAGCAAGAGGTCTGTGCCGTCGAAGTTCCCCCATCCATGAGTGATGACGCCGCTGATCACCATGGCGCCGCCGAAGAGGGACGCGGCGGCCACTGCGTCGTTCACCCGCACGACGGGCCGGTCAGAAGCCATAGGGGGCTTCTGGCGCACCGCCTGAAGGACCAGCATCGCGACGACGGCCACCTCCGCCAACGCGGCCACGGCGAACGAGATCATGAAGAACGTCTTCACGGGCACACCTCTTTGTGGGGCCGTTGACCGCATGGGGCGAGGCCGGCCGGGCGGGCGGGGAGCCGTCCGCCCGGCCGGAGGGGGTTACTTCACGTTGACGCCGCCCCAGGCGTTGTCGACCGCCTTGTACTCGGCGCTGCCCGCGCCGTACAGGGCCTTCGCGGCCTTGAGGGTCGCGGTACGGGCCTTGGCGTAGTTGGTGGTCGAGGTCATGTACGTGGTCAGGGCCTTGTACCAGATCTTCTCGGCCTTGGCGCGGCCGATGCCCTTGACGGTCCGGCCGTCCTTGGTCGGGCTGTCGTAGGTCACCCCGCCGATGACCTTGCGGCCGCTGCCCTCGGCCAGCAGGTAGAAGAAGTGGTTGGCGATACCGGAGGTGAAGTGCGGGTCGTCGTTGCCCACACCGCTCTTCCAGTAGTCGTAGGACAGACCGTCCTTGCTGGGCTTGTCCATGTAGCGCAGCGGGGTGCCGTCGCCGTTGATGTCGATCTTCTCGCCCATGAGGTAGTCACCGGGGTCCTTGGCGTTCTTGGCGTAGAACTCCACGGCGGTGCCGAAGATGTCGGAGGTGGCCTCGTTGAGCCCGCCGGACTCGCCGCTGTACTCCAGGTTGGCGGTGGCGGAGGTGAGCCCGTGGCTCATCTCGTGGCCCGCGACGTCGAGCGAGGTGAGGGGCTTCTTGTTGCCCGCGCCGTCGCCGTAGGTCATGCAGAAGCAGTCGTCGTCCCAGAACGCGTTCTCGTACGCGTCGCCGAAGTGGACCCGGGAGTACGCGGCCTTGCCGTTGCCCTTGATGCCGTTGCGGCCCAGGACCTTCTTGTAGTAGTCCCAGGTCTTGGCGGCGCCGTAGTGGGCGTCCACGGCGGCGGTCTGCGCGATGGTGGGCTTGCCGTTGCCCCAGACGTTGTCGGCGTCGTAGAACGCCGAGCCCTTCTTGGTGTCGTCCCACGAGTGCTTGAGGTTGTACGTCTGGTGGCCGCCGCGTGCGGTGTCCTTCAGCAGCCACTGGCTGCCGCTCTTGACGCTGCCCACGGTGACCTTGCCGTTGTGCTGCCCGGTGCCGGTGCCGTTCTCGACGGCCTGGTACTCGTACAGCTTCTTGCCGGTGTCGGCGTCGGTGACGACGTGCAGCTTGCTGGGGGTGCCGTCCTTCTGGACCCCGCGGACGACGGTCTCGTAGGCGAGCACCGGCTTGCCGGTGGCGGCCCAGATCACCTTGCGCGGCGCGTCCTGGGCGGCGGTCCGCTGGTCGCCCGCGGCCCGCGCGGCGCTCAGGGCGGAGCGCTTCGCGCCGGAGGGGGCGATGGCGGCGTCGGTGTCCGGGACCGCGATGTCGGCGTCGGTCGCCTTGTCGACACCCTGCGGGGCGCCGGAGGCGGACTCATGGACGATCAGGTCGCCGCCGAGCACGGGCAGTCCGGCGTAGGTGCGCTCGTAGCGGGTGTGGACGGTGCCGTCGGCGTCCTTGACGACGTCCTTGACGACCAGCTTCTCCTTGGCCCCGAGCCCCAGCGACCGCGCGGTGGAGACGGTGGTCGCCCCGGCCTCGCGCAGCAGTTCGGCGCGGGCCGAGGGGGACAGCGAGACGAGGGAGGCGTCGGTCCGGGAGGCCGAGGGGGTGGCCGAGGGGGTGGCCGCGTGCGCGGCGCCGGCGGTGGTGCCGGCGGCGAGCAGGGAGGCGGCCAGGGTCGCCGCTCCGGCGGCGAGGGCGGTACGCGAACGTCTGAGGCGGGATATACCGGATATGGCCGACGTCGAACGTGAATCCACGCGTATCTCCAGTTGTGATGGGGACTTGGGCGAACCTTCCGCCCAACACGGCAAAGATGTGGCTTTGCTGTGGATAAAACATACCGGTGCCCGGGACCTGAGGTCCCGAGCACCGGCGGAGTGTCGCGCGGATAACTGCGCTGAAATTACTTGACGTTGACCCCGGCCCAGGCGGCGTCCACGCCCTTGTACTCGGCGCTGTCGGCGCCGTAGAGGTCCTCGGCGGCCTTCAGCGTGCCCTCACGGGCCGCGTGGTAGTCGGTGTTGGAGGTGAAGTACGTGGTCAGGGCCTTGTACCAGATCTTCTCGGCCTTGTCCCGCCCGATGCCCTCGACGGTGGAGCCGTCGGAGGTGGGGCTGTCGTACTTCACGCCGTTGATCTCCTTCGCGCCGCTGCCCTCGGACAGCAGGTAGAAGAAGTGGTTGGCGACACCGGAGGAGTAGTGCACATCGAGGTCGCCCACGCTGTCGGACCACTCGTCCGCGGACTGGCCGTCCTTGCTGGGCTTGTCCATGTAGCGCAGCGGGGTGCCGTCGCCGTTGATGTCGATCTTCTCGCCGATGAGGTAGTCACCGACGTCGGTGGCGTTGTCGGCGTTGAACTCCACGGCGGTGCCGAAGATGTCGGAGGTGGCCTCGTTGAGACCGCCCGACTCACCGCTGTACTCCAGACCGGCGGTCGCGGAGGTGACGCCGTGGCTCATCTCGTGCGCCGCCACGTCGAGCGCGGTCAGCGGCGCCTTGTTGCCCTCGCCGTCGCCGTAGGTCATGCAGAAGCAGCTGTCGTCCCAGAAGGCGTTGACGTAGCTGTCGCCGTAGTGCACGCGGGAGTACGCGCCCTTGCCGTCGCCGGCGATGCCGTCGCGGCCGTGCACCTTCTTGTAGTAGTCCCAGGTGACGGCCGCGCCGTAGTGGGCGTCGACGGCGGCGGTCTGCGGGTCGTCGGGCTTGCCGGTGCCCCAGTTGTCGTCGTCGTCGGTGAACGCCGCGCCCTCGCCGTCCTCCTTGTTCTCCAGGTTGGTGGTCCGGTGGCCGCCGCGGTCGGCGTCGGTCAGGGTGTAACCGTCGCCTTCCTTGCTGGTGCCCAGCTCCACCGAGCCGCTGTACTCGCTCTCGCCCTTGCCGTTCTTGATGGCCTGGTACTCGTAGAGCTTCTCGCCGGTGGCGGCGTCGGTGATGACGTGCAGTTGGTTCGGGGTGCCGTCCTTCTGGACGCCGCCGACGACGGTCTCGTAGGCGAGCACCGGCTTGCCGGTGGCCGCCCAGATCACCTTGCGCGGGGCCTGGTCGGCCGCCGCCTGGGTGGTGTCATCGGCCTTGGCCAGCTTGACGGCGGCCTTCGCCGCGGCGCTCGGGGCGATCCCGGCCGTGGTGGAGGCGACCTTGACGGTGGCCTTGGTGGCCTTGGTGACGCTCCGGACGTCGCCGCCCTTGGCCCGGTGGACGATCAGGTCGCCGCCGAGGACGGGCAGTCCGGCGTAGGTGCGGTCGTAGCGGGTGTGGGTGGTGCCGTCGGCGTCCTTGATGACGTCCTTGACGACCAGCTTCTCCTTGGCGCCGAGGCCGAGCGACGTGGCGGTGTCCGCCGTGGTCGCGTTGGCCTCGCGCAGCAGTTCGGCGCGGGCCGAGGCGGTGAGCACCGCGGCCTGGGCCCCGGACGTGGCGCTCGCGCCGCCGGCCGGCGCGGCACCCGCGGTGCCGGCGGTCAGTCCGGAGGCGAGCAGGGCCGCCGCGGCGACCGCGGTACCGGCCGCGATCGCCGAACGACGCTTGCCGGCGCTGGATATGGGCATGCTGAAGGTCTTGCGCACGCGGTCTCCTCGTTGCTGTGGGGGGTCAGCGCCGGACTGCGGGGAAGTGCGGTCCGGTGCTGAACAAGAGGTGCGGATGCGTAATGCGTGGGCAGACTGTCACACAAGTCGGGGACATGTCACGGGTTTCACGGCAGCTCTGGGGGAAACCGTTCGCTGAATGCTGATCAACCTTCGGATACCGGACACCTGCCGGACACCGGAAGGAGCGCCGCGGACGGTGGAGAGGCGCCGCCAGGGGGAGTCGGGTCGACCCCTGACGGCGCCTGTTCACGGGGAGCTGCGGCGCTCCGTCAGAAGGTCAGCTTCCAGCTGTCGAGATAGCCCGTGTCCCCCGCGTACAGGTCCTGGACCTGGAGCTTCCAGACCCCGACCGCGGTCTTGGCGGACGCGTTCACGGTGTACGTGGTCCGCACGTCGTCCGCAGAGTCGAACAGGTTGGAGTTCTTGAGCCGGTAGGACGTACCGTCCGGGGCGATCAGATCGATCACCAGGTCGCCGCGGTAGGAGTGCACGATGTCCACGCCCACCTGGAGGTTGGCGGGCGCGTTACCGGCCCGGCTCACCGTGATCGGCGAGGTGACCGGCTGACCCGCGTCCGGGATGGAGACGTCCGCGGTGTTCTCGAAGACGCTGCCGCCGCTGGTGTTCACCGTCCAGGTGAAGGACGCCGTACCGGTCTCGCCGGCCGCGTCGGTCACCGTGACCGTCACCGAGCTGGAGCCGAGGGTGGTCGGCGTACCGGAGATCAGACCGGTCGAGGGGTCGATGGCCAGGCCCGCGGGGAGCCCGGTGGCCGCGTAGCCCAGCGCGCCCGGGTTGGAGCTGGTCGCGGTGATCTGGAGGCTGGTGGCCTGGTCGACGATGCTGGTCTGGTCGCCGGGCGGGGTGACGGTGACCCCGTCGGCGATCCGGGTGCCGACATTGACCCCGGCCCAGGCGTTGGCCACCGCGTTGTACTGCGCGCTGCCCTGGCCGAACAGCTCGCCCGCCGCCCACAGGGTGGCGTCGCGGGCGCCCGCGTAGTTGGTGTTCGAGGTCATCCGCTGGCTCAGCGCCTTGAACCAGATCTTCTCCGCGTTGTCCCGGCCGATGCCGGTGACCGGGAGGTTGTCGGAGGTCGGGCTGTTGTAGCCGACCCCGTTGATGACCTTGGTGCCGCTGCCCTCGGAGAGCAGGTAGAAGAAGTGGTTGGCGATACCGGACGAGTAGTGGACGTCCACATTGCCGACCCCGGAGTACCAGCTGTCCTTGGAGGCCCCGTCCTTGCTGGGCTTGTCCATGTAGCGCAGCGGGGTGCCGTTCCCATTGATGTCGATCTTCTCGCCGACGAGGTAGTCCCCGGGGTCGCTCGCGTTGTCCGCGTAGAACTCCACGGCGGCGGCGAAGATGTCCGAGGTGGCCTCGTTGAGCCCGCCGGACTCACCGCTGTAGGTGAGGTTGGCGGTGGCCGCGGTGACCCCGTGGCTCATCTCGTGCGCCGCGACGTCCAGCGAGGTCAGCGGCTTGGCGTTGCCCGAGCCGTCGCCGTAGGTCATGCAGAAGCAGGAGTCCTGCCAGAAGGCGTTGACGTAGCCGCTGCTGTAGTGGACGCGGGAGTACGCCCCGACGCCGTCGCCCCGGATGCCGGTGCGGCCATGGACGTTCTTGTAGTAGTCCCAGGTCTCGGCGGCGCCGTAGTGCGCGTCCACACCGGCGGTCGCGGCGTCGGAGGTGGTCCCGTCGCCCCACACGTCGTCGGCGTCGGTGAAGAGCGTGCCGGTGCCCGAGGTGCCCCGGTTGAGGTTGTACGTCTTGTGGTTGCCCCGGCCGGAGTCGGTGAGGTTGTACGAGCCCGCACTGCCCGAGGTGCCGAGCGCGACCTGGCCGCTGTACTGGCTGTTCCCGGTGCCCGTCTTGACGCCCTGGAACGCGAACAGCTGCTTCCCGCCGGCGGCGTCGGTGATGACGTGCAGCTCGTTCGGCGTGCCGTCATCCTGGAGACCGCCGACGACCGTCTCATAGGCGAGGGTGGGGGTGCCCTTCGCGGCCCAGATCACCTTGCGGGGCGCCCGGTCGGCCGCGGTCTTCCGCGAACCCTGCGCGTTCGCCGCCTTCACGGCGGCCTTCTCGGCGGTGGCGGGGGCGACGGCGGCGGTGGTGGTCGCGACGGACAGCCGGGCCTTCGTCGCCTTGGCGACGGTCAGCCGCGCACCGCTCTTCGCCCGGTCGACGACCAGGTCGCCGCCGAGGACGGGCAGTCCGGCGTAGGTGCGCTCGTAGCGGGTGTGGGTGGTGCCGTCGGCGTCCTTGACGACGTCCTTGACGACCAGCTTCTCCTTGGCGCCGAGCCCGAGGCCCTCGGCGGTGGCGTCCTTGGCCGCGTCCGCCTTGGCGATCAGCCTGGCGCGCTGGGCGGGGGACAGCTTGGCGGGGAGGGCACCGGGGTCGGGAGCGCCGGATATCGTGCGGGCGGCGGGACGGGAGGCGGCGTTCGCGGCGTTCGCGGCGTTCGCGGTGGAGTCGTCCGGGCGGGCGGCGGCGGTGCCGCTCTGGAAGCCGACGCCGATCATCGCCGCCGCGACGACCAGCGCACCGGTCGCGATGCCCCGGTGACCTGGGGTGCGACCGGATCTGCGGCTGCTGGGTCTGAGGTGCCGTTGGGGGAGGGGTCTCACGCTGACTCCTTCTGCACTGGCCGCGCGGTGGCACGGCCGGGACGACCGGGCGACTGGGTCGCCGTCCGGGCAGAACGTGGCAGAACGGGTGCCTTCCTCTGGCGCTACCGGGTGCGCCTTGCCGCGGACGGGCGGCGGGGCGCGGCCGGGGTGCGACCGGGGTGGTGCTGGGTGTTGCGGGGTGCGCCTTGCCGCAGGTGCGCGACGGGGCGCGGCCGGGGTGCGGCCGGGGTGGTGCTTGGCGTTACCGGGTGCGCCCTGTCGTGGACGGGCGACGGGGCGCGGCCGCGGTGCGACCGGGGGGTGTGGGCGGGAACGGTCTCCGCACAGCCGCTTGCTGGGGGAATGCTGTGCCTCGGCCGAGGGAAGAGTGCCACCGGTGGACTACACCTGTCAGGACCGCGACAGCAAGTTGACCGGAAAGCGTCCGTTGACACGTGTGCCGCGTCCGCATGGCGGTGATTAACGGTCAATTTCTGCCATGGCGTCATGTCAGGGGCTTTCCCTAGCATCGCCGTCATGTCCCACCCCACGAACCCGATCGACGAGCCCCCGTATGTGCTCACCGACCCCCACCACATGCTCGGCGCCTACCTCGACTACTTCCGCACCGTCGTGCCGGACAAGCTCGACGGCCTCTCGGAGCACGAGCTGCGCACCAGTCGGCTGCCGTCCGGCTGGACCCCGCTGGAACTGCTCCACCATCTGACCCATGTCGAACGGCGCTGGCTGCGCTGGGGATTCCTGGGCGAGGCGGTGGACGACCCCTGGGGCGACCGCGGCCCCGACGACCGATGGCGGGTTCCCGAGGGCATGTCGCCGGACGAGGTGCTGGCGCGGTACGAGGAGCAGTGCGCATGGTCGCGGGCGGCCGTCGCGGGCGTACCGCTGGAGCGCCGGGCGGCCACCGGTGGGCGGTTCGCCACCGGGGCCGAGGCCCCGACGCTCGGCTGGATCCTCTTCCACCTGCTCCAGGAGTACGCCCGCCACGCCGGACAGCTCGACGTCGTAAGGGAGTTGGCCGACGGCACGGTCGGGGAGTGAGGCGCGGGGGTCCTGAGCCGTAGGGTCAGCGTGCCGCGGAGTCGAAGCGCGGCTCCTCACTCAGCAGCGCGCTCAGGTCGTCGCCGGGACGCAGCTCGGCCGGGTCCTGGCCCCTGCGGAAGAGGATCGCCCCGGCCTCGATACCGCCCAGCGTCAGCCGGTCCGCGTCCCGCCGCAGCCAGGTGCCTTCGCGCAGCCCGACCACGGGGACGTCGTTCTCCTCCAGGAACTGCTCGAGCCGCTGGGCCCGGGTCTCGCCCATATGGGCGGTGTCCGGCTTGGCGTCGAGGTAGTGCGGATTGATCTGGAACGGCAGCAGCGCCAGCGCGTCGAAGGTGGGCGGCTGGACGATGGGCATGTCGTTCGTGGTGCGCAGGGTCGGGCAGGCCATGTTGGTGCCCGCGCTGGAGCCCATGTAGACGGCGCCGGAGGCCACCCGCTCGCGTATCGCCCCGACCAGATCGCGCTCGTGCAGCGCCTTGAGCAGCCGGAAGCTGTTGCCGCCGCCGACGAACACCGCCTGCGCCCCGCGCACCAGCGCGGCCGGGTCCTCGGCGGTGTGCGCACCGGTGACCTCGATGCCCAGCGGCTCCAGGGCCGTGGCCACCTGGGCGGTGTAGCCGTCGTGGTCGGCCAGCGCGTACGGCACGAAGACGAGCCGGCGTATGCCGTCCAGCGCCGAGGCGATCTCCTCCCGTGCGTGTTCCAGGTAGCCGCGGCCGGGCGCGGTGGAGTTCGACAGCAGCAGCAACTGCATGAGGGGGCCTTTCTGGAAGGAAGGGGAGTGGCGGAAGGTACGGAAGGGACGAGGGGCGAAGGGACGGAAGGCGCGCGGAGGGGGAGGTCCGGGGCGCGGCCCCGCGTGCGTGGTGCGGTCCCGCTCACGCGGCCCCTCCGCTCAGCGCCGCTCGCGGTGCGGGGCGTGCCTCGGCCGGGCCGGTGTGAGCAGCCTGCCCAGGTCGGCGGTGCCCTGTAGCAGCGGTGTGACCAGCTGTTCCCGGCGCGGGCGCAGCACCTCGGGGGTGGCGGCCAGGGTCAGGGTGCCCACCGGACGTCTGCCCACCAGAACCGGCGCCGCGAGCGCCGCGGTGTCCGGATCGTACTCGCCCTCCGAGTAGGCGTAGCCGTTGCGCCGCACCTCGGAGAAGCGCTCCTCCAGCCGCACCGGGTCGGTCAGGGTGTGTTCGCTGAAGCGCGCCATCGGGCGGCCGTACAGCAGCACGGTCCGGTCACCGGGCGGGAGCATACCGAAGTAGGCGCGGGAGGTGGCCCCGGCGTGCGCCGGGTACAGCTCGCCCGCCAGCACGTAGTACCGCAGCGGGCCGGTGGCGCCGTCCACCGCCGCGACGCAGCGCATGTGCACCCCGTCCGGGACCGCGAACAGCGTGTTCACCCCGACCGTCTCGGCCAGCCCCTCCAGGACCGGCCGGACCAGACTGGCCATGCCGCCGCCGCGCTCCCACACCCGGGACAGATGCCACACCGCCGGGCCCAGCCGATAGCGGCGTGAGCGCTTGTCGGAGACCAGGAAGCCCCGGTAGGCCAGCGCCGCCAGCAGCCGCTGGGCCACCGACTTGTCCAGCCCGAACTCCTCGGCGACCTCGGTGACGCCCCACTCCGGGCGCTCCCGGTCGAAGGCCAGCAGCACGTTCAGCACCCGGTCCGCGGTCTGCAGGGGCGGGGCACCGGTTACGGGAGTCTTCTCGGCCATGACGAAAGAGTAAACGTTCTCGGATATAGAGAAAGCATTGCGCACTGCGCGATGCCGGGACGACCCTGGCCAGGCCGGTGCCCGGCGGCAGTGCCCGCCCCGCGCGCCGTATCCCCCGCTCGCCCGGTCGGGCCACTGTCGCCACCGACCGCATCACCCCGCCGTGAGAGGCCCCCGTGCTCAAACACGTCCTTGACATCACCGAACTCCTCGACCGGCCGCAGACCAGCGGCGCTCTCCTGGCCGATCATCTGCGCGCGGTGCAGACCGCGGCCGGAGCCGATCCGGCGACCGCGCCGCGCGTCGAGGTGCGTACCGTCGAGGGCGACAAGGGCAGCACGGACTTCGTCTCCGTCACCGTCCCCGGACGCCGCGGCAAGCTCGGCGGCGGCGACGCCCCGACCCTCGGCGTCCTCGGCCGGCTCGGCGGAGTCGGCGCCCGCCCGGAGCGGATCGGCCTGGTCTCCGACGCCGACGGGGCGGTGGCGGCGCTGTCCGCCGCGGCCAAGCTGCTGGACATGCACGCCCGGGGTGACGTCCTGGACGGCGATGTGACGTTCTCCACCCACGTCAGCGGCTGGGCCCCCACGCAGCCGCACGACCCCGTACCCTTCATGGACTCCCCGGTGGACACCCTGGTGTGCAACCGCGAGGAGATCTCGCCCGCGATGGACGCGGTCGTCTCCATCGACACCACCAAGGGCAACCGGCTGCTGAACCACCGCGGTGTCGCCCTGTCGCCGACGGTCTGCCAGGGCTGGATCCTGCGGGTCAGCGAGGACCTGGTGTCCGTCCTGGAGAGCGTCACGGGTGAGCCGGCGCGCATCCTGCCGATCACCACGCAGGACATCACCCCGTACGGCAACGGGGTGCACCACCTCAACTCCATCCTCCAGCCCGCCGTCGCCACCACCGCCCCCGTCGTCGGCCTCGCCATCACCGCGGCCACGGCGGTGGCCGGATGCGCCACCGGCGCCAGCCACGAGACCGACATCGCCGTCGCCGCCCGGTTCGCGATCGAGACGGCCAAGGAGTTCGGCCGCGGCACCGCCCGCTTCCTGGACCCCGAGGAGTTCGCGCGCCTCGTCGAGCTGTACGGACCCATGACCCACCTCCAGGCCCTCACCCCGGCGGGGTGACCGACCCGTCCCCACCTGGACGGGCCCTCACCTCGGCGGGGTGACCGACCCGTCCCCTCCGGACCCCGCAGGAGTCCCCATGAACCCGAACACCCAGGCCACCGCCACGGCCGCGGACGCCCCACCGCGGTCGCACCCCAGAGCCTTCGAACCGGTCACCCTCGTCCTCACGATCGTGCTGTCGGTCCTCGGCGCACTGATCGGCATCGTGCTGATCACCACGCTCGGGGTGTCCCCCAACACGGCGGTGATCGGCGCCCTGGTGGCGATGCTCATCGGCCGCATCCCGATCGGCGTGCTGGCCCGGATGCGCTCCCAGCACCGGCAGAACCTGGTGCAGTCGGCGATCTCCGGCTCCACCTTCGCCGCGGCGAACTCCCTGCTCACCCCGATCGCGGTGCCCTTCGCACTGGGCCGTAACGACCTGGTGTGGCCCATGCTCGGCGGCGCCGTCATCGGACTGGCCGTCGACAGCTGGGTGCTGTTCCGGGTGTTCGACTCCAAGCTGCTGCCCGCCACCGGCTCCTGGCCCGCCGGTATCGCGGCGGCCGAGACCATCAGGGCCGGGGACACCGGCGGGCGCAAGGCGGCGCTCCTGGGCGTGAGCGCGGTGGTCGGCTTCGTCGGCGCGCTGTTCAAGCTGCCGACCAGCGCCGCGGGTGTGGGCTTCCTGGGCAACATCTGGGCGCTGGCCATGTTCGGCATCGGCCTGACCATCGGCCAGTACGCCCCGGACTTCGGCTTCGACCTGGGCGCCCGCCATGTGCCGCACGGCCTCATGATCGGCGCGGGGCTCGTCGCCCTGGTCCAGGCGCTGCTGCTGATGCGGACGCGGAAGGGCGGGGCGGCAGCGGCGGCCGGGGCGAAGGCGGCCGGTGGCGCCGGGGCCGCGGCCGGTCCGGACGCCGACGGCGGCCGTACGGTCGAGGCCCCGCAGCTGCGCCGGGGCCTGCTGGAGGGCATGGCGCTCTTCCTCTGCGGCGCGGTCGTGGTCGCGATCGGGGGCGGCGTGGTCGGCGGGCTCTCCCTGCCCGCCCTGGTCGGCTGGGTGCTGCTGGCCGGTGTCGCCGCCATCGTGCACCAGCTGATCGTGGGGCTGGCGGCGATGCACTCCGGCTGGTTCCCGGCCTTCGCCGTCACCCTGATCTTCCTGATCATCGGCCTGGTGCTGCACATCCCGACGGTGCCGCTCGCCCTGCTGGTCGGCTACACGGCCTCCACCGGCCCCGCCTTCGCCGACCTCGGCTACGACTTCAAGGCGGGCTGGCTGCTGCGCCGGGACGCCGCGCCCTGGCGGCCCTTCGAACTCGAGGGACGGCGCCAGCAGTACCTCGCCCAGCTCGTCGGCTTCGGCGTGGCGCTGGTGGTCGTCGCCATCGCCTGGAAGACGTTCTTCTCCGACGGCAAGGTGCCGCCGGTCGCCGAGGTCTACGTCACCACCATCAAGACCGGCCTCGAACCCGGCACCATGACCACCATGCTGCTGTGGGCGATCCCCGGCGCCCTCGTCCAGCTCCTCGGCGGACCGTCCCGGCAGATGGGCGTCCTGCTGGCCACCGGACTCCTGGTGGCCACGCCCCAGGCGGGATGGATGGTCCTCGGCGCCCTGGTGGTCCGGCAGCTCTACACCCGGTGGCGGCGGCGCGGGGTCACCGACCCGGCGGCCCGCGAGGAGTCCGACGAGCAGGCCGAGAACGACCTGTCGCTGGTCGGCGCCGGACTCGTCGCCGGTAGCTCCCTGAACGACGTCGGCCAGCTCACGAAGGCCCTGTGAGGAAGAGGGTGGACCCTGTGGACAGCACGGAGACCACGCCCCCGAGGGGCCCCGCGACCCCGCCGAAGGCAAAGGCTTCACCGGGCCCGGCGAACGCGGCGGCCCCGGAGGATTCGGCGGACGCGGACGCCTCGGCGGGACCGGTGGCCGTGGCGGCCCCGGGGGGTCCGGCGGTGGAGGGGGCCCTGGCGGGTTCGGCGGACCCGGAGGCCTCGGGGAGCCCGGCAGTGGACGGAGTCCCAGTGGGCTCGGCGAGCCTGGCCGACGCCGTGGCCCCGGCGAACCCGGAAACCGCCGCGCGGCCCGTACACGTGGACGCCCCGGCGGGCCCGGCGGACGCGAACGCCTCGGCCAGCCGGGCGGAGGCGAATGTCTCGGCCAGCCCCGCGAACGTGGACGCGCCGCCGATCCCGGCGGACGCGGACGCCCCGGCGGGCCCGCGAATCCCGGCGGGCGCCCCGGCTCTCGGCCTCGTCACCATCGGCCAGGCCCCGCGCGCCGACCTCCGCCCGGACGCCGAGCCGCTGCTGCCCGGGGTGCGCCTGGTGGAACACGGCGCGCTCGACGCCGACCGGTTCGACGGCGACGCCGAGGCCGCGACCCGGCGGCTGCTGGCCCCAGAAGACGGCGAGGCACCGCTGATCTCGCGGCTGCGTGACGGCCGCTCGGTGCTCCTCGGGCACGGGGCGCTGATCCCGCGCATCGAGGACGCGGTCGGCCGCGCGGAGCGGGACGGCGCCGCCGCGACCCTGCTGCTGTGCACCGGCCGTTTCCCGGCGGTGCGGTCCCGGCGGCCCCTGTTGTTCGCCGAACCACTGGTGCAGCAGGCCGTCGCCGCGACCGTGGGCACCGATCCCGTGGGCATCGTCTGCCCGCACCCCGACCAGGCCGAGGACGTCTCCCGGCGCTGGGCGCAGTTGCTGCCCGGCCGCGTCCAGGCCGCCACCGCCGATCCGTACGGCCCCGCCGAGCGCGTCCTGGACGACATCGCCGCCGCCGCGCGCACCCTCGCCGACCGCGGCAGCTCCTGGCTGGTCCTGGACTGCATCGGCTACACCGAGCGGATGCGCGCCGCCGCACTGCGCGCCGCGGACCGCCCCGTCCTGCTGGCCCGCGCCATAGCGGTCCGGATGGCGGCGGAGGTGGTCGCGGCCTCGGGCTGAGGGGTGCGTGAGCGGGGCTCGATACGCACGTCAGCAGACCCCGCACCCCGCACCGCGTCCGCCCCGAGCCCCCGTGTCCTGGCCCGTCCGCCCCGTGCTCGGGCCAGCCCGCACGGCCCCGCACACCCCCGCCCCGTTCGCGTACCGCGCCCCCTCGGCGCATCCCGGCGCCCTCGTCCACCTCACCCCTCGGAGGCCCATCATGTCCGTGCCCTCGTCCGCCGCACCGGCTCGGCCCATCGGGGTGATCCGGGTCCTCACCAGCGACGACGAGGCGGCCGTCGCGACCCATGGCAGGGTGATCGAGGAGCGTTACGGGTTGCCGACCGTCTCGCGGTGCATCCCCGACCAGCCGCACGGCATCCACGACGACGCCTCCGAGGCCCGCGCCGAACCGAAGATCGTCGCCCTCGCCCAGGAGCTGGCCGGGGCCGGTGCGCGCGCCCTGATCATCAGCTGCGCCGCCGACCCGGCGCTCCAGGAGACCCGTCAGGCCGTCGGCATCCCCGTCATCGGCGCGGGGTCGGCGGCCGCCGCCGTCGCCCTCGGCCTCGGCCGCCGGGTCGGGGTGCTGGGCATCAGGGACGAGGCGCCGCCCGCCGTGCGCGCGGTGCTCGGCGACCACTTCACCGCCTCCGCCCGCCCCCGGGGCGTCCACCGCACCACCGACCTCCTCGCCCCGGAGGGCCCCGCGGCGGTGCTGGAGGCCGCGGCCGGGCTCGTCGAGTCGGGCGCGGACACCCTGCTCCTCGCCTGCACCGGCCTCAACACCATCGGCGTCCGGCCGCTTCTGGAGCGGCGGCTGGGTGTCCCGGTCGTGGACCCGGTGCTCGCCGCCGGACTGCTGGCCTCGTACCGCGACGACGACTGAGACGACGACTGGGACGACGACTGGGACGAGGACTGAGCGCTCCGCGGGCCCGCGCTCGTGGGTTGTCGTCCGGGCGGACCGGCGCCCTGCGGCCCGCGCTCGGGGTCTGTCCCCACGCTCGGGGTCTGTCATCCGGGCGAACCACTGGGCGGATCATGGGCGAATCACCGGGCGGATCACGGGGGAGCCACCGGGTGAACCACTGGACGAATCACCGCTGAACCACCAGGCGAATCACCGCTGAACCACCACTCGAACCACCGGAAAACCACCACCCGAACCCCCAAGCGAACCACCGACCGACGCGGGCCGAACCCTCACGTGGGGGAGACCAGGCTGTCCCGCCACGCCTGGTGCAGCGTGGCGAACCGGCCCTTCCCCGCGATCAGTTGGTCCGGCGGGCCGTCCTCCACGATCCGGCCGTCGGCCATGACCAGCACCCGGTCGGCGGTCTCCACGGTCGACAGCCGGTGGGCGATGATCACCGCCGTACGGCCGCGCAGCACCGTGTCCATGGCCCGCTGCACGGCCCGTTCGCCGGGGATGTCGAGGGAGGAGGTGGCCTCGTCGAGGATGAGGACCGACGGATCGGCGAGCAGGGCGCGGGCGAAGCCGACCAGTTGGCGCTGGCCGGCGGAGATCCGGCCGCCGCGCTTGTGCACATCCGTGTCGTAGCCGTCGGGCAGGGCGGCGATGAAGTCGTGCGCGCCGATCGCCTTGGCCGCCTGCTCGACCTCGGCGCGGGTGGCGTCGGGGCGGCCGATGGTGATGTTGTCGGCGATCGTGCCGGAGAACAGGAACGCCTCCTGCGTCACCATGACCACTCCGCGCCGCAGTTCGGGCGCGGCCAGATCGCGCAGATCCACCCCGTCGAGCAGCACCCGGCCCTCACTGGGGTCGTAGAAGCGGGCCAGCAGCTTGGCGAGGGTGGACTTGCCCGCGCCGGTCGCCCCGACCACCGCGACCGTCTGCCCGGCGGGCAGCGTGAGGTCGAAGCGGGGCAGCACCTCGCCGCCGGTGCGGTAGGCGAAGCGCACCCCGTCGAAGACCACCTCGCGGCCGGGGACCTTCGTGGGGCGCGGCGGCAGCGGTTTGGGGTCGGCGGGCTCGGGGACGGAGGGGCGCTGGGCCAGCAGGCCCGCGATCTTCTCCAGTGAGGCGGCCGCCGACTGGTAGGAGTTGAGGAACATCCCCAGGCGGTCGATCGGGTCGTAGAGCCTGCGCAGATACAGCGCGGCCGCCGCGAGCACCCCGAGCGCGAGCGAACCGGAGGCCACCCGGTAGGCGCCCCAGAGCACGATCGCGGCCACCGCCGCGTTGGCCACCAGCCGGGAGCTGACCACATAGCGGGCCATCTCCAGGATCGCGTCCCCGTTGGTGCGCTCATGGCGGTGGTTGAGTTCGCCGAAGCGCGTGTCGTTGACGCGCTCGCGGCGGAACGCCTGCACGGGACGGATGCCGTTCATGGTCTCGGTGAACGTCACGATCACCGCCGCGATGGCCGTCGACCGCTTGCGGTACACCCGCATGGAACGGCGCCGGAAGGAGCGGATCAGCAGGTACAGCGGCCAGAACGAGAGCAGGGCCGCCCCGCCGAGGCCCCAGTCGAGATACAGCAGCGTGACGGAGATGTAGACGACCGACAGCGCGACCCCGAGCAGCTCCTCCAGCCCCTCGGTGAGCAGCTCGCGCAGCGACTCGACGTCCGTCGTGGCGCGGGAGATCAGCCGGCCGGAGGTGTAGCGCTCGTGGAAGTCCACGCTCAGCGCCTGGGCGTGGCGGAAGATCCGGCCGCGCAGATCCAGCAGCACGTCCTGGCCGATCCGGGCGGAGGAGCGGACGAACGCGTACTGCAGCGCCCCGGAGGCGAGCGCACAGCCCAGATAGCCCGCGCCGACGGCGATCAGCGGGCCGTGGTCGCCGTCGCGCAGGGCGGGCACGGCCCGGTCGATGGCGTACGCGACGAGCAGCGGTCCCGCCTGGACGGCGGCCTGCTGGAGCAGCAGCAGGACCGCCGCCAGCCAGACCCGCCGCCGGCGCGGGGAGAGCAGCGAACGCAGCAGGGCGAGGGACGCGCCCTTGGGCACCGGCAGGACGTCGCGGTCGAACGGGTCGGACGACGACCGGCCCCCGTCCCCGGCCGCGTCCCAGTCGTCCCGGTCCCAGCCGTCCCCGTCCCCGCCGTCCGTGCGCTTCCGCTCCTCCTCGGCCGTCGTCATGGGTTCCTCTCCCCCTCCTCGCCTTCCTGACCGGACATCAGCGACCGGTACTCCGCGCTCTCCCGCAGCAGCCGCTGATGGGTGCCGACGGCGGCGATCCGGCCCTCCGACAGCAGCGCGACCCGGTCCGCGAGCAGCACGGTGGACGGCCGGTGCGCGACGACCAGCGCGGTCGTGGACGCCAGCACCTGCCGCAGCGCCGCCTCCACCAGCGCCTCGGTGTGCACATCGAGCGCGGAGAGCGGATCGTCGAGCACCAGGAACCGGGGGCCGCCCACGACGGCCCGCGCCAGCGCGAGCCGCTGCCGCTGGCCGCCGGACAGGCTCAGCCCCTGCTCGCCGACCTCGGTCTCGGTGCCCTCGGGCAGGGCGTGCACGAAATCGGCCTGCGCTACCTTCAGGGCCCGCAGCAGGTCCTCCCGCCCCGCGTGGGGGGCGCCCATCAGGACGTTCTCCCCCGCGGTGGCGGAGAACAGCGTGGGCTCCTCGAACGCGACGGCCACCAGGGCGCGCAGCTCCTCCCGGGGGAGGGCGGTGATGTCCCGGCCGTCGAGGGTGATCCGCCCGCGGGTGACCTCCTGGAGCCGGGGGACGAGAGCGGTCAGCGTGGTCTTCCCGGACCCGGTCGCCCCGACCAGCGCCATGGTCTCGCCGGGCCGGATGTGCAGATCGACCCCGCGCAGCACGGGCGGCTCCTCCGGCGGCGCGTCCGGGTACCGGAACTCCACCCCCTCGAACCGCAGCCCGTCCTCGCCGCGCCGCCGGGGCGGCGCGGTCCGGGGCCGGTCGCGGGCGGCGGCCGGCACGGCGTCCATGACGTCGAAGTAGCGGTCGGTGGCCGTCGCCGCGTCCTGGCTCATGGCCAGCAGGAAGCCGAGGGACTCCACGGGCCAGCGCAGCGTCAGGGCGGTGGAGAGGAAGGCGACCAGCGTGCCCGCCGACAGATCGCCGTCGGCGACCCGCACCGTGCCGAGCACCAGCGCCGCGCCGATCGCCAGCTCCGGCAGGGTCATGATCAGCGCCCAGAGCGCGGCCAGCAGCCGCGCCTTGTGCAGCTCGGTGGAGCGGACCTGCTCGGACAGGGCGCGGAAGGCGCGGGCCTGGCTGCGGTGGCGGCCGAAGCCCTTGACGATCCGGACGCCCAGCACCCCCTCCTCGACGACCGTCGTCAGATCGCCGGTCTGGTCCTGCGCGGTGCGGGCCACCGCCGCGTACCGCGTCTCGAAGAACGAGCACAGGATCACCAGCGGCACCGCCGGGACCACCAGGACCAGGCCCAGCGTCCACTCCTGCGACAGCAGGATGGCGAACCCGGCCAGCACGGTGACCCCGTTGACCACCAGGAAGGTGAGCGGGAAGGCCAGGAACATCCGCAGCAGCATCAGATCGGTCGTGGCCCGGGACAGCAGCTGGCCGGAGGCCCAGCGGTCGTGGAAGGAGACCGGCAGGCGCTGCAGATGGCGGTAGAGATCGGCGCGCATCGCGGCCTCCACGGAGGCCAGGGGCCGCCCCACCAGCCAGCGCCGCAGCCCGAAGAGCCCGGCCTCGGCCGTGCCGAGGGCCAGCAGCAGCGCGCCGCCCAGCCAGACCCCGCCCGGGTCCCGGTCGGTGATCGGCCCGTCCACCATCCACTTCAGGACGAGCGGGATCACCAGCCCCAGACAGGAGGCGACGACCGCCACCCCGGCCGCGGTGAACAGCCGCGCCCGCACCGGTCGCACATACGGCCACAGCCGCAGGAGCGAACGCGTGGTGGAGCGGTGCCGCGGGGCGGATCCGCCTTCCTGGGCGCGGGGTTCACTCGTCACAGACATCAGTGGCGAGACTACGTTCCGCCACTGACACTGCTCACTCGGTTTTTTGTCGTAGGTCCGTGGCGCTGAGGGCGCGCAGCAGCAGGACCGAGCGCTCCGGAAGCTCGATGGGCGCGCCCGCGGCGAGCCGTGTGCCCGGGGGCGCGCACTGGTCCTCACGGGAGGTGTCCAGCAGCAGTTCGTACCCCTGGGCCCAGGGCGCTCCGGGCAGGGTGAAGGAGAGCGGCCGCGGGCCCGCGTGCAGCAGCGCCAGGAAGCTGTCGTCGGTGAGCGGGGCACCGCGCGGATCGCTCTGGGGCAGATCGCGGCCCCAGAGGTAGGCCCCGAGGGCGGTCGTCGGCGCGTACCAGTCGGATTCGGTCATCTCGGTGCCGCGCGGGGTGAACCACGCCAGGTCGCGCAGCCCCTCCGGGGGCCGGGCCAGACCGGAGAAGAAGGCCGTGCGGCGCAGCACCGGATGGGCCCGGCGCAGCCGTATCAGCCGGGCGGTGAGCTCGGTGAGGGCGCGCCAGCCGGGGTCCTCCAGCAGCGACCAGTCGAGCCAGCCGGTCTCGTTGTCCTGGCAGTACGCGTTGTTGTTGCCGCCCTGGGTGCGGCCCAGCTCATCGCCCGCGACCAGCATCGGCACCCCGGTGGACAGCAGCAGGGTGGCCAGCAGATTGCGCAGCTGGCGGCGGCGCAGCGCCCGGATGTCCGGATCGTCGGTCTCGCCTTCCGCGCCGCAGTTCCAGGCGCGGTTGTCGGGGGCGCCGTCGCGGTTGCCCTCCCCGTTGGCCTCGTTGTGCTTGCGCTCGTAGGAGACCAGGTCGCGCAGGGTGAAACCGTCGTGCGCGGTGATGAAGTTGACCGAGGCGTCCGGGCGGCGCCCGCTCCGGTCGTACAGATCGCTGGAGCCGGAGAGCCGGTAGCCCAGATCCCGGGCGTCGGGCAGCGCCCCGCGCCAGAAGTCCCGCACCGCGTCGCGGTAGCGGTCGTTCCACTCCGCCCACAGCGGCGGGAAGGCACCCACCTGGTAGCCGCCCGAGCCCACGTCCCACGGCTCCGCGATCAGCTTGACCCGGCGCAGCACCGGATCCTGCGCGATCACGGACAGGAAGGGGGAGAGCATGTCCACACCGTGCGCGGCCCGGGCCAGCGCGCTGGCCAGGTCGAAGCGGAAGCCGTCCACGCCCATCTCGGTGACCCAGTAGCGCAGCGAGTCGGTGATCAGGCGCAGCACCTGCGGCTGGAGGACGTGCAGGGTGTTGCCGCAGCCGGTGAAGTCGGCGTAGCGGCGCGGGTCCTGCTGCAGCCGGTAGTAGCCGCGGTTGTCGATCCCGCGCAGCGAGAGGGTGGGGCCCAGCTCACCGGCCTCCGCGGTGTGGTTGTAGACGACGTCCAGGATCACCTCGATCCCGGCGCGGTGCAGGGCCCGCACCATCCGCCGGAACTCCCCGACCTGCTGTCCCCGGGTGCCGCCGGACGCGTACCCGGCGTGCGGCGCGAAATAGCCGATGGAGTTGTAGCCCCAGTAGTTGCGCAGGCCCCGCCGCAGCAGATGGTCCTCATGGGCGAACTGATGCACCGGCAGCAGCTCGACCGCCGTGACCCCGAGCCGGGTCAGATGCCCGACCGCCGCCGGATGCGCCAGCCCCGCGTAGCTGCCGCGCAGCTCGGGCGGCACCTCGGGATGGCGCATGGTGAAGCCGCGCACATGGAGTTCGTAGATGACCGACTCGGCCCACGGCGTCCCGGGCCGGCGGTCGTCGGCCCACTCGCCGGGCGCGCCGCCCGCGGCGTCGTCCCCGACGACCACCCCCTTGGGGACGTACGGGGCGGAGTCGCGGTCGTCCCGGACGGTGTCCGCCACATGCTGCTGCGGCCAGTCCCGCACATGTCCGTAGACCTCCGCGGGCAGCGCGAAGTCCCCGTCCACGGCACGGGCGTACGGATCCAGCAGCAGCTTCGCCGGGTTCCAGCGGGCGCCGGTCCACGGGTCCCAGCGGCCGTGCACGCGGTAGCCGTACCTCCGGCCGGGCAGGACGCCGGGGACGAAACCGTGCCAGACCTCATGGGAGAACTCGGTGAGCGGACAGCGGGTCTCCTGGCCGTCCTCGTCGAACAGGCACAGCTCGACGGCCTCCGCACCGCCCGCCCACAGCGCGAAGTTGGTCCCCCACACCCCGCCGGGCCCCCGGCGCGGCCGGGCGCCGAGCGGCTCCGGGCTGCCCGGCCACACGGCGGGGCCGGGCGCCGGGGC
>NZ_BBOX01000289.1 GCF_001553455.1 Streptomyces hygroscopicus subsp. hygroscopicus
GTCCATGGGCGGAATCCGTCGGCGGCGGGGGAAGGGGAGGCCCCGGGCACTGGGGCAAGAGGGCGCCCGGGGCCTCCGTTCGTGGGGTGGGCCGCCGGGTCAGTCGAGACCCTTGGCTCCACCGCTGCCGGTGGCACCGGCTCCGGCGGCGGCACCGGCCCTCGCGCCGCCTGTGTCACCCGCGCCACCCGCAGCCTGGTCCCCGGCACCCGCACCGCCCATGCCCTGGTCCCCGGCACCGGCGCCGCCCGCACCACCGGCCCCGTCACCAGCGCCGCCCGCGCCACCGGCCCCGTCACCAGCGCCACCACCGGCCCCGATCACCGCGCCGGTGGCCTCCAGTGCGGCGGTCACCGGCTGGAAGAACGTCTCGCCGCCCTGGGTGCAGTCGCCGCTGCCACCGGACGTCAGCCCGACCGCCGCGTCCTCGGCGAACATCGCACCGCCGCTGTCCCCGGGCTCGGCGCACACATCGGTCTGGATGAGGCCGTTGACGATGTCGCCGTTGCCGTAGTTCACCGTGGCGTTGAGGCCGGTGACCGTGCCGTCGGTGACCCCGGTCGTGGAGCCGGAGCGCTGCACCTTCAGGCCCACGCTCGCCTCGACGGCGCGCCCGATCTGCTGGGTGCCGCCGTCCTGGAGGTCGACCGTGCTGGACGGCTGGGTGGTGGCGTCGTCGTACATCACCAGTGCGAAGTCGCTCTCGGGGAACTGGGAGTCCCGCACCGTGCCCACCTGCTGGGCCCCCGCCTGGTCCGCGCTCCAGGTCCGGGACGCGTTGCCGCAGTGGCCGGCGGTCAGGAAGCCCGGCGCGCCGTCCACGCTGACGTTGAAGCCCAGCGAACAGCGGGCGCCACCGCCGAAGATGGCATCGCCGCCGTCGAGCCCTCCGGCCGCGGCGCCACCGCCCCCCGTGTCACCCGCACCGCCCGCGCCCCCGGCACCGCCCGCGCCCTGATTCCCGGCACCGGCACCGCCCGTGTCACCCGCCCCGCCCGCGCCCTGGTCCCCGGCACCGGCGTCGCCCGCCGCGCCGGTGTCGTCCGCGCCGCCCGCCATGTCCCCGGCGCCCGCGCCACCGCCGTTACCGTGCCGTGCTGCCGCACCGCCGTCGAACCTCTTGAACTCGCCCTTGCTGCGCTTGACGCTGACCGTGTCCGCCATCCGGTCCGTGGCCTTGGTCAGGGTGGCCCACTTCGCGCCGGTCACCGTCCGGTCGGCGGTCACCTGGACCTTGTTGGTCACCGGGTCGATCGACCAGGCGGTGCCGGGCACCGAGGCGTCGCTGCTCAGCGTTTCGGTGGCGGCCCTCAGCTCGGCCATGCTGTTCGACACGACCTTCGCCACGGCGCCCTTGGCCCGGACGGCCTCGGCGGAGTCCCGGTCCATCACGTTCATGACCAGTCGGCGGTTCGCGTTGTCGTAGTACCAGCCCGCCCCGTTGTCCCCGAGGTCCGAGGCGAGACTCCTCGCCAGCTTCACCGCGGCCGGGGACGAGAAGGTCTTGGCGCCCGACGGCTTGTCCGGGCTCGCGTTGGCGTTGGGCAGCAGAATGACCGCCGCCCCGAGAGCGGTGACGGCGGCTCCGGAAAGGGCGAGGGTCCGCTTGTTCACACGTCGGTGGCTCAACTCACTGACCTCCAGTCGGGGATGCGCGGCGGGCGTGCGCGGCGCGCCCGTTCGCGTTCCGCCACGCCCCCGCACGGGGCCACCACGTCGTACGCGGAGGCGTCGGGCCCGTTCTCACCCCTGCTCACGGTGTGATGAATGGCTGCGCCGAACGGTCCGCGAGGGTAGGCTCCGCCGGTTCGGCCGTTCGTCCCGCCTACCGGCGCTCGACGGCCCCGGTCCGGGTGTGCGGCTCCCGGACCCCGCCGGGCGCCGTCCGCTCCGGCTCGGCGGGGGAACCGCCGGTGTCTCGACGTGGCCGATACCCCATCGCGTTCGACCTCCGAAGCCTCTCCGGGCTCCATGCAGAGCGTGAGCCACCGCTCGGGGGAAGGTCACGTCAACGGGCCCGGCGCAGTGGCCCACTGATACCCACTGATGCTCGCTGATGCCCACCGAGGCTCACCGAGTGAGGGAGCACTTCAGGAACTCTGGTGCCACATCTTGACGCCCGGTTCAGACAGATGAAGCATGCATCCGCAGGAGAGCGCTCTCAATCCCCCACATCTTTCACTTCCTGAACTCAGGAGAGTAGCGTCATGACCTCTTCCCCCACGGATTCCTCCTTCCCGCGGCGGCCCGCGGTCGGCCGCCGGGCCGTTCTCGGCGCCGCGGCGGCGGCATCGGCTCCCGCCCTGCTCGGCCTGTCCGCCCCGGCGTCCGCCGCTCCGGCGTCCGCCAGCTCGGCCGCCACCCCAGCCGCCGCCCCTTCGCCGCGCAAGAGACCGCGGGCCCTGCCCGGCGGCGGCGACCTCGGCCCGAACGTCATCGTCTTCGACCCGTCCACGCCCGGTATCCAGGCCAAGCTGGACGAGGTGTTCAAGAAGCAGGAGTCGGCCCAGTTCGGCACCGGACGCTACGCCCTGCTGTTCAAACCCGGTACCTACCACGGGCTCAACGCCCAGATCGGCTTCTACACCTCGATCGCCGGACTGGGGCTGTCCCCCGATGACACGACCATCAACGGCGATGTCACGGTCGACGCCGGGTGGTTCGACGGCAATGCCACACAGAACTTCTGGCGTTCCGCGGAGAACCTCGCACTCGTGCCGGTCAGCGGCACCAACCGCTGGGCGGTGGCCCAGGCCGCGCCCTTCCGGCGGATGCACGTCCGCGGCGGGCTCAACCTGGCCCCCGACGGCTACGGCTGGGCGAGCGGCGGCTACATCGCGGACAGCCGCATCGACGGCCAGGTCGGGCCGTACTCCCAGCAGCAGTGGTACACCCGCGACAGCGCCATCGGCGGCTGGCTCAACGGGGTGTGGAACATGGTGTTCTCCGGAGTCGAGGGCGCGCCCGCGCAGAGCTTCCCCGACCCGCCGTACACCACGCTCGACACCACCCCGGTCTCCCGGGAGAAGCCCTTCCTGTACCTCGACGGCGGCGACTACCGGGTCTTCCTGCCCGAGAAGCGGACCAACGCCCGCGGTGTCACCTGGGGCAACGGCACCCCCAGGGGCACCTCGCTGCCCCTGTCGCAGTTCTACGTGGCCAAGCCCGGTGTCACCGCGGCCACCCTCAACCAGGCGCTCGCCCAGGGGCTCCATCTGCTGCTCACACCGGGGATCTACCACCTCGACCAGCCGGTCCAGGTGAACCGGGCGGACACCGTCGTCCTCGGGCTCGGCTACGCCACGCTCATCCCCGACAACGGCGTCACCGCGCTGAAGGTCGCCGATGTGGACGGGGTGCGGCTGGCCGGTTTCCTCATCGACGCCGGACCGGTCAACTCCGCCACCCTGCTGGAAGTCGGCCCGCAAGGGGCCTCGGCCGACCACTCGGCCAACCCCACCACGGTCCAGGACGTGTTCATCCGCATCGGCGGCGCGGGCCCCGGCAAGGCCACCACCAGCATGGTGATCAACAGTCGGCACACCATCGTCGACCACACCTGGGTCTGGCGCGCCGACCACGGTGACGGTGTCGGCTGGGAGACCAACCGCGCCGACTACGGGGTCCGGGTCAACGGCGACGACGTCCTGGCCACGGGCCTGTTCGTGGAGCACTTCAACAAGTACGACGTGCAGTGGTACGGGCAGCGCGGCCGGACCATCTTCTTCCAGAACGAGAAGGCGTACGACGCCCCGAACCAGGCGGCCATCCAGAACGGCTCCGTCAAGGGCTACGCGGCCTACAAGGTGGCGGACTCGGTGACCGCGCACGAGGGATGGGGGCTCGGCAGCTACTGCTACTACAACGTCGACCCGAGCATCGTGCAGCACCACGGCTTCGCCGCGCCGGACACGGCGGGGGTGATGTTCCACCATCTGCTGGTGGTCTCCCTCAGCGGCAACGGCCAGTACGAACACGTCATCAACGACACCGGATCTCCCACCTCGGGCACCTCCACCGTGCCGTCCACCGTGGTGTCCTATCCCTGATCTACGATTCCTCGCGGGCCGGTGTCCCCGGCCAACCCTCCGCGAAGAGCCGACCGCCCAGGAAGGACCACCACGCCATGGCCACCACCCCCGTGCGGGACCGTTCCACGATCATGGTCCTCAACGGACCCAATCTGAACCTCCTGGGCCGTCGGCAACCCGAGATCTACGGCACCGACACCCTGGCCGACGTCGAGAAGCTGGTCGCCGAGACGGCCGCCCCGCACGGTCTGACGACCGACTGCCGGCAGAGCAACCACGAGGGGCAGCTGATCGACTGGATCCATGAGGCCCGGGAGCGCCACGCGGCGGTCATCATCAACCCCGCCGGCTACTCCCACACCTCCGTCGCCCTGCGCGACGCCCTGGCCACCTGCGACGGTCTGCCGATCGTGGAGGTGCACATCTCCAACATCCACCAGCGGGAGACATTCCGGCACCACTCCTATGTCTCCGCGCTGGCCAGCGGGGTGATCGCCGGATGCGGTGTGCAGGGCTACGCCTTCGCCGTCGAGCGGGTGGCCGCGCTGCTGGCCGCCGCCAGGGCGTAGCCACCCGGCGCGTCGGCGCCTTTGATCGGGTGCCGGTGGGTCAGGCCCTGATCACACGGACACCGGCCTCGGCGTACGGGGCGACCAGCTCTTCATCGGCGCCGGTGTCCGTGACCAGCACATCGATGTCCTCCAGCGCGCAGATCCGGGCGAACGCCCGGCGGCCCAGCTTGGAGCTGTCGGCCACGACCACCACCCGGGCGGCCCGGCCGGCCATGAGGTGGTTGATGCTGGCCTCGCCCTCGTGGTGGGCGGTCGCTCCCTGGGTGGTGTCCAGCGCGTCCACGCCGAGGATCGCCAGATCCAGCGAGACCTGGTCCAGCACACCGGTGGCCAGCGGCCCCATCAGCTCGAAGGACTGCGGCCGGGCGACCCCGCCGGTGAGCACGATCTTCACCTGGGGGCGCACCGCCAGCTCACTGGCGATGTTCAGGGCGTTGGTGACGACCGTGACGGCCGGGCCGCCGCCCGGCGCGGACAGATCGCCGCGGATGGAGATGGCGCGGGCGACCTCGGTGGTGGTCGTCCCGCCGTTGAGCCCCACGATCGCCCCGGGTTCCGCGAGACGGGCCGCCGCGGTGGCGATCCGCTGCTTCTCCGACGCACGCCGGGCGGACTTGTAGCGCAGCGGAAGGTCGTACGAGAGGTTGTGCGCGACCGCGCCGCCACGGGTGCGGGTCAGCATCTGCTGCTGGGCGAGTTCATCCAGGTCACGCCGGATGGTCGCGGCGGACACCGCCAGCTCGGCGGCCGCCTCCTCGACGTCTATCTTCCCGTCCCTGGCCAGCAGATCCAGCAGGGCGTTCCAGCGCTCGGGCCGTTTCACGCCGATCACCCTACCCCGCGCTCATGCACTCTGGACTTCCATGCGCGATTCTGCGCACTATCAGCTCGTACGAAACAACTCCGCGCATCATAACCGGGGGCCATCCGGGCGACGAGGGGAGTCCCATGAGCCACACCGAGGCCGAGACGGGGCTCGCCCCCGGCGAACCGCGCCATCTCAGCCGCTCGCCGATCCTCGGCTGAGCGGGGCGGGCGGAGGGCGGAAACCGGCACACCACGGAAAACGGACCGGACACCGGAACGGGCACACCACAGGAACAGGCCGGACACCGGAACGGGCCGGACACGCGAACAGGCGGAAGGAGCCGGGGGATGCCGCTGGTGGCCACCGGGGAGATCGTCGGAACGGCCGTACGGGCCGGGCTCGGCGCGGGCGCGTTCAATGTCATCCAGATCGAGCACGCCCAGGCGATCGTGGCCGGGGCGGAGGCAGCCGGCGCGCCGGTGATCCTGCAGATCAGCGAGAACGCGGTGCGGTACCACGGCGCCCTGGCCGCGATCGGACGGGCGGCCGTGGAGGTGGCCCGCGCGGCGCGGGTGCCGGTGGCCGTGCATCTGGACCATGCCACCGGACCGGAGTTGGTGCGGGAGGCGGTGGAACTCGGCTTCGGCTCGGTGATGTTCGACGCCTCGGCCCTGGACTACGACGGCAATGTGGCGGCGACCGCCGAGGTGGCGGCCGACTGCCACGCCCACGGGGTGTGGGTGGAGGCCGAGTTGGGCGAGGTGGGCGGCAAGGACGGCGTCCACGCACCGGGCGCCAGGACCGACCCGGCCGAGGCCGCCGCCTATGTGGCGGCGACGGGCGTGGACGCGCTCGCGGTCGCGGTGGGTACCTCGCACGCCATGGTCGCCAAGACGGCGGTGGTGGATCTGGCGCTGGTCGCGGCCCTGCGCGCGGCCGTGTCCGTACCGCTGGTGCTGCACGGCTCCTCCGGGGTGCCCGAGGCGGATCTGACCCGGGCGGTGGAGGCGGGGCTGACGAAGGTGAACATCGCCACCCATCTGAACGTGGCCTACACCCGGGCGATCCGCGCCCACCTCGCCGACCACCCCGAGGTGGTCGACCCCCGCCGGTATGTCGCGGCGGGGCGTGACGCGGTGGCACGGGAAGTGACCCGACTGCTGGGGCTGGTGCGGGCCACGCGCTGACCCGGCCTGCCGACAGCCGTACCGGACGCCGCCGGGCCGGGCGCCGCCGGGCCCGGCGGGACGCGCGGCAGATTCCCGTCCGCGGGAGGTATTGACATGATCTCATCAATTCGCCCACGATGCCGGTGAGGTTAGGAAAGGTTCCTAACAAAGGGGTGTCCTATGCGCAAGCGTTTCGCTTTCGTGCTCGCCACGGCCGGTCTGCTGGCCGGTTCCGTCACCGCCGGCGCCCATGCCACCACCCGGGGCCCGGCGCCGGCCCCCGCGTCCGCCCAGGAGGGCACCGTCACCGCGGCGCAGCTGCTCGCCAAGGTGCGGAGCTGTTCGCAGATATCCAGCGGCAAGTACCGCACCGACGAGGACACTTCGGCCACCGTCCCGGTCTGCGGGGCCAACGGGGCGGTCTTCTGGAAGGCCGACATGGACATCGACTGCGACGGCCAGGTGACCTCCCGGTGCAACGGGGACACCGATCCGTGGTTCCAGGACGACACCGCCTTCCACCAGTCGGACGGCAAGCCCCTGATCGCCGACAAGCTGCCCTATGTCGTGGTGCCGAGCCCCAGCTCCACCTGGGACTACACCGCGTCCGGCATCAAGGGCGGCGGAGTGGTCGCGGTCGTCTACAACAACAAGGTCCAGTACGCGGTGGTCGGCGACACCGGTCCGACCAAGATCATCGGCGAGGCGTCGTACGCCACGGCCAGCGCGCTCGGGATCGACCCCGACCCGGAGACCGGCGGCGCGGAGTCGGGGGTGACGTACATCCTCTTCAAGAACTCGTCCGTGTCCCCCATCGAGAACCACGACAAGGCCGTCTCGGTCGGCGACGGGCTCGCGAAGCAGTTCATCCAGAACAACTGACCCCGCCGCCACCGGCGGTGGCCGGGCTCCTGGTGGCCGGGCCCGTGGTGGCCGGGCCCGTGGTGGCCGGACCCGCGGTGGCCGGACCCGCGGTGGCCCGGCTCCTGGTGGCCGCGCCCGCGGTGGCCGGGCCCGTGGTGCACGGCAGTCGGTAGCCGTAGCCGTGCACCACAGCCGTCGCGGGTGCGCACGGAGCGTGCGGGCGTCGATGCCCGCCGCCTGGTCCCGGACGGAGGGGTCGGGTCAGCCGATGATTTTTCCCCCGCCGGGCGGTCTTCACCGGTGAACCCCACGACAGGAGGTGGACGTTGGCCGGTCCCGAGCCCGAGAACCCGCCCGCACCGTCCCCGGCCACGCCGTCCCCGGCCATGCCGTCCCCGGCCATGCCGTCCCCGCCCGCGCTGGTCCTGAGCCAGCCGGTCACCCGCGCCGAGGTGGAGCGGCTGTGCTTGCGGCTGAGCGCGCTGGTGGGCGGGCCCGGACCGGGGTCGGTCGCCGTGGATGTGGGCGGGGTGCGCGGCCCGGACCTGGCGGTGGTCGAGGCCCTGGCCCGGCTGCGGCTGACCGCCCGTCGGCTGGGGTGCGGGATCCAGCTCCTCAACGCCGGCGGCGAACTGCGGCGGCTGCTCGCCTGGACGGGGCTGGACGAGGCCCTGACGGCACCCGCGCCGTCAGGCCGCGCCCCGGGGCCCGAGCCGCGCGGGGAGGCCGAACAGCGGGAAGAGGCGCTCGGTGTCCAGGAAGGAGTTGAGCCCCGTGATCCGGCCGCCTGATATCTCCAGGACCTGGAGCGCCCAGGGCTCATAACAGCCGTCGGCGCCGCCCGGACGGTACTGACCGAAGGCGGGCATGCCGTTGGCCACCGTGGGGACCAGGCGTGAGCCGCGGCAGCCGATGCCGTGGCCCAGCAGCCACTGACGGATGTCCTCGCGACCGCGCAGCCACAGCTCGTACGGCGGCATGGAGAGCGTGGCGTCCTCGTGCAGCAGGGCGGTGAGGGAGTCCAGGTCATAGCGCTCGAAGGCGTCCACATAGCGGGCCAGCAGCGCCTGCTGCCCCGGGTCCAGCGGCCTGACCGGGTCGGAATCGCTGATCTCGCTCGCGGCGAGGGTGGCCCGCGCACGCTGCAGCGCGCTGTTGACGGACGCGACGGTGGTGCCCAGCAGCTCGGCGACCTCGCTCGCCTTCCAGGCCAGCACCTCGCGCAGGATCAGCACCGCCCGCTGGCGGGGCGCCAGGTGCTGCAGCGCGGCGATGAAGGCGAGCCGCACCGCGTCCCGCTGGGCCGCCACCTCGGCGGGGTCTCCCCCGTCCGACAGCACCTGGCCGTCGGGGACCGGCCCGATCCAGGTGGCCTCCGGCCGCTCGGCGAGAGTGGCCGGGAAGGGGGTGGCCGGGGAGGTCAGATCCATGGGGCGGGCCCGCCGCTTGCTGCCGCCCAGCATGTCCAGACAGACGTTGGTGGCGATGCGGTAGAGCCACGACCGCAGCGCGGACCGGCCCTCGAAGCGGTCCAGGCCCCGCCAGGCGCGCACCATCGTCTCCTGCACGGCGTCCTCGGCCTCGAAGGCGGAGCCCAGCATCCGATAGCAGTAACCAGTCAGCTGCGCGCGGTACGGCTCCAACTGGAGCTCGACACCGGCCGCGCGGTCCACCGCCGCCACATCACTCATCGCCGCACCTCATCGCTTTTCGGACTCCCGTGGGTGAGAAACGTAGCGGTCACCACTGACAACGGCGCCGACCTGCGAAGACGAACACATGCCCCGGGGGTGGCGGGCGGGTGGCTCAGGACACCGGGCGGGCGGTCACCGTGGCGGCGTGCACCTGGTGCCCGCCACTGGCGATCATCCGCACCTCCGCACGGTCACTGATCTCCGCCCGGACGATGCCGGTGTCGTCCGCGTACACCGGGTGCCCGCCGGGACCGCTGCTCTCCGTACGGTGCACCACCACGACGTCCGCGGCCCCCGGGTCCGGGGTGGTCGTATCCACGAAGACCAGCTCGTACCGCTCTCGGCTCCGCATCACACTCTCCTCGCCACCGACCCGCCCCTGTCGTACCAAACCGGGAAATTCCACACTATCGCTCGGAACCGGCGGCGCAAGAGGGTTCGCTGCCCGCCTCCGCAACGGTTCCAGCGGTGCCGCCGGTGGAACCGTCGGCACCAGGCCCACCGGCCCTGCCAGCCCCAGCAGCCCCGCCAGCCCCACCGGCGGCACCAGCCCCACCGGCGGCACCGGCGGCACCGGCGGCTTCCGCCGCGGCGGGGGCCCGCTCAATCCGCAGCAGCGGCGCCAGGAGGGGGCCGAAGAGCGTGGCCACGCCGATGGAGCCCAGGGTGACGGCCCAGGCGACCGGGCCGAGCGGGGTGCAGTCGAAGAACTGGCTGACGCCCGGGGTCTGGATGATGATGGCGAGCACCGCGGCGGAGCCCAGACCGGCGATCAGGACGTGCCGGTCCAGACCGCCCGTGGTCAGGGTCTGCGCCAGCTGCGTGCCGACCAGGGCGGCGAGCGCCACCGTACCGGCCCGGCGCCTTCTGCCGGTGATCCGGGCCCCGGCCCACGCCAGTCCGGCCCCGGCGGCCGTGATGACGCCCCGCAGCAGCATCTCCTTGGTCAGCGCCGCGCCCAGGGAGCGGCTGGGGCCCTCTTTGAGCAGCCGTTCGCCGGTGTGCCCGGTCGGCTCGCGCACCGCGATGGCGAGCGCGGGCGCGAGGTCGGTCAGCAGGTTGACCAGCATGATCTGGCGGGCGCTCAGGGGTGTGGAGCCGGTCAGGGCGGAGGTGGCCACGCTGAAGGTGACCTCGCCGAAGTTGCCGCCGATGAGGATGGCCAGGGCCGTGCGGACCGAGGCCCACATGGCGCGCCCCTCCATCAGGGCCGAGACGATCGTCTCCAGGCGGTCGTCGGTGACGACCAGGTCCGCCGCGGCGGTGGCGGCGGGGGTGCCGCGCCGCCCGAGGGCGATCCCGATGTCCGCGAGCCGGATGGCGGGGGCGTCGTTGGCGCCGTCCCCGGTCATCGCCACCACCCGGCCCAGGCGCTGGTACGCCTGGACGATGCGGACCTTGTGGTGCGGGCTGCACCGGGCGATCACGTCCACCGTCGGCAGCAGTTCGTCCAGCCGCGCGTCGTCCATCTCGTCCAGCTCCGGACCGGTGCACACCACCGGTTCGGGGACGTCCATGACACCGGCCGCGATGGCGTCCGCGGTGGCGGGGTGGTCGCCGGTGATCATCATGGTCTGCACCCCCGCCTCGCGCAGCCGCGCGGCGGCGGGCGCGGCGCTGGTGCGCACCGGGTCGGCGATGGCGATGAAGCCGAGGAAGTCCAGGCCCCGTACGGTCTCGTCGGTCAGCTCCTCCCCCTCCCGCATCGGGCGCTCGGCCACCGCCAGCACCCGCCGTCCGGCACCGGCCAGTTCCTCCGCCGCCTCGGCCAGTTCCCTGATGCCCTCGGCGTCCAGTTCGGTGGCCCGTCCGGTGCCCGGTGCGCGCCGCCGGGCGACCCGGCCCAGGACGCCCTCGGGCGCCCCCTTGACGCTGAGCAGCACACCGTGCGCGGTGCGCCCGGCGGTGGCGTGGTAGGCGCGGGAGGGTTCGAAGGGCAGCGCGTCGGTACGCCGCCAGCGGGGCGCTCCGCGCCGCACCCCGACCCCGGCCCGGCGCGCCCCGGCGCTCACCGCGCGGTCGGTCTGGTGGGCCATGGGCTCGGCCTGGCGGGCCGGCGGGGTCGCGCGCAGGGCGGCGGCGAGCACCGCCTTGCGGGGCGCGTCGAGCCGGTCGGCGGGCAGCGGGCCGTCGCCGTCGCTGACGGCCGCGAGCTGGAGGGTGCCCTCGGTGAGCGTCCCGGTCTTGTCGAAGCACAGCACATCGGCGCGGCCGAGCGCCTCGATGGTGCGGGGGTTGCGGACCAGCGCGCCGCGGTCGGCCAGCCGCCGGGCGGCGGCCAGCTGGGCGGCGTTGACCAGGAACGGCAGCCCTTCGGGGACGGAGGCGACGGCGAGGTTGACGGCCGAGGAGAGGTTCTTGGTGAGCGGGCGGCCGTGCAGCAGCCCGGCGCCGGTGACCGCGGCGGCGGACCCGAGCGCGATGGGCACGCTGGAGCGGGTGAGCGCGGTCAGCCGCGCCTCGACACCGGTGACCGGGGCGGCCTGGCGGGCAGTGGCCAGGCTGCGGCCGACCTCGGTGGCCGGTCCGGTGGCCACCACCACGGCCACGGCCCGCCCGGCGGAGACCGTGGTGCCCTCGTAGAGCATCGACCGGCGCTGGGTGATGTGCCCGCCGACGACCGGCGCCGGGTCCTTGGCCACCGGGAGGGATTCGCCGGTCAGCGGGGACTCGTCGACCTCGAGACCCTCCGCCTCCAGCAGCCGGCAGTCGGCGGGCACCACGTCCTCCGGGCCCAGCACCACGATGTCGCCGGGAACCAGGTCCCCGGCGGTCACCAGGCGTTCGGTGCCGCCCCGGCGGACCCGGGCGCCGATCGCCGAGCGGGCGAACAGCTCGGACAGGGCGTGCTCGGTCCTGACCCGCTGGAATCCGCCGACGAGGGCGGAGGTGGCGGTGATGGCGGCCACCAGCGCGGCATCGGTGCGCGAGCCCACGGCGGCGGCCAGGGCGGCACCGGCGGCGAGTACCGGGGTCAGCGGGTTGGCCAGCTCCTCGATGAACGCGGCGGGCAGGCTGGTGCCGGTGGGTTCGCCCCGGCGCGGCCCCTGCCCGGAGCGGGCGGCCGCCTCCTCCGGCGTCAGGCCGTCGGGCCCGGTGCCCAGGCGCTCCAGTACGCGGGGCACGGGCATCAGATGCCAGGGGGTGGTGGTCACCGGAGGGTCCATGGGGCGGGCCAGGAGCTGGCGCACCCGCCAGTTGCCCAGGGCGAAGGCCAGGGTCCCGGCGGTGGTGCCCGCCGCCGCGCCGCGTGCGGTGGCCTGGTCCGGGGGCGCCTGGAGGGCGGCCACCGCGCCGATGGCGCTGCCGCCCGCGGACAGCAGGGCGCTCTCCCGGTCGACCCGCGCGGCGACTCCCACGGCGTCCACGATCAGCCCGGCCGACTCCAGGTCGGCGCCGACGAGCAGATGGGCTCCCCAGGCCGGGGGCTCGCCCTCGCGGTGCACCCCGACACCGCAGTCGGCCGCCCCCAGGGCGCGGCGGTTGCCGGAGAGCACCAGCACGACCGCGCCGTCGGCCTGGAGGGAGCGTACCGAGGCCACGAGCCGGCCGCCGGCGGGCGCCACCGCGTCGGCGAAGGTCAGGCCCGCCGGATGCGGCCGGTCGGTGGCCAGGACGATGCGCGCCCCCGCCCGGCGGGCGGCGGCGGCCACGGCCTCCGCGCCCGGGACGGTCTGCGGGGCGAGGCCCACCACCGCCTGGAGCCTGCGGCCC
>NZ_BBOX01000290.1 GCF_001553455.1 Streptomyces hygroscopicus subsp. hygroscopicus
GGTCTGCGGGGCGAGGCCCACCACCGCCTGGAGCCTGCGGCCCCGGGCCAGGCCGAGCACCCGCTCGCTGCCCCTGCGGCGGAGCCTCGCCGCGGTCTGCTGCCCGGTGCGGCCCGTCAGCTCCAGCCGGTCCAGGGGCCCGAGCACCCATCCGTTGTCGCGGCGTGTCTCCAGGGGCTGATCGGGGTCGAAGAGCCCGAAGAGCCGCTCGCTGGTCCGCCCGGGTTCGGCGCCGCCGAGGAGTTCCAGGTCGATGGGCTCGTAGCGGTCGCCGCGCAGCGCCTCCTCGTCCAGCACCACGGTGTCGACCTGGCCCAGCCGCCGCAGACAGCTGCGGTCCATGGCCAGGACGCCGCGCAGCGCGAGGAAGCGGCCGAGGCTGGTGGCGAACCCCTCCCGGCCGGCTCCCGGGGCCCTGGGCACGGACGCGAACGCGACGGCCAGCCCGCGCCGGGGACCGGCGAAGGGGACGGCGAGGGCGCCGGCCACGGCTCCGGCGGCCATGGAACGCTCCGCGAAGCGCTCCACGGTGTCCTGCGGGGACGGTCCGGGCCGCTCGACCACGATCGGCTCGGCCACCACGTCCTGGGGGCCGTGGACCAGCTGCGGCTCCATCGCGGCCCAGGCCCGGCCCTCCGCCTCCGCCTCCCGCCACAGGGCCAGCCGCTGGAGGAGGTCGAGCGCGATCCCCCCGCCCCGGGTGGCCACGCCCTGGGTCAGCGCGCTCAGCACCGGCAGGGTCGCCTCGGTGGGCTCCCCGCGGGTGACGGCCAGGACCAGGCGCCGCAGACGGGGGTGGTTCTGGATGACGGACATGGCGGCGGCCGCCTCGGCCGGCAGCCTGAGCCACGGGGCCAGGCGCAGCGCGGTGGCGACGCCCAGCCCGGCGACGTCGGCCGTCAGGACGGCCAGGGACTGGGCCGCCTTCGGGCCGCCGGAGGGATGGCGCGGCTCCGGGGCCCACTCGTCGAACTCCTCGGGGGGCGCGGCGGGCGCCCGGGCCTCGGCGCGCTCGATCCGGGTGATCAGGGCCTGTTCGGACGGGGGTGGTTTGTCCACGGCCACCACGACGCGTTCGGAGGGCGCGTTCACCCTCGCCCACCGCACCCGCGGATGCTCTTCGAGGGCCTGTTCCACCCGGCGGGCCACCCGCTCGCCGCCGGTCCCGTGCACCCCGCGGACCTCGATGTAGTAGCGCCCCGGATACGACCAGACCCCGCGATGCGGCCGGACCAGCCGTCCGATGGCTCCGGTGGCGTCGCGTACCCCGGCCGCCACACCGCTCCTGAGGGGCGCGAGCAGCGAGGGCGGCATGGGCAGGCGCAGCGCTGACAGGGGTGACATCGGGGGGACCTCCGCTCTCCGGGCAGCCCGCCCGGTTCATCCCGATTACCCTGAAAAAGGAAGAAGATTCCGTCCGACATCACCGTGTGGATGTGAGATCAGTGACCACTCCCACCACGTCACGCAAGCGCGGTTCCCCGGCGGCCGCGAAGAAGACGTCCCCGGCGCGCGGCGGTGGCACGTCGGCGAAGTCCCGGACCGCGGCAGCCGGCTCGAAGTCCGCGCAGACCTCGAAGTCCGGGAAGACCTCGCAGCCCTCGAAGACCTCGCAGCCCTCGAAGGCCTCGCAGGCGAAGAAGGCCACGCGGTCCACCGGGGCGGCGAAGAGCACACCGCGGCAGCGGACGGCGAAGGCCGCCGCCAAGGCCCCCATGGAGGTTTCGCGCAGCGACGGCAAGCGCAGCCTGACCATCACGGTGCCCACGTTCGACACCATGGGCCACGCCACGAAGGAGACCCTCGACACGGTCGGCCACGCCACCAGGGAGACCCTGGACTCGGTCGGCCACGCCACGAAGGAGACCTTCGGCACCGTCGGCCACGCCACCACCCGCGCCACCGGCGGCGCGGCGAAGGCGGCGCTGAAGCCGGTCGAGCTGGCCCGCCGGGTGCTCCCGGCCAAGGGCGGGCTCCCGCTGTACGTGGGGCTGGGCGCACTGGGTGCCGTGGAGGTCATCGAGTGGCCGGTGGCACTCGGCATCGGCGTCGGTTACGCGGTGCTGCGCAAGGGAGGCATCATGGCGCCACCGTCCGAGAAGCCCCCCGAGGGCCGCGCCGAGACCGCCGCCACGGGGCGCGCCAAGAGCCGCTCCGAGACCCGCGCCCGGACCCGCAGGTCCGCCAAGACCGCCGCGTAGCGCCAACCGCCGCGCAGCGCTCCACCGCCGACGGGGCTCACGCCCGTTTCTGACCGCAAAGCGGGCAGAAAGCGGGCACGACTATCTCAGAAACAGACACGCCACAGTCGCCGTAGCATTGGTATACACCAGGAAGCGGATCTAACACCCGTTACGCAACTCCCCCCTGGGGCCCGGCGCACTGCCCAGGCCGCGGTGCGCCGACCCTCCGTCACCTGGGGGTTCACCTGGGACGGACGACCACTCCGTCATGAAACGACCGAAAGCGGTGACTCCTCTTGGCCCTCCCCCACAGCGCTCAGAGTGCCCCTCGAGTGCCCGGACAGGCAGCCGTCGCCTCGCGGCACGCCACCGGAATGGCCACGCTCGCCCCCGACCTCCACGTGATCGCCGGGGACGAGGACTTCTTCCGGCACTTCGGCGCGTCCTCCGCCGAGTTGTGCGGCCGGAGCCTGTTCGACCTGTTGCACCCCAGCACCCCCTCCGCCCTGCGGGAACACTTCTCGCGGCTGCACGACGGACGGCGGACCCGCTTCACCGAGCGCGTCCTCGGCTACCGCTCACGCGGCCGGGTGTTCTCCGGCAAGCTGACCGGAACGGCGATCCAGGGCAAGTCCGATCGGCTCTCGGCGATCGTCGTCATGGTCAAACCCGATGACGAAAGGCCCGAGGAGGACGCCACCCCCGCCCACCAGAAACTGCTCTCGCCACTGGAGGCCCGGATACTCGAGGGGGTGGCCACCGGCGCCTCGACCGTGCAGATGGCCGCCAAGCTCTACCTCAGCAGACAGGGGGTCGAATACCACGTGGGGTCGATGCTACGGAAGATGAAGGCACCCAATCGGGCCGCCTTGGTCTCCCGCGCCTACGCGGCGGGCATGCTGGCCGTGGGCACCTGGCCGGCCCAGGTGCGCCCGGAATTCATCAAGTGACACTCCGTCAGCCAACCCCCTGACACCCACGGGATCAGCCGACCCCCTGACACCCCACGGGGTCAGCCAATCCTGAACACCTCCCGGGCCCGGGGCCGTTCGCGGTCCCGGGCCCGTGGCGTCCGGCCGCCCGGCCGGTACGTCACCCGCCCCGGCGTGGAACGCCTCCGCCGCTCAGTAGGCTGAGCGGGCCATGCGTTCATTCCCCTCCGGGCGGCGCGCCACGCGACGACGCCCCCGCCCCCACCGGCCGCCACGCGGCCTCGTGTCCGCCGTGCTGGCCGCGTGCGCCGCCGTGACCGTCACCGGCTGCGCCGCCGAGGCCGGGGTGCGGGACGACGGCGCGGCGCCCACGCTGTCACCCCCGGCCAGCTCGGTTCCGCTGTGGCCCGGGTACACCCCGCCGACGCTGCCCTCCCCCCGTGAGTCGTCCCCCTACGTCCGTTATCTGCCGGTGGACAAGGTCCGGGTGCCCGCGGGTGGGCTGGCCCGCCTGTCGGCGAAGAAACTGCTGCTCAACGACCCGAACGTGCCCGCGGTGGTGCAGAAGGAGATCTCCCTCTGCCCGGGAGACGGCATCTGCCCGCTGCGGGACGCCGTCCACCGCGATCTGACCGGCGACGACCGGGACGAACTGGTGGTGGCGGCCGATCTGCCGGAGTTCGGGCGGACGCTGCTCCAGGTCTACACGGCCTCGGGCCGCACGGTCCGCCCTGTGCTGATCTACTGGGGCCCGCTGGGGCTCACCGGCGAAACCTCCGGCCGCGATCTGCTGATCAGCGCGATCGGCGCCGACGGCCGGGTCACCACCCGCTTCCGCTGGAACGGCCACGTCATGGCGGCCCTGACGCCCGACGGCACGGCCACCCGGCCGGACCTCCAGGGGGCCGTGCCCGCCGGACCCGAGGCCGTGCCCGCCGTGCCCGAGTCCGTACCGGAGGCCGTATCGGGCGGCGCCGGCGTGGCGGACGAGGCCCCCCGTACGGAGACGAGGACCCCGCGATGACCACCGCCTTTCCCCCGCCCGGCGCCGCCCCGGGCCCCGGCTCCCCGAGCACGGCACATCTGCTGCTCGTCGAGGACGACGAGGTGATCCGCAATACGGTGCGGATGTCCCTGGAGCGGTACGGATTCACCGTGTCCACCGCGGGCGACGGCCTCACCGGGCTGGAGCTCTTCCGTGAGCGGCAGCCCGATCTGCTGCTCCTGGACGTGATGCTGCCCGAGCTGGACGGCATCGGACTGTGCCGCAGGATCCGCGAGGTGAGCCTGGCGCCGATCCTGATGATGTCCGCACGCGGTGACTCCCTCGACGTCGTCTCCGGTCTCGAGGCGGGTGCCGACGACTACGTGGTCAAGCCCTGCGAGAGCGCGGTCCTGGTGGCCCGCATCCGCTCGCTGCTGCGCCGCGCCTCCTTCGGCCCGGCGGCCCGCCCGCCGCGTGAGGAGGCGCGGGGCGCGGCGCCGGAGGCGGACGGCGGGACCGGACCGGACACCCTCGTCTTCGGCGATCTGACCATCGACACCCTCGGCATGGAGGTGCGCCGCGCGGGACAGCCGCTGGCCCTGACCCCCACCGAGCTGCGGATGCTGCTGGAGTTCGCCGGCTCGCCCGGGGTGGTGCTGGAGCGCCGGACGCTGCTCAGCCGGGTCTGGGACCACGCGTGGCAGGGCGACACCCGGGTGGTCGACCTCCATGTGCAGCGGCTGCGGGCGAAGATAGGCGCCGAACGGATCGAGACGGTCCGCGGCTTCGGCTACAAGCTGAGGCGCTGACGATGACGCTGCGATGGCGGATCGTCGCGCTGGTCGCGGCGGCGACCTGTGCCGCCGTGGCCGCGGTCGGGGTGCTGGTGCACACCGCCTCGCGCGACCGCGAGCTGTCCCAGGCGCGCGACGCGGCCCGTACCACGCTCGACCGCGCCGCGCACGGCTATGCCCGCACCGGCGGCGTCCAGGGCTCCGGCGCGGTGCTGGACGCCCCCGGGCTCCCCGACGGGCTGCGGCGCCTGGTGCGCAAGGGGCATCAGGGCACCGAGTTCACCACCGGTCCGGGCGGGCCCGCGATGTGGGCGGCCCGGCCGGCCGACGGCCAGGTCCTGTCCGTACGCGTGGACTTGAGCACCGCGATGCGCGACATCGGCGCGCTGGACACCAACATCGTCCTGGCCGGGCTGATGACCACCGCCGTGGTACTGCCCCTGGGGATGCTGACCGCGGAGCGGATGAGCCGGCGGCTGCGGCTGGCGGCCGCCACCGCGCGCCGGATCGCGGCCGGCGACCTGGACGCCCGGATCTCCGCCGCGACCCGTCCGCACGACGAGATCGCCGAGATCTCCGGGGCCGTGGACTCGATGGCCGCCGCGCTGCAGGAACGGCTCCTGGACGAGCAGCGGTTCACCGCCGATGTGGCGCATGAACTGCGCACTCCGCTGATGGGCCTGGTCACCGCCGCCGAGCTGCTCCCGCCGGGCGAGGCGGCCGGGTATGTGAGCGACCGGGTGCGGGTGCTGTCCACCCTGGTCGAGGACCTGCTGGAGATCTCCCGGCTGGACGCGGGGGCAGAGCAGGCCGATCTGTCCCCCTGTCCCCTGGCGCCCGTGCTCGACGAGGCCATCGCCGGCACCGGGCTGGCGGCGCGGCTGCGGACCGGGACGGCGGGGGACACCGGGCAGCGGGACGGCGCGGAGGGCCCGAAGGTGTGGACGGACCCCCGCCGGCTGACCCGCATCGTCGCCAACCTGGTGGTCAACGCCCATCGCCACGGGCGTGAGCCGGTGGAGGTGGCCATGGCGGCGGACGGCCGGACCGTGACGGTCCGCGACCACGGCCCCGGCTATCCGGCCGATCTGCTGGAGAAGGGGCCGCAGCGGTTCCGCACCGGGGTCCGGGAGCGGGGCCGGGGCCATGGCCTCGGGCTGACCATCGCGGCCGGGCAGGCCCAGGTCCTCGGCGCCACGCTGGAGTTCGGCAACGCCCCGGACGGCGGGGCGGTCGCCACGCTGCGGCTGCCCGAGGGCCCGGAGCCCGCACCGATACAGGACTGATACACGGCCGAGCGCAAGTCGAGGCACGGCAGCGACCCCGCCGAGACCTCATGGCGCGGTTTCGAAGATCTTCGCTGAGGAGGATGGCGCCGACCCCCGCGAATCCTCGCGGCCGGGATCGACGGAGGAGTAATCGGTATGGCAGGTCCCCTGACGGCCCTGCGCGCACGGCGCGCACCGGACCCGGAGCAGGCGCCGCAGGACACCGGGCCCCCGGGGCGGCGCCGGGCGAAGGGCCGCGGGAAGGGCGGCGGAAAGGGGAGGGAGAAGGGGAAGCGGACCGGCATCCGGCGGTTCTTCACCTGGCGGAAGCTGATCCTCTATGTGGTCTGTCTGTTCGCCCTGCTGATCGGGGCGTTCACCGTGCTCTACTACTCCATCGACGTCCCCGAGGCCAACGCCCAGGCGAAGGCGCAGAGCAACGTCTACACGTACCGCGACGGCACGATCCTCGCCCGCACCGGCGAGATCAACCGCGAGATGGTCTCCCTGGACCGGGTGCCCACCGGCGTGCAGCACGCGTTCGTCGCGGCCGAGAACAAGTCCTTCTACCAGGATCCGGGCGTGGACCCGATGGGCATCGTGCGCGGACTGGTCAACACCGTGACCGGCAAGGGCACCCAGGGCGGGTCGACCATCACCCAGCAGTACGTCAAGAACTACTACCTGAGCCAGGAACAGACCGCCACCCGCAAGATCAAGGAGCTGGTGATCTCCCTCAAGGTCGACCAGCGCAGCTCCAAGGAGGAGATCCTGCGGGGCTACCTCAACACCAGCTACTTCGGCCGCGTCGCCTACGGCGTCCAGGCCGCCGCCCGCGCGTACTACGACAAGGACGTGGACGACCTCACGGTCGGGGAAGGCGCGTATCTGGCGGCACTGGTGCAGGCCCCCAGCCAGTACGACTGGGCCGTCGCGAGCCCCAAGGCGAAGCGCCTGGTGACCCAGCGCTGGAACTACGTGCTGGACAACATGGTCGACATGCACTGGCTGGACCCCGCGCAGCGGAAGGGGATGCGCTTCCCCGAGCCGGTCGCCCCCGAGCCCGCCCCGGGACTCGGCGGCCAGGCCGGCTACCTCGTGGACGCCGCCCGCAATGAGCTGATCTCCTCGGGCGTCAGCGAACAGGAGATCGCCGCGGGCGGCTGGACCATCACCCTCACCATCGACCGGGCCAAGCAGCGGGCGCTGGAGAAGACGATGCGGCAGGGCCTCGACGGCTCCGCCAAGGGCAAGCGGGCCCGTGCGGACGCCGCCGGCACCCAGGGCGGCGCGGTCTCGGTGGACCCGGAGAACGGACACATCGTCGCGCTCTACGGCGGCCGGGACTACACCAAGCACTATCTGTCCAACGCGACCCGCGGCGACTACCAGGTGGGTCCGGTCTTCGAACCGGTCGTCACCGCCGCGTCCATCGACACCAAGGCGCGGCAGAAGCCGACCGCCGACAGGCTGAGCGCCGTCAGGAGCACCGCCCGTGCGCTCGGCATGGACACCGACAGCGGCGGCTTCGACACCGAGCAGTCGGTCAATCTGGGGTTGATGGGCTCGAGCCCGATGAAGCTGGCCGGTGTCTACGCCTCCTTCGCCCACCAGGGCGAACGGGTCACCCCGAGCATCGTGAAGTCCGCGCGGCGCGGCGACGAGACGGCCGGGCCGCCGGACGCGGTGGGCGACCGGGCGATCGACGCCGAGGCGGCCCGGATGATCACCCGGAGTCTGATCGACGACGGCAGGCCGGACGCGATGCGCGCCGTCAGACGGCCCATGGCGGGCAAGGGCGGGGTCTCCGACGACAAGCGGGCGGCCTGGTTCGTCGGCTACACCCCGGATCTGGTCACCGCGGTCGCCCTCTTCGGCGAGGACGCCACGACCCGCAAACAGATCCGTTTGAAGAACGCCGGCGTCCCGCGGGTCACCGACCTGTGGAGCCAGTACACCGACCGGGCGCTGAGCGGAATCCCCGCGGCCTGGTTCGACGACGGGTCGGGAGCGATTCCGATCCCGACCCCGACGACACCTAACGAACCGTGAGGGCGGCGGCGAGGCCGCCGGAGAGGGCCGCGGCCCCGAGGAGACAGACCAGCAGGAGCCGCCGGCGCAGCGTCCGGTAGACCTCCCGGTACTCCGCCCGCAGCTCCTCGCAGCGCCGCACCACCGTGCGCAGGTTCCGCTCGGTGACGGCCAGCTGGTCCTGGACGTAGAGCCGCTCGACCTCCGCCCGCTGGGCGGAGGTCAGCCAGTCGAGCCGGCCGGTGAAGCGGCGGGCCCGTTCCCGGGCCGCGTCCCGCTCCGTCTGCAGTAGCAGATAGCCCTCGATCTGGTTGATTCCGGCGGCGATACCGGGGGGCTCGGCGGCTCTGGCCATGCTCACGCCACACTCTCCTTCTGGCCGACATCGGGATGGTGCAGATCGAACGCGGGGGATTCGGAACGGATCTTCGGCAGGCTGGCGAAGTTATGGCGCGGCGGCGGGCAGGAGGTCGCCCATTCCAGTGAACGGCCATAGCCCCAGGGGTCGTCGGTCCCGACCTTCTCGCCGTACTTGGCAGTCTTCCAGACGTTGTAGAGGAACGGCAGGAACGACAGGCCGAGGACGAAGGAGCTGATGGTGGAGACGGTGTTCAGCGTGGTGAAACCGTCGGCGGCCAGATAGTCGGGAATTCTGCGGAGCATTCCCTCGGCGCCCAGCCAGTGCTGCACCAGGAAGGTGCCGTGGAAGCCCAGGAAGAGGGTCCAGAAGGTGATCTTTCCGAGCCGTTCGTCCAGCATCTTTCCGGTGAACTTGGGCCACCAGAAGTGGAATCCGGCGAACATCGCGAAGACCACGGTGCCGAAGATGACGTAGTGGAAGTGGGCCACCACGAAATAGGTGTCCGAGACGTGGAAGTCCATCGGCGGCGAGGCCAGGATCACGCCGGTCAGACCGCCGAAGACGAAGGTGATGAGGAAGCCGACGGACCAGAGCATCGGGGTCTCGAAGCTCAGCGATCCCTTCCACATCGTGCCGATCCAGTTGAAGAACTTGATACCGGTCGGCACCGCGATCAGGAACGTCATGAACGAGAAGAACGGCAATAGCACACCGCCGGTGACATACATGTGGTGCGCCCAGACGGTGACCGAGAGTCCCGCGATGGAAATCGTCGCCGCGATGAGCGAGACATAGCCGAACATCGGCTTGCGGGAGAAGACCGGAATGACCTCGGAGATGATGCCGAAGAACGGCAGCGCGATGATGTAGACCTCCGGATGGCCGAAGAACCAGAAGAGGTGCTGCCACAGCAGCGCGCCGCCATTGACCGCGTCGAAGACGTGCGCCCCGAATTGGCGGTCGGCCTCCAGGGCGAACAACGCCGCCGCGAGCACCGGGAAGGCCAGCAGCACCAGCAGACCGGTCAGCAGCACATTCCAGGTGAAGATCGGCATCCGGAACATCGTCATGCCGGGAGCGCGCATGCAGATGATCGTGGTGATGAAGTTGACCGCACCGAGGATCGTGCCGAAGCCGGAGAGGGCCAGACCCATGATCCACATGTCCGCGCCCACACCCGGTGAGCGCACCGCGTCCGACAGCGGGGAGTAGGCGAACCAGCCGAAGTCGGCCGCGCCCTGCGGGGTCAGGAAGCCGCCCACCGCGATCAGCGAGCCGAAGAGGTACAGCCAGTACGCGAACATGTTCAGCCGCGGGAACGCCACATCGGGCGCACCGATCTGCAGCGGCATGATCCAGTTGGCGAATCCCGCGAACAGCGGGGTGGCGAACATCAGCAGCATGATCGTGCCATGCATGGTGAACGCCTGGTTGAACTGCTCGTTCGACATGATCTGCGTACCCGGCCGGGCCAGCTCGGCGCGCATCAGCAGCGCCATCACCCCGCCGATGCAGAAGAAGGCGAACGAGGTGATCAGATAGAGCGTGCCGATCGTCTTGTGATCGGTGGTGGTCAGCCATCGGACGGCCGTGGCCCCCGGGCCGGGGCGGCGCGACGGCGGGGCGGCCGGTGGTGCCGCGACAACGGTGTTGTTCTCCATGACCGCTAGGTGTCCGGCACCCTCCGAAGGGTCACCCGGACGGGCGGCCGGATTCCTCGCTGCCGGGATGTGATGATCCGAGGCATGCCGGACACCTACGGATCATGAGCACCGACGACGCCTTCGACGCCGCCTACCGTGAGCATTACTGGGCGGTCAGCCGTTTTGTGGCACGGCGGCTGGACGACCAGGCATGGGAGGTCGAGGAAGTGGTCGCGGAGGTCTTCGCGGTGGCCTGGCGGCGCCGGGCCGACCTGCCCGAGTCGCCACTGCCCTGGCTGTACGGGGTGGCCCGGAACTGCCTGGCCAACACCGTGCGCGGCAAGGGCCGTTACCGCAGGCTGCTGGCCAGGCTCGGCCACCACGAGGTGACGCGCGGCGGGCGCACCGTGGCGAGCCCGGACGCCGAACGGCCGGGCTCCTGGGTGCTGGAGGCGCTGTCCCGGCTGACCGAGACCGACCAGGAGGTGCTGCGGCTGACGGCGTGGGAGGAGCTGACGGTCGAGGAGCTCGGCACCGTGCTGGGGTGCGGCCGGTCCGCCGCGGCGATGCGGCTGCACCGGGCGCGGCGGCGGCTGCGGGAGCAGATAGAGACCCTGGACCCGACGGAACGGGTCCCGCTGGGATGCATGAGCGACAAGGCCGGCAGGGCCGGCCAGGCCGACAAGGATGGACACGCATGACCGACGAACTGGATCTGCTCCGCGGCGCCAATCCCGTGTCCGCCGACACCGGCCCCTGGCGGGACCGGCCGCTGGACGCGCGGGCCGAACAGCTGCTGCGGAGGCTGCCCTCCCGGGACCGGCGGCGCCGTACCGTCCAGCGCACGGCCTGGAGCGTGGCGACCGCCGCGGCCGCCACGGTGGTCGCCCTGGCCCTGACCGTCTCCGACAGCGGCTCCTCGCCCGCCGTGGCCGCGCCCCGGCCGCTGGTGGCCCATGTCTCCCGTACCGATGTACCGCTCGCCGAGATCGTCCGGCGGGCGCGGGCGGCGGCCGGGGGTTCCACGGAGAAGAGCGAGCGGGGCAGCCATGTGCAGACCTGGGCGCTGGCCATGGAGTCGGGGAAGGACGCGGTGACGCTCCCCGTGGAGTCGCTCACCCGCTGGAACGCGGACGGCAGCGGCTCGCTGCTGGAGGTGGCCACCGATCCGCGCCACCCGGGCCGCCCGGTGATCGCCGACGGTACGCCGCCGCATGCCGTCCACGACGGCGAGGTGCTGCGCAAGGCGACGTATCCGCCCGGTATCCACGGCGCCAACCAGGACTACTTCGAGGATCCCCCGGCCGGTGCCGCGGCGCTGCGCGAGTACCTCGCCGTCTGGTCGCCGGGCGCGGACCGCGATGCGACGGAGCTGATCTCGGCCGTCGAGTCGTTCCTCACGGTGTGGACTCCCGGCCCGCGCCAGAGGGCGGACATCGTCACCCTGCTCTCCCGCATCGAGGGGCTGCGTCCGGCCGGCAAGGTCACCGACCGGGTCGGCCGGGAGGGGCAGGCGTTCCAGTACACCCACTCCGGGAGCCGGCACCTGATCGTCCTCGACCCGGACGACGGCAGGGTGCTGGACGTCGAGGAGACGGCCACCCGGGACGATCCCGAGTACCGGGTGAAGGCGGGCGATGTGCTGTCCTACCGGGCGTGGATGTCCTGAACCGGGCCGCTCCAGCCGCTCCCGCCGCTCCAAGGCGGCCTCGCGCCGGCGACGGCGTCCGCGGGCCGGCACCGCCCTGGGTGGTCCGGACGCGCCGTTCGCCATCGAGGAGACCGTCCCCTTGCCGGTGGACGTCCCGCTCTCCCGGCTGGGCACGCCCGGCCTGGCGCATCCGGACCGCTTCGGCCGGACCGTCCCGTGGTGACCGGTGATCACCCGGGCCGGTTCTGCTGGCAGTGGGGGCACCACAGGGTGGTCCGCCCCGTGATCCGGGCGCGGCTCAGCGGACGGTCGCAGCGGGGGCAGTGCGGGTCCGGAGCGTCGCGCCGTCCGGTGAGCCAGTCCGGCTCGTCCGGCACCCGCCCCGCCCGCACCGAGGCGCGCAGCACCTCGCGCATCGCGGTGTGGAGCCGGTCGCGCTCCGCTCCGGTCAGCGTGTTCACCGGCCGCTTGGGATGGATCCGCGCCCGCCACAGGATTTCGTCGCCGAGCAGATTGCCGAGCCCGGCGACCACACTCTGGTCGGTCAGCGTGGCCTTGACACCTCCGCGCCGCCCCGCCAGCAGCCGGTCGAGGTCGGCCCGGTTCAGGGAGAGCGCGTCCGGGCCCTGCTCGCCGAGGATCGCGTCGAGGTCGGCGTCGGTGGCGGCGAGCCAGACGCCCTGGAGTTTGCGCTGGTCCTCGTAGCCGAGGCGATGGCCGTCGTCGAGGTCGAAGGCGACCCGCTCGAACCGGCCGACCGGTTCGGATTCCGCCCCGCAGACCAGCCGCCCGGTCATGCCGAAGTGCAGCACGACCGTGGGCCCGTCGGTGGGGGCGATCAGCCACTTGCCGTGCCGGCGCGGCGCGGCGAAGCGGCGGCCCTTGAGCTCGCGTTTCAGCCGCTGGGCGGTCACCCCGCGCAGCACCCCCGGATCGGCCACCTCCGCCCGCTCCACGCGGTGGCCCTGGGCGCAGGAGGCCAGCGTCCGCCGGAACCCCTCGACATCGGGTAGCTCGGGCATAGCGTCAGGCTACGTCAGGGACCCGCGCCCCGCTTCGCCAGTTCTGCCCCTTTTGCGGCATTGATACCTTTGTATGGTTTTATCAGATAAAGTACTGGAATATGCGATTCATGCGCTCCACGCCGGGGGCGAGCGGTCGCAGCCAGACACTTTTCGCGATCACGCGGTGTCTGCCGTTTCTGGTGCTGGCGGCGGTGCTCAGCCTTGAGCTCTCCCCCGCCCACACCCTCTACACCGGCCCCCTGCTCTCCCCGGCACCGGCGCTGGCGGCGGTGACCATGGGACCGGTCGGCACCGGCGGGACGGCGGGCCTGGCAGGCGGGGTCAGCGCGATCACCGCCACCCACAACCACGCCTGGGGCGGCCAGCACGTGTACGCGAATCTGCTGGCCCTGCTGGTGGTGGCGGTGGCGAGCGTGGCGACCAGCGCGGTGCGGGTGCGCCGGGAACATGAGCTGACCCGGATCCGCCGGATCGCCGAGGTGTCCCAGAACGTGGTGCTGCGGCCGCTGCCCGCCCGGATAGGCGTGGTGAACACCGCGAGCGTCTACATGGCGGCCGAGCGCGGAGCGCAGATCGGCGGGGACCTCTACGAGGCGATGTGCACCCGCTACGGAGTGCGGCTGATCGTCGGGGATGTGCGGGGAAAAGGGCTCGCCGCGGTGCGGTCCGCCGCCGCCGTGGTGGGCGCCTTCCGGGAGGCGGTGCACTACGAGCGGGACCTCACCGAGGTGATGCGCCGCTGTGCGGCCGCGCTGGCGCGCGAGTACGGCCTGCTGGACCGGTCCGAGCTGCGGGATCCGCTGGAGCTGGAGGAGCAGTTCGTCACCGTGCTCCTCGCCCAGGTGCCGGACGATTCGACGGTCCAGCTGATCAACCGCGGCCATCCGCCGCCGCTGGTGGTGCGCCACCACAAGGTGCGCGCCCTGTGCCCGGTCCGCCCGCTGCCGCCGCTGGGCCTCGAGGAGTTCCTCGGCCCTCACCCGATCCGCGTCGAGAGCTTTCCGTTCCTGCCCGGTGACCGGCTGCTGCTGCACACCGACGGAGTGATCGAGGCCCGTAACCGCTGCAACGAGTTCTTCCCGCTGCACCAGACCATGGAGAGGCTGGACGGTACCACCCCGTCCGAGTACCTGGACCGGCTGCGCCACGCCCTGCTCCGGCACGCCGAGGGGCGGCTGACGGACGACGCGGCCATGGTCCTCGTCGAACGGGCCGCCGCCCGCGCGGAACAGCCGTCGCCCTGAGCGGCTCCCCCGGCGCCCCGGACCCTGCGCACCGGCCCGGCTCCCCCGGCCCGCTCCCCGGGCCATGCGCGACGGCCCGGGCGGGCTCCGCGCGTCCCGGCCGCCGCGCCACCGGCGGGACGGCACCGCGCGGCGATCACCGCGCCTCGCCGCGTCGTGCGACGGACACGACACGACGAACGAGTGACGGCGNGCCGACGCGAGGCGNGGGTCGGNGCG
>NZ_BBOX01000291.1 GCF_001553455.1 Streptomyces hygroscopicus subsp. hygroscopicus
GGCATCCACCGCGCCCTCGGCCCGCGTTGTGCGGAACGGACAACGGACACCGGACAACGGATGACGGCGTGGCCCGAGCGAGGGCGTGGGGCGAGCGACGGGCGCCCCGCTGGTGGGGCGTCCCGTGCCACCGGCATGGGTTGACGCCCTCGCGGAGCGCGACGACACTGTCAGGGACGGTCACGATGGTCAGCGCCCACCGCGCGGGTTTCCCGCCGGGTGGGTCATCAGCCCCGGCTCGCTGACAGGCAACCCTTCTCCGCGACGGGGTGCCCCCGGGTGACGACCGGGTTCCGTCGATGTGGACGGGACAAGCGCGGTCTCGCTGCCTCGCGAGCCCCCGATGATGGGACCGGTGGAGATGCGCAGGACTGACAGCACCGGGGAAGACGCCCGTCGGCGTCCCCGGCCGTCGGCCCCGTTCCGGCGTCCCCGCCCCCTGACCAGGCGTCTGCACATCGACCTGCTGCGCATCTGCAGCGCCTCCAGTCCAGCCGCCTGATTCGACACGGTCACCGAGCGCGGCCCCGCGCGCCGGGGGTCGGGTGTGTCCCGGCACCGATCCGGTGGGTGTTCCGCGCGGGCTTACCTTCCGTTGCGCCGTCGGCGCCGTCCGGGCAGGGCGGGGCCGGGGCTCCGTCATTGCCTTGGAGAGCCATGTCCGAGACATTTCCGCTCAGTTCAGGTCCTGCCGCTCTTCTCGATCCCGACCCCTGCTCGGCCCGCCCCCGGATCGCCCCGCCCGCTTCCCCGCACACGCCCCCGCACCGCTTCCGCAGCCGCATCGGCGTCGACCTCGCCGGCGGCTTCTACCCGGCGCCGCACCGCTACCGCCTCTATCTCTCCGCGCACTGTCCGCTCGCGCTGCGCGTCTCCATCACCCTCGATCTGCTCGGGCTCCGGGACACCGTCACCACCACCCTCCTCGGCCGCCCGGACGAGACCCCCGAGGCGTTCGCCTCGCTGCGCGGTGCCTACGAGGCCACCTGGCACCACTACAGCGGCCCGGTGGACGCGCCCGCGCTGTGCGACCGCTGGACCGGACGGGTCGTCAGCAATCACACGCCCGACATCCTGCGCGACCTGGCCGGCCACCTGAGCGACCACGTCGGAGCCGGACGCCCCCGGCTGCGCCCGGCGGCCCTCGCCGCGGACATCGACGCCCTGCGGGAACTCTTCGACGCGGACATCACCCACGCCGCGCGGCAGGCCGCGGCGGTGAACGAGGCGGAGTGCCGGGACGCGGGTCTGAAGCGGCTGCTGACGGCCCTCGGCCGGCTCGACCGCCGGCTGGCGGCCGCGCCGTACGCCCTGGGGGACGAGCTGACCGCCGCCGATGTGGACCTGTGGGTGGCGCTCGTCCAGCTCGACACCGAGCACCGGCTGCGTCTGGACCCCGACGCGGCGGACCAGGTCTCCCGCCATGCTCATCTGCGCGCCTACGTGCGGCGGCTGCACGCCCATCCGGCCTTCCACACCACGCTTCCGGAGGCGCTCGGACCGGACGCGCCCTGAGCGTCCCCGGTGGCGCGGTCGGGGAGGGGCTCGGCCGGGCCCCTCCCCGACCGCTCGGCCACGGCGGCGGCCATCAGGGCGGCGAGCCACCGGACCCGTCCCGTGTGCCCGGGCAGCCGACTGATGGCGTGGCCGACCACCAGGCCGCCGCCACCCCGAACAGTGGCTGAGCCCTGGTGACGGGCGCGGACGGCTCCGCCCGCGCCCGTCACCAGGGGTGGTCCACGGAGATCCGCCGAAGGCTTCCGCTCCACGGGCACACGGGACGGGTCCGGTGCAGAGCGGGCGCACCGCCCAGTGCGGAACGGGCGCACCACCCAGTGCGGAACGGGCACGCCGCCCAGTGCAGAGCAGGCACGCCACCTGGTGCGGCGCCGCCCAGTGCGGAACGGGCGGGCCGCTCAGGAGAGGGCGGCCCGGGTGTCGCCGAACTCGCCCATCGCCCCGGCCACGATGGCCTCCAGCCGGGCGTGGTGGGCACCGCGCCAGTAGACCCGTTCGCAGACCGTGCAGCGGGCGAAGACGTCGTACGTGCGCCGGGTCCCGTGCTGGAGCCGCTCCCGGACCGTCTCCTTGTCGGCGTCCTCCAGCGGGCCGTTGCAGGCGGTGCAGCGGGTCCAGGGCGCCAGGCGCGGGGAGAACCGGCCGAGGACGTCGCGCAGTTGCTCATCGGGGCGGTCGCTGTAGACGTACGCCCCGGCCCACAGCTCACGGCGGCGCAGCAGCCCCCGGTCGCGGGAGAGCAGCACCCGGCGCTGGGCGGCGGAGCGCGCGGCCAGCTCGGGGTCGCCGATGTCCTCGCTCTCGTACGCGGCGTCCACGCCCAGCAGCCGCAGCCGCCGCGCGAGCGTGCCGAGGTGCACATCGAGCAGAAAGCGCAGCGGTGCGCCCGGTACCCGCTGCGGACGGACGACCGGGTGGACCTCCACGGTCTCCCCCGCGCCCGGCACGTGCGAGACGGCGGTCTCCTCGCCGTTCACCAGCAGGCGGCCGACCTCGGTGAGCGGGACCCCGAGCGACTCGACGACATGGCCGAGGGTGGAGACGCCGTCGGTGACGACGGCCGTCCAGGGGCGCCGCCGCTCCGGGCCGACGAAGAATCGCAGTTCAGGAGCGAGGCTGAGATGGATCTCGGGTCCGTTCACACCGCCAGCATGCCAGGCGCGCCCGGTCGGGGCGACGGCGTTCCGGGCCGGCCGCGGCTTGACGATCAGGGAAGCCCGTGCCCGGAACGGCCTGCCATGCCCGCGCCGGACGGGCCCAGCGTCGCGCCCTGCCCGTGCCCCGGAACGACCCGGCGTCGCACCCTGCCCATGCCCAGACGGGCCCAGCGCCGCGCCCTGCCCGTACCCCGGAACGACCCGGCGTCGCACCGTGCCCGTGCCCAGACGGGCCCGGCGCCGCGCCATGGACGGACCCGCCTTCGTGCGCAGGGGCCCGGGGCCTCGGCCCCGCGGCCTCAGCCCCGCGGCCGGGCCGCCTTGGCCTGGTCACGCCGTTTCTTGCGGCGCCACGCCACCAGCCGCAGGAACTCCTCGTGCAGCACCCGGCCCAGGAGCGCGCCGCCGAAGACCACGAAACCGACGCCGACCAGCCAGGACTGGACGACCAGGACGGTGCCGACCGGACCGTAGGAGACCGCGCTGGAGGCGATCAGCGGGGAGAACACCAGCTGGGAGAAGATCCGCAGTCCCAGCAGCCCCACGCCGGTGGCCAGCGCGCCGGGCAGCAGGGCGCCCCAGCTGATCCGCCCGCCGAGCAGCAGCCGCTGCGACCACCAGAAGAACAGCACCGTGCCCACCACCGCCACCAGCACCCGGGAGAGGCCGGGGGCCAGATGGGAGGAGAGCAGCAGATAGCCGATCAGCACCACGAGCCACACCAGATGGCGCCAGACGGTGTGCCAGCGGCCCGCGGGCAGCTCCCACACCTTCTCGTAGCCGACCTGGAGCACCGTGCCGAAGCGCAGTCCGAAGATGGCCAGCGTCGCCAGACCGAACGCGGTGGTGGACTCCAGCGCCTGTTTGGGCTGGGCGAACAGCCGCTGCACCTCGTCCCGCGAGGTGGGGGCGAGTCCGAGTCCCTCGGCCAGCCACTGGGCGAAGCCGAGCCGGTTGACCGGATCGGCCGCGGCGACCACGATCAGCAGCGGCACCAGGGTGAGAAAGCCCAGGGCGGCGAAGCCCATCGAGCGGTGCAGCAGCTCGAATTCGCTGCCCCGCCGCCAGCCGCGTCCGATCGCGGACCGCTGGACCGCGTCGTGCAGCCGCCGCCACCACGACCGCGGCCCCCGGGAGCCGGACGCGGACGGATGCTCGGACATACCCACCGGCGATCAGTACGGGTGCCGGTCGGGCTTGTCCGTCCATGCCTGGTACGCCTCGGCACCCAGCTCCGGGTGGATCTGCTCGATCAGGATCGAGCGCTGGTCCATGGGCCTTTGGAAGTCCTCGTACTGGAACGAGTCGTCGAAGCCGATCTTCGCGGTGGCGGCCTGGTCGCAGCTGAAGTAGACGGCGTCGATCCGCGACCAGTAGATCGCGCCCATGCACATCGGGCAGGGTGCGCCGGTGACGTAGATCGAGCAGCCCTGGAGCATCCGGGCGCGCTCCGGCACCGGGTCGGCGGACCCCTGGGGACGCGGTACGAGTTTCAGCGTGCTCTGGTCGACACGGTCCGGGGCTATCGCCGGCGCTTCGGGGTTGAGCACCTGGATCGCCTTGCGGATGCTCTCCACCTCGGCGTGTGCCGTGGGGTCGCCGGTGAGCAGCACCCGGTTCTGTCCGCGGGCGATGATGGCGTCATCGCGGCTGATCACCGCGCCGAACGGGCCGCCCCAGCCGTTCTCCACCGATTCGGTGGCCAGCCGTACCGCTTCGGCGAGGAACTCCCGCTTCGCCATCTGAACCTCCGTCCGGCTCTCCCGTGCCCGCGCTGGGCACCCTTGCGAGACGCCCTATTTGATCGGCAATTTCCGATTTTCCGTTTGGCCCAGACTACTCGTCATGGGCCCCCGTGCAACCCACGGCTCCCGGCGGACGGGGCCCACCGCCGTGGGCGAAACGAACGGGTGGTGGTCTTCCGGTTCTCCCGGATCGGCCGGTTGACACCTGGTCGCGGCCGAGGCGGCGGCTCGACCCCGGACGACGGCTCGGCGGATCGCCGTTCCACGGGTCACCGGCTCACTCCCCGGCTCACTCCGTGGCCATGACCGGGGCCCCGCTGTCCGCGTCGATGACGCTGACCCGGACCGCGGGCTCGCGCACCGTGTCCAGGCTGGCCGCCGCGTCCACCGCGAACAGCACCAGCACGGGCCGCGCCTTCGCGCCGCCCCCGTACACCCCGGCGAACTGGAGGATGCGCCAGCCGCCGTCGTCCCAGTGGTCCAGCAGCGCGGACCGCACCACGCGGGAGGCGCCCTGCCAGGCCCGGGAGCGCTCCAGCAGCTCGATGGTCGCGGCCACCGGGACCGCCGCCGAGGCGCCGGTGGCGGTGAGCGGATGTCCGGCGATCCGCAGCCGCAGCCGGCGCAGCGGCATCCGCCACCAGCGGTCCGGATCGGCGCGGAGAGCGGTCAGGACCGCCGCCGCGGCCAGGACGAGGCACACCGCCGCGGCCGGTTGCCGGGCCGCCGCGGTCCACCAGGGCCGCTGGGCCAGGGCCGCCGCGGCCCCGCCCGCCAGGACCGCGGCGGCGCGGACGAAGGCGCGCCAGGTGGGCGGGGTGTCCTGCCGTGCCGTACAGCCGCAGGAGGACCCGGGCGCGGCGGCGCGGGCGTAGCCGAGATAGCCGAGGAAGCCCGCGCCGAGGACGGCGGCCGCCGCGCCCGGG
>NZ_BBOX01000292.1 GCF_001553455.1 Streptomyces hygroscopicus subsp. hygroscopicus
GGCGGGCAGCGCCACCAGCCCGGCGGCGAGGAGGAGTTCGGCCCGCCGAGGACGCGGAGTACGAGCGCGGCCCGGCCGCCGTCGCGCAGCAGCCGCGCGAGCGCGGTACGGGGCGCCTGCCGGGCGGCGCCCCGGCCGAACAGCTTGCCCGCACCGGCCGGGCCCAGCACTCCGGCGAGCACCAGCGGGGCGAGGGCACAGACCAGGGCGCTCACCGCCGGCTCCCCGCGGCGGGGGCGACCACGACCCGCACCAGGTCCACGGAGCCGTCGGAGGGCCGCCACGCGCCCAGCACCTGGGCGCTCTGCCCGATGGTGAGCCGGGACAGATCGGCCGTGGGTGCGGCACCGCCGTACGAGGCGCTGGTGGTCTCGGCCATGACGTTGCCGACGATCTCGTGCGGCCCGTGGGCGAGACGCAGCCGGGTCTTCTCGATGCCGCGGATGGTGGCGTGGAGGTTCACGATGTTGACCCACACCGCGTCGGCGGCGAGGGTGCCGTCGGGCAGGGGGACGCCGCGGGCGTAGAGTCCGTCGCCGGTCTCGATCTCGGCCGCGGTGGTGGCCCGTGCCTTCCAGACGCTGGTGGCGCCGGTGACCCGCACCCGGGCGTGGTCGCCGGAGGAGCCCGCGACCTGCAGGACGTCCCCGGCGATCCCGGTGATCCGCCCCTCGGCGAAGGCGCTCTCGGCGACGGCGGGGTCCAGCGGGCGGATGGGCGCGGCGAAGGCGGCGTCGGCGTCCACGGCGCCCAGGGCGGTCGCCCCGACCACCCCGGCGCTAGGGACGCCCGCGCTCAGCAGCCCCGGGCCGGCGGCTGCGGTGCCGATGACGGTGGCGCCGCGGAGGGCGGCGGCGGTGAGGAAGCGGCGGCGGTCGAGGGGGGCGCCGGTCCGGTACGCGCTCATGGCCGGGCCCGCCTCATTCGAAGATGGACACCGGCAGGGTGCCGGAGCTCAGGCTGCCGATGGCGGAGAAGGCGGCGGGGGTGAGGTCGATGACCCGGTTGGTGCGGCAGACGCCGTCGCAGCACACGGACTCGGAGCAGAAGCTGCGGGTGCGCGGTCCGCAGTCGCTGACGGTGACGCAGACGCTCGCGCCCGAGCAGTCATGGCGCACCTTCAGCACCGAGCCGCAGCCGCGCCGCGGTATGTCCTCGCCGCACAGATCCGGCCGGGTGATGTCCCAGCACGCCTGGGAGGCGTTGGGCCAGGCGGCCTGCAGGGCGCTGGACCGGCAGGTGCCGCACGCCCCGCCGCCCGCCGCGGCACACGGCCCCCAGGCGTTGCCGCAACAGAACCACGTGGCCTCGCCGTTCCACAACTTGGTCGATCCGCACGCCATGCCACGGTCCTTCCGGCTCGTCCGGCCCCCCGGAGCAGCACCATCATCCGTGCGGCCGGAGGCGGTCGCCACGGGAAGGGGGCCGGTCGGTGCCGCTCACATCCGCTCGACGATCGTGACGTTCGCCTGTCCGCCGCCCTCGCACATCGTCTGCAGTCCGTACCGGCCGCCGGTGCGCTCCAGTTCGTGCAGGAGCGTTGTCATCAGCTTGGCGCCGGTGGCGCCGAGCGGGTGGCCCAGGGCGATGGCGCCCCCGTTGACGTTGACCCGGTCGGGGTCGGCGCCGGTCTCCTTCAGCCAGGCCAGGACGACGGGGGCGAACGCCTCGTTGATCTCGACCAGGTCGATGTCGTCGATGGTCAGCCCGGTCTTCGCCAGCGCGTGCGCGGTGGCCGGGATCGGCGCGGACAGCATCCGGATCGGGTCCTCGCCGCGCACCGACAGGTGGTGCACCCGGGCGCGCGGGGTCAAGCCGTGCACCCGTACGGCCCGTTCGGAGGCGAGCAGCAGGGCCGCGGCCCCGTCGGAGACCTGCGAGGAGAGCGCGGCGGTGAGCCGGCCGCCCTCGACGAGCGGCTTGAGCGCGGCCATCTTCTCCAGGCTGGTGTCCCGGCGCGGCCCCTCGTCCACCGTGACCTCCCCCACGGGGACGATCTCGCGGTCGAAGCGGCCCTCGTCGATGGCGCGCAGCGCCCGCCCGTGCGAGCCCAGCGCGTACTCCTCCATCGCCTCGCGGGTGATGTCCCACTTCCGGGCGATCAGCTCGGCTCCGTGGAACTGGCTGACCGGCCGGTCGCCGTAGCGCGCCCGCCACCCCTGCGAGCCCGTGAAGGGGCCCCCGGTCAGCCCCAGCGGTTCGGTGGCCCGGCCGCTGGCGAAGCCGATGGGCACCGTCGACATGTTCTGCACCCCGCCCGCGACCACCAGGTCCTGGGTGCCGGAGAGCACCGCCTGCGCGGCGAAGTGCAGGGCCTGCTGCGAGGAGCCGCACTGCCGGTCGACGGTCACGCCCGGGACCTCCTCCGGGAGTCCGGCGGCCAGCCAGCAGGTGCGTGCGATGTCCCCGGCCTGCGGGCCCACGGTGTCCACGCAGCCGAAGACCACGTCCTCGACGGCGGCCGGATCGGCGCCCGAGCGCTCCATCAGCGTGCGCAGCACCAGCGCGCCGAGGTCGGCCGGGTGGACGGCGGCGAGCCCGCCGTTCCGCCGTCCCACCGGCGTCCTCACCGCTTCGACGATGTATGCCTCGGCCATGGCAGCTCCTTCCAGGTTCGTCATCGGGTCATGACGGTCTTGCGGTCGTTGTCCCGGCTCTCGGGGTGATGCCGTCCAGGACCATCGACAGGTACTGGCGGGCGATCTCCTCGGGGCTGTGCTGTCCGCCCGGCCGGTACCACGACGCGGCGACCCAGACGGTGTCGCGCAGGAAGCGGTACGCCAGCCGGATGTCGAGATCGGCGCGGAAGACGCCCTCGGACACCCCGCGCTCCAGCGCGCCCAGCCATGCCCGCTCGAACCTCCGCTGCGACTCGGTGAGATAGCCGAAGCGCGGCTGGGCGGACAGCTGCTTGGACTCCTTCTGGTAGATCGCGACGGCGGCGCGGTGCCGGTCGATCTCCCGGAAGGACTCGGTGACGAGCGCCTCGACGGTCTCCCTGGGGCCGAGCCCGGCGCCGAGCACCGCCTCGTACCCGGCCCAGAGCTCGTCGAGGAAGGTGGAGAGGATCTCGTCGACCATCGACTCCTTGGAGTCGAAGTGGTAGTAGAGGCTGCCCGCGAGCATCCCCGCCGCGTCGGCGATCCGGCGGACGGTGGTCGCGTTGTACCCCTGCGCGGCGAAGACCTCGGCCGCGGTGGAGAGCAGTTCGCGCCGCCGCTCGGGGGACGGGCTCACGGTCGTCTTCTTCTCGCTGTTCTTCGCGCTGTTTCCGGTGGAAGCGCGGTTCCTGGTGGAATTCGGCACCTTCCCATTCTCGCCTCATGGGTGCTGGCTGCTGACGGACACCGTCTCGCCGGTCATGTACGAGGAGTAGCCGCTGGCCAGGAAGACGATGACGTTGGCCACCTCCCAGGGCTCGGCGTACCGGCCGAACGCCTCGCGCTCGGTGAGCTCGGCCAGCAGCTCGGGGGTGGTGACCTTCACCAGGTGCGGATGCATGGCCAGGCTCGGCGAGACCGCGTTGACCCGCACCCGGTAGGCGGCGGCCTCCACCGCGGCGCAGCGGGTGAGCGCCATGACGCCCGCCTTGGCCGCCGCGTAGTGGGCCTGTCCGGCCTGGGCGCGCCAGCCGACGACCGAGGCGTTGTTGACCACGACCCCGCCGTGGCCGCCGGCCTTCATCCGGCGCAGTGCGGCGCGGGTGCAGCGGAAGGTGCCGTTCAGGGTGACGTCGATGACCTTGTCCCACTGCTCGTCGGTCATCTCGGTCAGCAGGGCGGTGCCGCCGAGGCCGGCGTTGTTGACCACCGCGTCCAGCCGTCCGTGGCGCTCCTCGGCGAGGTCGTACAGCGCGGCGATCTGGGACTCGTCGGTCACGTCGCTGACGCGTCCGGCGACCCGCCGCTCGCCGAACTCCCCGGCGAGCGCCGCCACCGTCTCCGTCAGCCGGCGCTCATGGGCGTCGCCCAGGACGACCCGCGCGCCCTCCTCGAGGAACCGGCGGGCCGTGGCGCCGCCGATGCCGGTGCCCGCGGCGGCGGTGATGACGGCCGTGCGGCCGGTGAGGAGGCCGTGGCCGAAGACGTACGGCGCCTTGTTGTCCATCACGGCGCCACGGTAACCTACCAAACACTTGTTAGGGAACTGTCGGGACGGCCGGCCGAGGGGCGGTGCGCACGGGTGGACCTCGATCTCACCGCGCGGGAGACGGCGTTCCGGGCCGAGGCCCGGCGCTGGCTGGCCGCGCACACGCCCGCCGCTCCCCTGCCCTCCCTGGAGACCGCCGAGGGGTTCGCGGCGCACCGCGCCTGGGAGCGCACCCTCGCGGCGGACCGCTGGTCGGCGGTGACCTGGCCCGAGGAGTACGGCGGCCGGGGCGCGTCGCCGGTCGAGTGGCTGCTGTTCGAGGAGGAGTACTACGCGGCGGGCGCCCCGGGCCGGGTGAACCAGAACGGCATCAGCCTGCTCGCCCCCACCCTCTTCGCCTACGGCACCGCCGAGCAGCGCGCCCGGCTGCTGCCGCCGATGGCGCGCGGCGAGACGGTCTGGGCCCAGGCGTGGTCCGAACCGGAGTCCGGCTCCGACCTCGCCTCGCTGCGCTCCACCGCCCGCCGCACGGACGGCGGCTGGCTGCTGACCGGGCAGAAGACCTGGTCGTCCCGGGCGGCCTTCGCCGACCGGGCCTTCGGCCTGTTCCGCGGCGGTCCGGCGGCGGACGCGCCGCACCGGGAACTGACGTATCTGATGTTCGCCCTGGACGCGCCCGGGGTGACCGTGCGCCCCATCGGCCGCCTGGACGGCAAGCCCGCCTTCGCCGAACTCTTCCTGGACGAGGTGTTCGTGCCCGACGAGGACGTCATCGGCGAGCCGGGGCAGGGCTGGCGCGTCGCGATGAGCACCGCGGGCAACGAGCGCGGGCTGACCCTGCGCAGCCCCGGGCGGTTCACCGCGGCGGCGCGGCGTCTGGTGGCGCTGTGGCGGGCGCGGGCCGAGGCGCCGGGGGGCGAGGCGGCGGGCTTGCGCGACCGGGTCGCCGACGCGGTGATCCGCGCCCGCGCGTACGAGCTCTCCGCCTACGCGAGCGCGTCCCGGCCGGCCGCCGGGGGCTCGCCCGGAGCCGAGTCCAGCCTGAACAAGGTCTTCTGGTCGGAGCTGGACATCGCCCTCCACGAGACGGCCCTGGACCTGCTGGGCCCGCACGGCGAACTGTCCGACGCCGCCGACGACCCGGCCGCGCCCGGCCCCTGGTCCGACGGCTACACCTTCGCCCTCGCGGGCCCAATCTACGCGGGCACCAACGAGATCCAGCGCGACATCATCGCCGAGCGGCTGCTGGGCCTGCCGAAGGGGCGCCGGTGAGACCGCGGGGGAGGACCCGGGGAGGCCGCCAGGCGCCGCGCCGGGCAGGCCGCGCCGGGGAAAAGCGCTGGAAGCCGCCGTTCCGGGGCCGCGACCGGGCCCGGCACGGCCAGGGCGGCCGGGGCGGCCGGGGCGGCGGACGGACCGGACAGCTGACGAGGGGAGGCCGGGGATGCACTTCGCGCTGGATCAGGCGCAGACGGAGTTCGGCCGCACCGTGGACCGGATGCTCGGCGGGGCCGACACCCCGCGCGCCGTCCGGGCGTGGGCGCGCGGGCAGCACGCGCCGGGCCGCGCGGTGTGGGACCGGCTCGCCGGGGCCGGGGTGACGTCGCTGGCCGTACCGGAGGCGTACGGGGGCGTCGGACCGCTGCCGGTGGAGCTGGGCGTGGC
>NZ_BBOX01000293.1 GCF_001553455.1 Streptomyces hygroscopicus subsp. hygroscopicus
GGATGGGGACGCGCCCTGCGCCGCCCGGTGGGCCGCGGGGGGTTCGCGGGCCCGGCCACGCCCTGGGCCTGGCCCGGGGCGTCCTCGCCGACGACCGCGGGCAGCGCGGTGGGCTCGCCCGGGGCGTTCTGCTGGACGGCGGCCGTAGGCGGGCCGACCGTACGGGGACCGACCGTATGGGGACCGGCCGTGCGCGGGGCGGCGGTGCGCGGGCCGACCTTACGGAGGCTGGGCGGAGGCGTACCGCCCTGTGTGCCGGTGCCTTGCGCCTGCGCGCCGGCGCTCTGCTGCGCGCCGCCGCCCTGGGTGGCGTCGGCGTCCTGTCCGGCGGCACCCCCGTGCGTACCGCCGCCGCTGGTGTCGCCCGGCGTGCCGCCGGGGGGCGCCGCGCGCCGGGCGCGGCGCCCGGTCGGCGTCTGGCCGGTGGGTGCCTGGCCGGTCGGCGTCTGGCCGGTCGGCGTCTGGCCGGTCGCGTTGCCGCCCGCGGTACCCGTGCCCGCGCCGGTACCGGCGCCCGTACCCGTGTCGGTGCCCGTTCCGGTGCCCGTGCCGGAGGTGCCGTGCCCCTGCGTACCGTCGCCCTGCCCGGCGGTGTCGCCGTCCATGTGCTCCTGCTCGGCGGCGACCGCCGCCGAGATCGGCACCTCCAGGACATAGGCGTGGCCGCCCATGCCCGGCATCTCATGGGTCTGCAGTACGCCCCCGTGCCGGCGCACGATCCCGCGCACGATCGGCTCGTGCACCGGGTCGCCGCCCGCGTACGGGCCGCGGACCTCGATCCGTACGACATCGCCGCGCTGCGCCGCCGCGACCACGATCGTCGAGTCGCTCGCCGCGCCGCCCGGGCCCGAGGCGGCGTTGCCGGTGGAATCCACCCCGGCCACGTCCGCGATCAGATGGGCGAGCGCCTGGGAGAGCCGCTCCGCGTCCACCTCGGCGTCGATCGGCGGGGCGTGCACGGCGAACTGCGCGCGCCCCGGGCCGATCAGCTCGACGGCGCCCTCGACGGCGGCCGATACGACCTCGTCCATGGAGACCGTGCGGCGGGCCAGCTCCTCGCCGCTCGCGTCGAGCCGCTGATAGCTCAGGACGTTGTCGACGAGCGTGGTCATCCGGGTGTACCCGGCGGCGAGGTGGTGCAGGATCTGGTTGGCCTCGGGCCACAGCTGCCCGGCCGGGTCGTCGGCGAGCACCCCGAGCTCACTTCGCAGCTCCAGCAGCGGCCCGCGCAGCGACTGGTCCAGCACGGCGAGCAGCTGGTTGTTCCGCGCGGTGACGGACTCCAGCCGGGCGGCGTACCGCTCGCGCTCCTCGGCGAGCCGCGTCCGCAGCTCCTCCAGCGCCTCCGCGTGCCGGGCGGTGAGCTCCTCCAGCTCCTCGGCGTGCTGGGTGGTGAGGCTCTCCACCTTCTCCGTGTGCCGGGTGGTGAGGCTCTCGACCTCCTCGGCGTGCTTGGCCACCATGGCCTGCTCGGGACGCCGGTCGGTGAAGGTCAGCACCGCGCCCACGAGTTGGTCGCCGTCGCGGACGGGCGCGGTCGTCAGATCGACCGGTACCTGGCTTCCGTCCTTCGCCCACAGCACCTGGCCGCGCACCCGGTGCTTGCGGCCGGAGCGGAGGGTGTCGGCGAGAGGCGATTCCTCATACGGGAAAGGGGAACCGTCCGGGCGCGAGTGGTGTACAAGAGAGTGAAGCTCCTGACCGCCCATGTCGCTGGCCCGGTAGCCGAGGATCTGCGCAGCGGACGGGTTGACGAGGACCACCTTGCCCTCGGTGTCCACGCCGACCACGCCCTCCGCCGCCGCGCGCAGGATCATCTCGGTCTGGCGCTGCTGACGGGCGAGTTCGGCCTCGGTGTCGAGCGTCCCGGTCAGGTCGCGCACGATGAGCATCAGCAGCTCATCGCCGGTGTAGCTGTACTGATCGGCGTAGGGGGTCCGGCCGTCCTCCAGATTCGCGCTGGTCACCTCGACGGGAAACTGCGCCCCGTCGGTGCGCCGGGCCATCATCCGGGTCGGCTTGCTGGCGTTCCGCTGTGCCGTGTCGGGGCGCCGCATCGACCCGGGAATGCGATTGGGATCGAAGGAGGGGAGCAGATCGAGCAGACCACGACCGACCAGGGCGGTGCCCGGAGCCTCGAAGGACTCCAGCGCGATGTGGTTGGCGTTGACGATCGTGCCGTTGCAGTTGACCAGCAACAGCGCGTCCGGGAGGGCGTCGAGTATCGCCGCGAGGCGAGCAGCGCCTCGGGATGGCCTGCTGCTCACGACGACGCTTCCTCCCTGACTACCGCACCTTGCCGACACTCGCGGTCATTCTGCCGCCCCGTCTGCGGAGTGTCTCTAGGGGAGTCTACGGGCACGGGAGCCAGGCGCGACGGCGGATGAGAGGGAGGTCGCAGCACTACGTACACGTCTCGACGCACCCCCGGACAAACTCCCCCGGGCTCTCCTCCGCCCACTCCCGGCCCAATCCCCAGGTCAGCCCCCAGGCGTCCGCAAAACGACGGAGAACCGGTTCCAACGGGCGATTTCACACCCGTTGGTGCGGTCGAACCACGCGTTGACGGGACGCCCCGCCCAGCGCCCCGTCACCCGCGCCGTGGCCGGCCCGCCGTACTGCCCGGTGCACATCGCCCCGGGCGGCACCGGCGCGAACGGATCCCGGCCCCACCTGGTCTCCGAGTCCAGCTGCGCACACGCCGCCCGGGCCCGGGGGTGCGTACCGCCGGTCGGGTGGCAGGACAGCACGAAGGTCGCGGCCTCGTCGGGGTCACCGGTCTCACTCACGGCGATCACGAGCCGGTCGGAGCTCTCCCCGTCGAACGGCAGGGGCAGCGGCAGCGGCGTGGCCCCGGCAGGGGCCAGCGCGGCCACGCTGGCTGCGGTGGTCAGGGCGGCGGTGACGGCGAGGCGGTGCAGCAGGGGCATGCGGGCACTCCTGGTGTGATCAGAGCGGGGCGGCGCTGCCCCTGCCCCGTCTAACGCGCCGCCGCCGCCCGCGTTGCGCCGCCATAAGGGCTGTGCTCCGCCGTAAGGGCTGCGCTCCGCGCTCTGCCACAAGGGCTGTGCTCCGCCTTTGAGGGCCGTCTTTAAGGGCCGTGCTCGGCTGTGCTCCGCCGTACGCGCTCCGCCCCGGGGGGACGCGCTCCGGCACAAGGGCTTTGCGATGGGCCCCGCCCGCCGAGTACCGTAGGCCGCGATTGGTGACATCCCCCTGGGCTGTGACATCATCTGCACACACCACATCGCGCTCGCGCGAGCGACCGGTGTGTTGGAGGCTTCGCCTAGTCTGGTCTATGGCGCCGCACTGCTAATGCGGTTTGGGCCTTAAAGCCCATCGAGGGTTCAAATCCCTCAGCCTCCGCTCTCTGACCAGGGAGTCTGTGCCTACGGCACGGGCTCCCTGAGTTTTTCCGCGATCATGGTCCATGGCCCGATGGCACAGTGCTCGCACCAACCGCCGCGGATCGCTTCTGGCCGGGGATGAACGCCGAGATCTTGAGGGCAAGCGTCCTCAGCCAGCTCCTCGGCGACGCCCGCGTACCCACCCTTCGTGTAGCTCACCGAGGCAGGACCGAGGGCCTCGCTCATGAGCTTGTCGTCCACCCCCGCCCCGATCAGCATCGTCGCCGCACCGTCACGAAGATCATGGAAGTGGACCGGCGGGAGCGGCATGGTCAACGCGACCCACTCCGCCTTCACTGTCGTCCGGTGCTGCTTGGCCACTCGGCGGTCCAGCCCTCGGCGTGTCGCTGCCGCAGCTTCCCGTACCGCTCGATCAGCAGCTTGCAGCACTGCGAGACGTACGGTGGCTTCAGCGCGGTCCCGTCCTGGTAGGTGAAGACGCGGCCCGAGTCCTGGTACGCCTCATCCCAGTGCAGCCGGTTCCCGCCCCCCTCGCGCGTGCGGGAAGACATCTCGGAACCACTGGCCGGGGCTTTGCCAACGCCCCCACCGGCGAGGAGGCCGTCCCCACCCCAAGCCAGACCAACCGGAGGGCTTGTCAGGGAGCGGTCTTCGCCCCGTGCGCGGAGGCTATGCGTTCGATCTGCGCCACGAGTGTGAAGTCCAGCGGTGTGACCACTGCACCAGCGCTGTACGTGGTGATGCTGAAGCGCAGGCGTTGCCATCGTATGTCGATGTCCGGGTGATGCTGAAGTCGCTGCGCTGCTTCGGCCACCTCGTTGATGACCTTGATGCTGGTGTAGTAGTCGAGCTGGTAGGTCTTGCCGATCCGGCTCGTGTCTCCGGACCAGCCTTCCCAACGCTCCAGATTCGTTCGGACTTCCTCCGCTGTCAGCGGGTCTCGGTCTGCCATGTGGTGCTCCCTACCCTCAGGGAGTGGTCGGCAGCCCGATGCCGTCGAACAGCGCGCGCACCTCTTGGCCGTGCGACGCCTGGTGCCATGGCGCCAAGCGCTCCCAAGCAGTCGTCAATTCCTGGCGCAGCCGTGCGGACTCAACCTTTTCCGCTACGTGTACCGCGGCCTCCAAGGCTGCGACCGCCTCGTCCGGACGCCTGCTGTCCGCCAGAGCCGCTGCCTGACGGGCGGCGAAGACACCGGAGCTCCGCCACTCCGCAGAGGGCATGACCTGGTCCCACAGCCGAACGGCTTCCGCGCCGAGACGCATCCGGCTGTAGCAGGTGGCTCGCTGGATCTCCAGGTAGAGCGGGGTCCTGGTCGCGACGCCCCATGGGTGATCGTCATCGATCCGGTCAATGAGCCGGCCGGCTCGGTCGAGGAGCTGGTCGCAGGCTCTGCGATCGCCGACCAGGGCGTGTCCGTGTGCCGCCTGCTGAAGTGCCTGGACCTTGACCTTGGCACACAGCCGCTTCTCATCGGCCAGGGCCGCACTGGCCATCTCGACGGTTGTGGGGCCGTCGCCGAGGTCCATGTCCACCATGGCGCGGTTGGTCAGCGCATGGGCCACGAGCTGTTTGTCGTGAGCGCGGTGGGCCAGCTCCAGTGTGCGGGTGCCCCAGGCTGATGCCTGATCGAGCTGACCGGCGTCCTGGCAGAGCCAGGTGATCAGTCCGGTGAAAGCCGCCGCTGTCTGCCATAACCGCCTACGGAGGTCGCCGTGGCTGTTGGACGCCAGGTGCGCGACGATCTGGAATTGCGCCGTCGCGGTCGGGACCAGCCGGCGCGGACTCTGCGCCGCGTCGGCTCGCCAGAGGTCATCGAGCCGGCGCCGGAAGTACGTCACAGCCTCGGGGGGCACGGCCTTGGAGCTGGGAAATCCGGACGGGAGGACGGAGGCCCAGCCCGACCGGCCCCGGACGGACGCGCTACGTCTGCCAGGGATGCGCGCCCCGGCCTGTGGCCCGGGATCGCATCTCGGAAGGCGTCGCCAATGGGCAGCGGTCCGCGGTCCGGCGTGAGCGGCAGCGTGCCGAGTAGGCGAAGCCGGTTGCTGGTTTCCGCTTCCCGTGCGGCTGAGGGACGGCCGGAAACAAGCAATGGACGGCCTCGGGGCGCGCACGGAAAACCGCGCCCCGGGGCCGTCGTGCGGATGGTGACTCCATCGATGTGAACCAGAGTTCTTCGTTCGGGCGCAGCACCAGGCGGGCGCTGTGGCCGCCTTCGATCACGCCATGGAGGAATACGCGGGCCTGCGCACCAACAAGTGTGTCGTTGAGAACCTTGGCCGCTATGGCACGGGCGTCATGGGAAACGATCACGTATGCGATCAAGGAGCTCGCACCGTGGACGCGGGCTCCCTGAGGTGTTTCGGGGGTCGCTATCGCTGCCGTGCGGTGCCGCGTCGGCAAAGATCATGGAACTGGCCGCGACCCGCCGACCGCCCCCGCTCGCGTCACGCCGGCCGCTCCGATCTTCAGCCGCTCCTCCTCGGCCATTCTTGGTCACTCCGGGCACCCGCCGCCGGGCGATGTGGGACAGGCGACGCCGAGCCCGCCACCGAGACGACGCAGTGTGACTCTCTGGTGGCCGTCTGTATCGCCCGCCCGCGTCCCTCAAGCATTTCACGATACGGAGGCCCGCTCCCGGGCATCTTGGGGCGGCTGCCCCACCGCCTCCTGAAAATGGAGTTTTCGCAGGTCAGCGGGGGTGGGGGAAACGGATTTCGCCTGACGGCGCAGGTCATGTAATGTTGTCCCCGCAACGCCGACCGGCAAGAAAAACCGCCGGGAAGCCAAGCGCTCGTAGCTTAACGGATAGAGCACTTGACTACGGATCAAGAGGTTGCAGGTTCGAATCCTGCCGAGCGCGCAGCAGCTCAGAGGCCCCTTCCAGAGATGGAAGGGGCCTCTTGCGTATGCGATGACAGCAACGGTGACAGCAACCGCCGCGCGGCTCTCTCAGACTGCTGCCGGAACTCCGCCCAATCCGTCGTCGCCGTCACCCTCGTTGCTGTCACGCAAGGCGTCACCGACGCGGTCGAAGGCGGAGCGCTGCGAGTCCAACCGGACGAAGGTGTAGATGTCCATCGTCACGCGGATCGAGCTGTGCCCAGGACTTCCATGATCATCCGGGCATCTGCTCCCTGCTCGTGGAGCAGGGACGCGCAGGTGTGCCGGAGGTCATGGAAGCGGACCCGCCGGACCCCTGCCTTGTCGCACAGGAGGGTGAAGGACCGGTTCAGGTTGCGCGGCTCGATGGGTGTTCCGTTCTTCGTGGTGAAGACGAGATCGCTGCCGTTGTCCTTCCACTTCTTCCCCGCCGCAAGCCGGTCCCCGTGCTGCTGGGCGCGACGAGCCCGGAGCGCCGTCACACACTCAGCGGGCAGTGCGACCCGGCGGGCCGACCGCTGGGTCTTCGGGGCGGCTATCAGCAGTTCCCCGCCAACGCGCTGGAGGGTCTGCCGGATGGTGATCGTGCCGTCCGTCAGGTCCACGTCCTTCCAGCGGAGGCCGAGGACTTCCCCGCGCCGCAGGCCGATCCGTACGGCCAGCTCGTACGCCGCCCAGAGCCGGTTGCCACGGGCCGCCACCAGGAACTGACGGCCTTCCTTCACGGTCAGCGGCTCTATCTCTCGCTTGGTGCCCATGCTCAGCTCCACGTTCTTCGCCACGTTGCGCGGTAGCTCGTCCTCGCGTACGGCGTGTTGCAGCGCGGCCCGCAGCAGCACCAGGAGAAATCGCACGGTCCGGTCGGACGGGTACGACTTGCAGCACTGGCCCAGCGCGCAGCAGCGCCGTTTCCGCTCCGGCCGCGCCTTGTCCTTCCCCTGGGCGCAGCACTGGCAGGTGCGGGCGGTGGTGGCGAGGAAGGTCCGGATGTCCCGTGCGGTGAGTCGCGCCAGCTTCTTCTTCCCGAGGCCCGGTGCGAGGTAGTTCCGCACGAGGGAGTCATAGGCCGCGTACGTGGCCGGGCGGACCTTGATGCGCGCGACGTTGGCCAGCCAGTACGCCAGGTACTCCCCCAGGCTCAGCTTGCTTGTGACGACAGGGACGCCCTTCTGCGAGTCAGCCTTGAGACGGGTCAGCTTCTCGTGCACGTCATCCCACGACTTGCCGTAGACGTCCCGCCGCTTGTACGTCCCATCAGCCGTGAGGACGAAGGCCGAGCCGACCCACCGGCCATCTTTCCGCTGCCAGATCGAGCCTTCGCCGTTCGCGTTCCTCTTGGCCATCAGGCGGCCTCTCCTTCGGTCTGGCGGGTGATGTAGTCGTGCAGTGCGGTTTCGGTGATGCGTCGGCAGCGGCCGATGGTCAGGGAGGCCAGTTCGCGGGAACGGATGAGGTTGTAGACCGTCCAGCGGCTCACCTGGAGCCGGGCGGCGACCTGGTCCACGTTGAGCAGCCCAGGGGTCACAGCCACGGGTCTCCTTCGGTCTTGCGGCGGTCGGCTTCGTCGCGTGCTTGGGTGAGGTTGTGGCGTACCTGGGCGGCGAGGAGTTCTTCGCCGGGGCTGTATCCGGAGGCCAGGTATTGCCAGTGGGAGACGACGAGGGTGGTTTCCTCGTCCAGCCCGGTCCGGTCGTCTGCGGCGCGGGCTTGCTCGGTGCGCCAGGTGCGGCGGACGTCGCGCAGTGCGCCGAGGGTGGTGGAGTAGCGGCGGGATTTGCTGGAGAAGTGGCCTCGGAAGCCGAGCATGTGGGCCCACTTCCAGAGCTTGAGTTCGGCGAATTCCGGCAGGTGGCCGAGGTCCCATGCGGTGCGGATCATCTGGCGGACGTGGCTGTGTACGCGGAGGTCCGCGATGGGTTCGGACTGGCCGGTGCCGTCGCACTGGTCGCACAGGTCCCGGAAGCCGTCCGGGCCGCGCTGGTAGCCGCGTCCGGCGCAGTGGGCACAGCGCAGGGAGCGATCCACCGTGCCGGAGTCCTCGGCGCTCTTCGTCGCGTACTTCGCGACGTAGGCAGCTACCTTCTGATCGGTCAGCTCGCCGTCCCCGAGGGCCGCGATCTTCCGGATGTCGATCTGATCGCCCCAGGCGATTTCGCGTTCGCCGATGGCGTCGGAGGCCACGGTGAGCACGGCCCGTTCACGCGCCTTCTTGATCGCGTGGGTGAGGGCGTCCGGGGTGGCCCACGCAGGTGGAGACTCATTGCTGCCTTCGGGGCCGTCGAGGCGGATCACGGCGTGGAAGTGGACCAGGCCGCGCCGCTGGTACTCGGCGACCTTGGCGAAGGAGACGCGCACAGAGGCGTTCAGCGCCTTCTGGGTGATGCCGAGGTGCGCGGCCAGCTCGCGGCGCAGGTAGGTGGTGAAGCGGGCCCACAGGGCTCCGGCGTGGGCGTTCCACAGCACGGCTCCGGCGTAGTCGTAGGTGGCCGGGGACAACGGCGTGCCCAACACCGGGTCGTCGGCGGGGTGGCGTTCGCCGCAGCGGCAGGCCAGGGTCTCGCCCGCGTCGGTGGTGATCCGGTTGTGGACCGGCCCGAACGACGGCGCGGTGAGAGTGACGAACAGCCGAGGATGACTGCGAACGGTCTCCGGGACGTCCTTGCCGCCGGAGAGCCCGGCCCGGATCAGGTGGTAGGTGTCAGCGGCGTACAGGCGCGAGCACGACGGGCAGCGGGAGGAACGGCGATTGCCGCAAGCGGTCAGCAAGCGCCCGGTGGGCTCGTTGGCGGTGCTGTACGAGCGGAGCACGGTGTCCGTCGCCGCGTCCCGGGTCTCGGTGGAACCGACGAGCTGCACGGGCCGGGTGCAGCCGCGGATTTGGTGGATCTGGTCGTGGACGCGGTCGAAGTCGGGGTGGTGGGCGAGGTGGACGAGGTCCCGCAGGGCCAGGCTCGCCACGTGGCGCAGGTCCAAGGGGGCTTTCACGGGTGACGCGTCCTTTCAGGGAAGAGGGCCCCGGGCAGCACTGCGCCAAGGCTGCGGGTGCTGCTCGGGGCATGACGGACCGAGCCCGGTGGGGGCTGAGGGGTCTGGGATGCCGGAACGGCCGGCGGGGGGATCAGGCGGAGAGCTGGGCGTGTGCGGCGGTGGCCAGCGGCAGCGCGACGCCGAGACGGGTCCGGAGCTGGGCGGCAGTGATGGGCTCGCCGTGTTCCGTCTGGTAGGTGTCGGCGATGGTGCGGGCCGCCTTCAGCAGCGGCGCGGGCACCGTGACCGCCGGGGAGGTCTCCGGCTTGGGCGTGACCGGGCGCGCCACCGGTGCGGGGGCCGATTGCTCCTCAGCCGGAGCGTCAGGCTCGGCCGGAGCCGGGGCGGTGTGGGCCACGGTGTGGAAGTGGCGCAGGAGTTGTGGGCCGACGGCTCCCCAGCCCAGGAGGAGGAGCGGGGCGACCGCGTCCACGGCAGCGCGACCGTAGTGCTCGGCGACGATGGGTTCGGCGATGTTGAGGGCCAGGGTCAGCAGCCCAGACAGGTGCATCAGCCGGGTCGCGGCCTTGATGTGCTCGGCGGGGACGCCGTGCAGGGACAGGTAGCGCAGGGCCACCAAGAGGCCGACGACAGACAGGTCGACCATGGGCGCGATCAGTGGCGCGATGGATGCCGGGACGCCGAGGCGTAGGGCCAGGGCCCAGACGTTGCCGAAGGAGAAGACGAAGGCCAGGGCCGCGATGATGCCCATGACCACGGTCACGGTGCGCTGAGTGATCCGGTCCTCAGACATGAGGGTTCACCTCCTTCCGGGTGTCGGCTGGTCAAGGAACGTCACTTGGTGAGTAGGACCGGTGCCCCGGGGCCGCTGGTCAGTTGGTCTGCGAGGAGGTCGGCGGGGTCGCGGGTCAGGTGGGCGGTGTCGGTGGCGATGCGGGCCGCGTCGTCGTCGGCCACGTACGGGGTGCGGATGCGGGTGAAGCCGGGTCGCCCTTGGTGAGCCATGGAGGCCACGCCGACGTAGGCGGGGTCCTGGAGGGCAGTTGGGTTGACGTCCGGCCAGTTGCGGATATCCTCGCCCAAGGCGACCACGGCGGCCTCAGCGGTCTTCTGCGCGAAGGACAAGCCGACCGGGCACACGTCCCGGATGAAGGTGGGGATGGCATCCCCGGTCGCCTTCTGCGTCGCAATGATCACCAGAATGCCGACGCTCCGACCCTTCTTCACCAGGTCCTCAACCAACCGCGCATTCTCGGCCGCCAGAGCAGCGAGCTTCTTGGTCTGCGGGTCCGACCCCTTGTAGTCGCGGAAGTAGGTGTGTGCCTCATCAACGATGAGCACGGTCAACGGCCAAGCCTCCGAGGGTCCGACGTGCCACATGTTCTTCACGCCCAACAGGGCACGGATGGACGCCGAGCGGTCCCGCCGCAGCGTGACCAGCCGCTTGAACAGTGTGTTCGCCTCTGCGAGGTCATCGCCGACGAACGCGAACGCCCGCTGTGCCAGGTCTGCGTAGTCGCCCTCATCCGATGAGGTCACCTTCCCGTCGGCCACCGCGTACTGAATCGCCGCCGACGGCGCGGTGTCGCACAGGAACCGGTTGACCAGGGACGTCTTGCCGAAGCCGGGCAGCCCGGCCACGGTGACCCCGGGCACGTCCGACAGGCTCACGCTCACCGGCTGCGCGTACTCGTCCAACCCCAGGCGCCATACCGTCAGTTCCTCCGGCACCTCACCGGCAGGGGTGTGCTCGGTCGGCACGACCAGCGGATCAACTCGCACCCCACGGATCACGAGCTGCCCCGGGGTGTCCGGCAGGACGGAGACCCGAGCGCAGCGCCAGGCGTCGGCCAGGTACGGGGCCGCCCGTTGGAACTCCGCCAGGCTGACCTTGGGCAGGCACACCGCCCGGACCAGGACCCCGTAGCGGTCGGCGGTGACCTTGATCTTCGGGATGAGGATCTTGGGCTTGGGCACCTTCCCGTCCGGCGCCACGATCACGGCCGGGGGCGTCTTGTCGGTCACCGACAGCCCGGCCATCGGCGCCAGCCGACGCCAGCCACGGCGCACGCGTATGGCCTGCCGGATGCTGGCCCGGGTCATCGTGTCGGCGCGGATGTAGCGCACCAGCCACCACAGGGCCCATGCGAGGGTCAGGGCCAGGGCTGCCCCGGCCAGAGCCGGGGCAGACCCAAAGACTTCCTGAATGGTCACAGCGCGTCCTTGTAGAGGAATCGGTAGAGGGAAATCCGGAGTTCCAGCAGGTCATGGCCGAATTCGACCTTGGGGTAGCCGTGCGCCTCGATCACCTCGGCCACGTCCAGCGCCAAGCCGTAGGTGAACCGCGAATCGGTATCCCCGCTCTCCGGGGCGACCGGGTAGGACCGTCCGTCTGCGCTCGTCACTGGGCCACCGCCGCAAGCTCCACCTTCGCCGCCCGGTAGGCCACGCCCTCGGACAGCTGGCCGTTGAAGACGCGCGCCCACGGGGTGGCGAACAGGTCCGTCACCCGCACCGGGGTGCCCGGCTGGAGACCGTCCGGCAGACCGCTCTCCGGCACGGTGAGCTTCATCTGCTCGGCGCGGCCCTCCTCCATGAGGAAGACGGTCAGGGTGTGCAGGAACTCGCCGGTGTCGCGGTCGGTGGCGAGGGTCCCGGACTCCGGGTCCTTGATCTTCGGCACCGGTGCGATGCCAGCGATGAACATCGTCGAGGGCAGCAGCCCCACGCGGATACGGGTCATAGCCATGCCTTTTGCGCCCTTTCGTTGCCAGCCGCTTCTGCGACCGGGCCACCAACTATGGGATAGCTAGGCTAGCTAGGTCAAGTGAGCTAGGAGTCTGACTTCAAAGGTCTGGGTGTGTTAGGTGGGCTAACACGGCTACCCTGGGTCCATGACGCCGCCGACGCACGACGCCCGCCCGCCGTACCAGCAGGCAGCCGAGGCCATCCGGAGCGACATCAAGGCGGGCAAGATCAAGCCGGGGGAGCAGCTCCCCTCGCACCGCGAGCTGCAAGAGCGGTTCGGCATTGCCAATATGACCGCCCGCAGCGCACTGCGCGTGCTCCGCGAAGAGGGCTTGATCTACACAGTGCAGGGGCGTGGCAGCTACGTCGCCGACGTCATTGGCCCCGAAGGCGAACTGATCGAGCCCAAGCGCATCGAGAGGCCCCGGACGACCTCCGAGGCGGAAACGGGCCCGGCCAGCGGGGAAGCCGCCGGGACCCTCACCCAAGCACTCCTAGAGGTCCGGGAGCAGCTCCGCACCTTGAACGCGGAGGTCCAGAACCTCAAGCAGGAAGTCGCCGAACTCAAGTCGCGGTAGGCCCAGTAGACGGCCCTTCCTTGATCTGAGCTACCTCGGCGCGTACGTCCTCCAACTCCCCGCGTAGACGCTCAGCCATAGCCGTGATCTCTGCCAGCAGTGCCCGTTCCTGCTCGGTCAGCACCAGTTCCCCCTTGTTTGCTGCGCGTTGGCTGCGCGCACCCCGCATTACGATCCTTCCTGGCCTTCCTTGCCCGAGCTGTTCAGAGTTTCTTTACTGGATCAAGGCGGCCCGCTTGCGCGGGCCGAGCGCGCTGGCGGCCCGTGGCCGCCGCCCGCTCCTGTCTGCCGCCCCGCTCAGCGGCGCCCCCGTGCCACTCAGCGCGCCACCCCGACTCAGCGACCCACCAGACACAGCCAGCACCGGAAACAGCCGACCCCGCACGCCCCGCCGATCGCAGCGGACACCCAGAGGCAGCAGCACGACCAGGACCACGCGCCCAACCGGCCAGCCGTCGAAGGGCGACTACGCGAGGCGGCTTACATGGCCAGCCGTCCGCCGACTGCGGCCCTCGCTGTTGTGCGCGTAGGAACGGCCAGCAGCGGGGGAGGGGAGCCCGGGCATGAGGCGCGTGGGTCGTCGCCCGGCTCGATGTGGCCGGCCGCCGTACTGCCGCCGTCACGGATGCGGCCGCGTGAGCAGACGTGCTGCCCCGGATGTGGCGGGCGGGGAGCAGCTGCTGCCGCGCGGTGGTTCAGCCCGTCGTGGTCGCTCCGCGTCGGTGCCCGTATCGCCGTGGCTGGGCAGCGTGTCGTCAACGCATCGCTCATCGCCAGCGTCGAACCCACCTCGCCGTGTATGCCTCGCACTTGTCATCACGTCTTCCTTCACCTGGACTGGTATGGGACGAGGCAGTGCCGAAGCGAGCACGACAACCACCCCGGTACCATCGGCACCGGGGTCCTGATCAGGGACTTCCGACCGGGCCACCCCTTGGCCTGCCAGGGTTTTGAGGGGTGGTCCGGTATTGCTTATGCGGTTGTTGTGCGCGGCCCGGCTCCCTTCCCGCGGAACGGGTTGGAGCGAGCGGGGAGCCGGACCGCTGGCAGCGGACGGTGCAGTGTCCGCCGCCGCCCCTGGGTGCGATGGGTGACATCTGTGGAATGGCGAACGGGACGACGTCCGCCGCACAGTCACCACGCCCGGGGGCTGGGGGCGGGAGCTGCGGGTCCTTCCCCATGGGCAGCAGCTCCCGCCCGGTCATTAGGTCACCGGTCGCGCTCCTGGGCGAGTCCGGCGTTGTCGAGCAGGAACTGCAACGTGTAGCCCAGGCTCCGTACGTGCCAGTCAGCGGACTGCAAGCCGGAGCCGAGGCCCTGAGCCAGCTCGTGCGGGATGGTCTTCAACCTGCTCTGCTTCTCGTACCAGACCACGGTGCCCCGGTTCAGACGGGCGATCTGCTTCTCTGCCAGCGGCATCAGTGTCTGGATGTGCTCCACCAGTGCGTTGTACAGATCTCGCAGTTCCTCGTACGGAGGCAGTGCCGTTCGCTTCACCAGGGCGCGGACGATCGCCGCCTTGATCTCGTCGACGTCCACGTCTGCTCGAAGAGTCTTGTCGGTGCCCATGAGACGCATCCTCTGGCCGTTCACCAGGACGTAGGAACCACCGCCAAATCCCACTTGGGGACGTCCCACGTCGGGTAAAACGTCCCTAGTGCCGTCCCCGGATGGAGAGAGAGACTCGGATGCCGAACGAAAGGCTACGCGCCGCCATGGCGGCTGGCTGCTGGACGTACGCCAACCTCGCGGAGAAGGTCGAAGTGGACCCCAAGTCCGTTGAGCGATGGGTGAACCTCGGGCGTACGCCGCGCCGCGCCACAGCTATGAAGGCGGCTGAAACCCTGGGAGAAGACGTGCACGCACTATGGCCATCGCTCCGGCAGTCGCGCCCCGCCCGCGCGGTGAGCCCCGAACTCGTCGCGCTCTACGACCAGCGGGCGGACATCCCGGTGTCCGCGTTCGTGGACATGCTGGTCCAGGCCCGTGAGCGAATCGACGTCCTGGTGTACGCGGCTGTCTTTCTGCACGAGGCGTACCCCCGGCTCAACGACCTCTTGCAGGAGCGAGCCGCCGAAGGCTGCGCGGTCCGTATCGCCATCGGTGACCCCGACAGCGAGAACGTCCGACTGCGCGGCGAGGAAGAGAAGTTCGGGCATGGGATCGAATCCCGCTGCCGACTCGCCCTCATGCACTACCGCTCCCTCATCGGGACGGAGGGCATCGAGGTGAGCACCCATGGCACGACGCTCTACAACTCGCTCTACCGGGCTGACGACCAGGTGATGGTGAACGCCCACGTGTGGGGCGTGAACGCCTTTGCTGCACCGGTGTGGCATCTGCGGCGAAATGGGGTAGGCGGCATGTTCGACACCTACGCCGCCAGCTTCGATGCGGTGTGGGCGACAGCGACACCCGTAGAGGAAGACTGACGTGGCACGAACCGAGTACTACGACGACCCGAACGCACCCGAGCCGAACAGCATGGTGGTCGCCGCGTCCGCCGTCGTCACCGACGAGGAAGGCCGCATCCTGCTCCAGCGTCGCCGGGACAACGACCTCTGGGCACTCCCCGGCGGAGGCATGGAGATGACCGACTCCCTGCCGGGGACGGCCGTCCGCGAGGTCAAGGAAGAGACCGGGCTGGACGTCGAGATCACAGGTCTCGTCGGCACCTACACCGACCCGCGCCACGTCATCGCGTACACGGATGGCGAAGTGCGCCGACAGTTCAACGTCTGCTTTACGGCCAGAGTGGTCGGCGGCGAACTTGCCATCTCGGACGAGTCCACGGAGCTGCGATTCGTGTCGCAAGAGGAATTGGAGAAGCTTCCCATACATCACACACAACTACTACGGATCCGGCATTTTTTGGAGCTTCGAGAGCAGCCCTATCTGGGATGAGTTTTAGGTGGGCTTTTCGGGTTGTAGTGAATTGATGTTCATCTGCAACTCCTTCTATACATGAAAGGATACAAATGAGTGACAATCTGCGAGGGTCTTTCGTCGATGGGTATGAGGGGTACTGGCGACGCTCGGCTAGTTCGGTTGAAGATGCGATTTCGTCTAGTTCGATCATCCTTGATACTAATGCGCTCTTGGGCCTGTATCGCATGGACTCCGTGGCGCGAGGTGAGTATCTAAATGTCTTACAGAATCTAGCTCCAAGAATTTGGGTGCCGCGGCAAGTTTTAGATGAGTTCCATAAGAACAGGTTGTCGGCCCTTGATTCACACATGAATGCCCTGACCGAGAAGTCACAGGCAGTCGAGGGTGCGGTGAATGAGCTGGAAAATAAGTTGCGCGATTTCGCGAAGCTAAGGTCTCTCTCGGGGCGCCAGGTGGCCGATTATATGCGGCCGCTCCAGGAGCTCACATCGGAAATATCGCGACGAGTGGAGGTGGACGTGAAGTCGTTTGATTTGAGTGCTGGGCAACTGGCGTCAAGTGATCCAATTCTGGAGCGACTGTCAGCCCTCCTGGATGGTCGGGTGGGAGACAAGGTAAATCTCGAAGAAATTGAAAGGCGCAAAGCGCTGGCCGTTCATCGTGGGTCCCAAGAGGTTCCGCCGGGCTATAAGGACTACAAAAAACGAGGAGATGATGGGGTCGGGGACTGTCTTATCTGGCTTGAAATTCTCGACTATGCCAAGGTGGAGAAAAGGCCTATCTTGTTTGTTTCTTCGGATACGAAAGAAGATTGGATGCGGTATCAGTGCGGCCTGGTTATTGGCCCTCGCCCGGAGTTGATTGAGGAAATGCGGCAGGTGGCAGGTGTTGAATATCACCATGTCACCCTTCCTGAGCTCCTTTCTAGGGTCGGTGCAGTGCTGATGGTTTCCGTCAGTCAAGAGACAATTGACCAGGCTAAGCATGTGCAAGAACATGAGGAGCGGACGACTCAATTAATTAATCAACGTAATACGCTGGCAGAGGAAGGTGTGAGGATTTCGCGCGAGATTGGGGCAGGTGAGGAAGAGAGGGCTTTCTTGTTGCATGAAAGTGAGTGGCTTATGCGTAGGCAGCGAGAGCTTGCCCATGTTGCTTCCTCGGGTAAATTGAAGGCTGAGCGCGTTGTCGCGCGGGGGCAATTGTTGGAATTGGCGGAAGAGGCCGCCAGGCTTGAGCAGAAGAGAGCTCATCAAGACAGATCAATGCAGGCGCTATTTGAAAAGCAGAAAGCGCATATTGCTTCTTTGCGCACCATTGAGGAGAAGATAATTCGGAGGGGCGGTGAGGAAGCGCTGTAGGCCACTCCGTGGCCTGGCGGGCAAGTCCTCCGGGCCTCACGTTCTGTATGACAGCAACGCTGACAGCAACGACGGGACACGACGACGGCCAACGGGCTACCACGAGCACCAGACCGGACCGCCGCCGAGGCCCACACCAGCACGTTGCCCGAACCTACGGATCAAGAGGTTGCAGGTTCGAATCCTGCCGAGCGCGCAGCAGCTCAGAGGCCCCTTCCAGAGATGGAAGGGGCCTCTTGCGTTGGCTATTGACGGCGGTCGTTGACGGCAACCGCCGGGCGCTCCGATCAGACGGTGACCAGGGTGCCGCCCGCGCCGTCATCGTCGTCCGGGCCGTCGCCGTCACGCAGAGCGTGCTGTGGAACGCGCACGCCGGAGCCCTGTGGGTCCGCTTCACCACCTACCTGCGCCGGGAGCTGGCCGCGCACCTCGGCATCACCCAGAAGGCGCTGAACGCGGCCGTGCGCGTCTCCTTCGCCAAGGTCGCCGAGTACCAGCGTCGCGGCCAAGTCCACTTCCACGCCGTGATCCGCCTCGACGGCCCCGAAGGCAGCAACGAACCTCCACCCGCCTGCCCTCACCCACGCGATCAAGAAAGCGCGTAAACGGGCCGTGCTCACCATGGCCTCCGACGCCATCGGCGAACGCGAAATCGCCCGGGGCGATCAGATCGACATCCGCGAAATCGCAGCCCTGGGAGACGGCGAACTGACCGACCAGAATGTCGCGGCCTACGTCGCCAAGTACGCCACCAAGAGCGCCGAGGACTCCGACACGGTGGATCACTCCCGCGCTGTTCCCACTGCGTCGGACGCGGCTACCAGCGCGGTCCGGACGGCTTCAGGGACCTGTGCGACCAGTGCGACGGCACCGGGCAGTCCGAGCCCATCGCGGACCTGCGCGTGCACCGCCACGTCCGCCAGCTGATCCGCACCTGCCTCCAACACTTTCTGGAGCACCGCCAGCACCCTTACCTGGGCTGACAGAAGGCCCACCGCGCGGCTGCGGGCCATGCTGAGCTGATCGTCAGCGGATCGCCTCATCCATGAGGACGTACAGGAGGCCGACGAGTGAGCCGCTGCTGACGACCTCCCGGCGGTCGATCATGCCCCGCACCCGGTCCAGCGGAATCCATTCGATGCGGTCCGACTCGTTCTTCTCTGTTGGGGGACCGATGTGGGTGGCACCGTCCGCTCTGAAGACGTAGTGCTGCGAGTCGGTGATCCCGTTCGCGGGCTCGGCGTAGATCAACGGCTTCATGGGGCCAGGCCGCCAGCCTGTCTCTTCTTCCACTTCACGGGCTGCGGCTGCTTCGGGGGGCTCGCCGGCCTCTATCAACCCCATGGGCAGTTCCCAGGCCCACGCGTCCGTGATGAAGCGATGCCGCCACATCATCAGGATTTCCCGTTGATCACTGACCACGGCCGCCACCGCGAGATGCCGCAGCCGCACGACGTGATGTTCCCAGCGCCGTCCGTCCGGCTGCTCGACATCGACAAGGCACAGGTTCACCCATGGGTTGGTGTAGATCTGCCGTTCGCCGTGCGCCTTCCACTCCATTGACGCCGCCCCTCTCGCTCGTGGTCTCCAGCATCCCGGACGGCCGCCGCCTCCCGAGCGGGCAGAGGCACCCGGACCGTTGCCAGTCCGAGGGCCATCGATCAAGCCGCAACGGTGACGGCAACCGCTGCGCGGCTCTCTCAGACCGCCGCAGAGAGTCCGCCGGAGCCCTCACCGCCGTCTCCCTCGTTTGGGCCGTCACTCTTCCGGTGGGACGGGGCGGTACAGCGCCAGGAAGCCGCCGAGCAGAGCGAACGCGAAAAGGAACAACTCCGTTTCCACCCTGCTGACGTCGCCTTTGGTCACCTGAGTCCCGAGGACGATCCACGCCGCCGACCCCATGGTCACCAGCAGGTGGTTGTCCCGCTCCCGCAGCAGCCGCATTCCTGCCCACAGCAGCAGCGGAACCAGTGTCAGCCAGGCGAATGTGGCGAGGGCGCCCTCGATGAACCCTGCACCGATGCCTCCGTCCGGATTGGCCTGTTCCGCTTCTGACTCCCACTCCTTGGCGGACTCCCAGATCCAGTACGTCGCATGGGCAGCGGCTGCCGTGACGGCACCGCCCTTTATCCAACGGCATAGCCTGCGGCTCGACATGGCCTCACCTTGCACACCACAGCCCTCGCATACCTGAGTACGCATACTCAAACCGGAGAAGAAGGTGTCCGGGGAGGCGTGAAGGGGCCATGCGGTGGTCTTGGTTGCTGGTCGAGGTCGCTGACCCGGTTCCCGTACGCTCGGCGGGCCTTGCGGTGGGCCGGGACCGCCGCGCTGAGCGAAGACGCCGCGGGCCGGGGACTGCGGCGGTCCTGCCGCAGTTCCCGGTCCGCGGGACGGGTCCGGGGTGGACGGGGGGTGCGCCGTCCACCGGGGGTGTCACCCGTGACGGTGGTGGCCGTGCTGGCGGCTGTGGCCATGGTGGTGACGGTGGACGTGGCAGTCGGAGAGCCGGAAGGAGGCGATGCGGGTGTTCCAGTTTCCGGTGCCATCGGCCGGTTGGTACTGGTTGGTGTACCAGAACGTACAGTCGTCCACCGGGTCGATCGCCATGGAGGTGTAGTCACCCCAGCGGTTGCTCCCGGTCTGGGAGCCTGCGCCGGTCCACACGGTGGTTTCGTGGAACGTCATCAGGTTCCGCGGGTCGTGCGCCAGGCGTCCGGTGATGCGGATCGAGGGGTGGGTCCGGGACGACGACTGCGAGTATCCCAGGGCGATGTCGCCCACCTTGTTCTGGGCTGCGGAGCCCATCCACCGGTACGTGGGCCCTGGAGCGTAGGTGCTCTGCTGGTGGACGACCGGCCGGCCGTGGTGCAGCCGCAGTTCGTACCAGCGCACGCCCACGCCGCCGCGGGCATCGACCGCGTGGTTGACGACCAGGGACTGGTGGTCGCCGAAGTTGCGGTAGGCGAACCGGTACATGGGCGAGTAGGAGAGCGAGTCCAGTTTCTGGGTGGTGCCGGCCTGGGGAACGCACTGGGTGGGATCGGTGCTCTCGCAGGCCCGGGTGTAGGGGGCCACCCTCAGCTCCTCCGGGCCCGTGAGCGTGGTGCGGGCCTGGTGTGTCCAGTCGACGTGGAACCGCCAGTACTGCAGCCTGTCGTCGGTGGGGCCGAGGTTGATCAGCAGGTTGGGCTCGCCTCGCGGGGGCGGGGCCGTGCCGTCGAGGTCCGAGCCGAGCGGGATGGTCGATGCCGGGAGGGTGTAGCACTGCTGGTCGGCGTCGGCTCCGCGCAGCATCCTGTGCCGGTCCCAGGCGCACGCCTCGAAGAGCGACCCGGCGGCGGTGGCGGTCACGTAGTAGGCGCCCGGCCACACCGCGAACTTCGGGTGGTCGGGGAGGTTCTGATACCCGAAGGCGTAGCGGTAGTACTCGCCGGTGGCATCGGAGGTGCGGGAGACGCCCACGCACAGTCGATTGGTGTTGGTTACGTCGTCGCGGGCGAACTGGTTGATGATCCAGCGGTGGGCCAGCGAGTCCCAGCGGACTTCGGGGTCCCCGAGGAAGGCGTTCTGAGCGGTCTCGCACGGTCCGCCGAACCCGCGGAACAGGGTTTCGGTCGTCAGCGGCCCCAGAAGCGTGGCACCGGACTTGGAGTACACCGCGAGTTTGAAGTTCGTGATCTCTACGATCTGGCGGGACCCTACCGAGGCGTTGGGGTCAGGAGGGGTACCCCCGCCTTCCCGGATGCCCTCGAAACTGACGCCCAGCCGGATCCGCCCGCGGCTGCCGTTGCGGTCCTGCACCACCCGGTCGGGACCGGCGGCCTTGGTGGAGGGCGGGTGCGGCCCCTTGCTGGGGGGCGTGGGGTCGGAAGCGCGCCGGAGCTGTCCGGAACGTTGCGACAGCTCACGCAGCGGTGGCGAGGTGTCATGGTGCACCGCCGGGCCGGAGTCAGGGGACCGAGTGGCCTGCGAGTGGTCGACCGTCTTGAGCACCGCTCCGGCGGCGGGCATGGCGGACCACGCCGGCGAGGCCAGCAACGCCGCTCCCACTGAGGCGACGGCAAGGATCGAACGCAAGGCACCGGATACGTGCATCGAACCTCCGAACGGGTCGGTGAGCCGACCCGTTCGGCCGCCTGGTGACGGCGGCACCCGAGACAGCCCCCACGTGCGTGCGGGGGCTGTCGCGACCTCCGTGCGACCCCGGCGTGCCGGGCACGTGTCGAGGCCACACTGTGAGGGCGTGGGTGACTCATACGGTTGTTGGGAAACCTAGTTATTCACCTCGCCCGCTCACCGCTGGGGTGACGGGCCTAGTGTCGGGTCCGGTTCAGCCGTATGGCGCTGGCTGGCTGACGGGCATTCGAGCCGTTGGGTGATTGGAAGGGGCTTCTTCTGACGTTCATGCGGCTGCGTCCGGGCCTTGCCGGGGCGCAGGGCATCGCCTGACCGGTCGAAGGCGGAGCGCCGCGTGGCCGTCACGCCCCGGACGAGGATCGGGCACCGCGGCGGCCTTGGCGCTGGGCCGGGCGGATGCCGCAGGAACTTACCTCTGGGCCGGTGGGCAGTGGCCGGTGTCCGCGCACTTGGGCGGCCCTGCGCCGGCGTTCCCCCAGGGAGTGACGACCACCTGGTCGGGGTCCTCGTAGATGATCTTTCCTGGGTTCGAGGATTCGATCCGCTCGCAGGCCACTCCATGCGCGGCCAGGATCGTCAGATAGCCGTCCACCCGGCCGATGAGATCCAGGGATGTGGCCTTGAACCATGCCACGGCCCCCGGGTTCGCTTCGGGGTCGTAGACCGAGGGATCGATGGTGGAGGGGTCGGCGACGTTGACGTTGTACCAGTCGTTGCCCGCCCGCCAGAACCGGTGTTCCTCGTCACTCAGCTCACCCGCGCGTGCCAGGCCGTTGGCCAGTGCGAAGACGCCGGGGAAGTGGCCTCGTGGGCTTCGGACGGTCCCCTGAAACCGCACGTACAACGCGTCGGTGTCACCCACGAATGACCTCCAGCGGGCGTGAGGTGCGGGCCAGAGGATGCCAGGCGGTGAGCGGCCGGCACAAGAAGCCACGAAGTCGGGGTTCGTGGGGCGGGTGCCGGGTGCCGGGTGCCGGGTGCCGGGTGCGCGTCTGGTGCGTGGTGTGCACGGCGCGGGTTGTGCGGGCGCGCACGGGCGGTAGGCGTTGAGCGGTGTCGTTTGTGCTGGTGAGTGGTGCTGACGCTCGCCATGGCCGGACGAGCTGACGGAGGCGCGAGAAAGATCCACTCGCAGTGGGGACGGGGCCGGGGCATCGCAAAGCGACAGTGGATTTCCCTTAGCGGGAAGAACGACGTAGAGTTGCGACTACCGACGCGGGGTGGAGCAGCTCGGTAGCTCGCTGGGCTCATAACCCAGAGGTCGCAGGTTCAAATCCTGTCCCCGCTACTCAGATATCGAGGGCCCGGCACTTCTCCAGTGCCGGGCCCTCGGTCGTTGGTCGTTCGGGCGTTCTGCCGGTCGTTCCCTCGGCCGGACCGCTGGTTGTGCGTTCCCTGGGGCCCGCTGTCCCCGGCTGTCCCTGGCTGTCCCCGGCCGTCCTCGGTCGCCCCCGCCGTCTCCGGCCGTCTCTCCCCTCGTCAGCGGGTGACCTTCCAGCTCACCGGCCGCTTGGTGTCATCGCCCGTGCTGTACGTCACCACCGACGGCCGCACGCCGTGGGGCACCAGGAACACCTTGCACAGGGACACCTTCGCCCCCACCGCGAAGTCGTCCGGGTCCTTCCCCGGGCACGCCGCCACCTCGGTGTCGCCGGTGATGAGCGGCTGGTCGTCCCCACCGCTGGTGTCCACCAGGCCGGTGGGGGTGTTGAGGAAGGGGTAGTGGAGGGAGTTCCCGCCGAGGTTCTCGAAGGCCATGGTGACGTAGTACGGCTGGGTCGTCCGCACGTCGGACGGTGTCACACCTGCCTTCCGCAGTTCGGCATGGGTCCCCTTGCGCACGCTCACCGCCGTGACCCGCAGGGCGCCGCGCACATGGTCCGAGCCGCGCTTGTAGGTGATCGACGTGGGTTCGCCGAGCGGCAGCGTCCTGCCGCCGTCGCGGTCGGCCGCCACATCGGCGCGGGTCGCGGACTGCCGTCTGCCGGACGCGGCGGTGTCGTCCTCGCAGCCTGTGGTCGCCAGGCCGAGGAGTGCGACGCCGAGAGCGCAGAGGAGGGCGGTTCCGGACCGGGCGGTGCGCGGCCGGTAGGTGGGCATGGGCGTCCCCCGTGGTGGTGGTCGGTGGCGGTGTCGTCAGGGCGGTGGTCGCCTCAGACGGGTACGGCGGTGCCTGGACGTCGGTTCACCGGGTCGGTTCCCGGTGTCGTGGTCTTGCTGTGTGAATCATCATGGCCGTGACAAAACCACTGGTCGCGGCTGTGATCAACTCAGGGCCAGCCTGAGACGAGGCTGTAGCAATGTGCCGGGGGCAACTACCGTGGCCGCATGAACGATCCCGCCGTGGTGTCGGTGCAGCGGTTCTGGCAGGAACTCGGGCTGCCCGGACTCATCGATGTGCACACCCACTTCATGCCCCAGCGCGTACTGGACAAGGTCTGGGCCTACTTCGACGCCGTCGAGCCCCGCTGGCACATCACCTACCGCGAGGAGGAGACCGAACGGCTCGCGATACTCCGGGCGTTCGGGGTGCGGGCCTTCACGGCGATGCTCTATCCCCACAAGCCGGACATGGCGCGCTGGCTGAACGACTGGTCGGCCGCGTTCGCCGCCCGTACGCCCGACTGTCTGCACACCGCGACCTTCTTCCCCGAGCCGGGGGTGGCGGAGTACGTACGCGCCGCGCTCGACGGCGGGGCGCGGGTGTTCAAGGCTCATGTGCAGGTGGGGGCGTACGACCCGGGCGATCCGCTGCTCGACCCGGTGTGGGGCACGCTCGCCGAGAGCGGCACGCCCGTCGTCATCCACTGCGGCTCGGGACCCGAGCCGGGCACGTACACCGGGCCGGAGCCGGTGGGGCGGGTACTGGCCCGTCATCCCCGGCTGCGCCTGATCGTCGCGCACATGGGGCTGCCGGAGTACGCGGACTTCCTGGGGTTGGCGGAGCGGTACGAGGGGGTGCACCTGGACACCACGATGGCCTTCACCGACTTCACCGAGAGCCAGTGGCCGTTTCCACGGGCGGAGCGGGGCAGGCTGGCCGCGCTGGGGGACCGGGTGCTGTTCGGGAGCGACTTCCCCAACATTCCGTACGGATACCGGCATGCGCTGGACGCCCTGACGCGGATCGGCCAGGACGAGGAGTGGCTGCGCGCGGTGTGCTACGGGAACGCGGCGCGGCTGTTCGGGATATGAGGCTGTTCGGGGCGTGGGGTTGGTTGTTTTGGGGTGTGGGGGCTTTGGTGGTTTGGAGGTTTTGGGGTGTGGGGCTGTTTCGGGGCGTGGGGGCTTGTGGGGGTGTCAGGGCTTGTGGGGTGTGGGGGCTTTGGGGCGTGAGGCTCGTCCGGCGCCGCTCCGGCACCGGACGGCAGAGACGGGACTCGGGTCTTTCCCGGCGGTCAGAGGCCGTCCACCGGTGCTTGTTCCAGCGGTCAGCCCTTGTCCAGCGGCAGCGCCTCGGCCAGGGTGCGCCACTGTGCGCGCGGAAGGTCGGTCATCGGGGACTTGGTCACCACCTGGAGCGCCACGTGGTCCGCGCCCGCGGCCAGGAACTCCTCGACGCGGCTCCGGATCGTCTGCGCGTCGCCAAGGGCGAACATGGCCGAGATGAGTCGGTCGCTGCCACCGTCCACGAAGTCCTCGTCCTCGAAGCCCAGCCGCAGGAAGTTGTTGGTGTAGTTGGGCAGCGCCAGGTAGTGGCTGAGGTAACCGCGGGCGGTGGCGCGGGCGCGCTCCGGGTCCGTGTCGAGGACGACCTTCAGCTCCGGCGCGAGTACGGCTTCCTTCCCCAGGATGTCGCGGGCCTTGGCGGTGTGCTCCGGGGTGACGAGGTACGGGTGCGCACCGGCCGCGCGGTCACGCGACAACTCCAGCATCTTGGGACCGAGGGCGGCCAGGACACGCTGGGCGGCCGGGACCGGGGCCGGGGCCGAGTCCAACTCGGTCAGGTACTCCTTCATCGCCGTGTACGGGCGCCGGTAGCGCTCGCCGGCGAGCGCGCTGTGGCTCACGCCGAGGCCGAGGAGGAAGCGGCCGCCGTGGGCCGCGTTGAGCGCGGAGTGCCGCTCGGCGACGTAGGCCGCCTCGTGGTCCCAGATGCTGAGGATGCCGGTGGCGATGGTGATCCGTGAGGTGGCTTCCAGAAGGTGGCCGACCTGATCAGGGCTGGGGTTGCCGCCGAGCCAGATGGTGCCATACCCCAGCTCGTCCAGTTCCGCCGCCGCCTCGCTGACCTGCTCTGATGGTACGGAGTTCGCCTTCAGGGCCGCGGTCCAGACGCCGATCTTGCCAAGTGCGGGACGAGAAGTCATACAGGGGGAAGCCGGAGAGACCTTCCGCTTATTCCGTGTCGCGGCTGTCGCTCGCGTCGCTCGGTGTCGCGGCTGCCGCTCCTGTCGTTCCGGGTCGCCGGTGCCGCTCCCGTCGCTCCGTGTCGCGCCTGTCGCTCGCGTTGCTCCGCGTCGCGGCTGCCCGCTTCCGTCGCTCCGTGCCGCGGCTGTCGCTCTCGTCGCTCCGTGTCGCGCCTGTCGCTCCGGCGCACTGGCCGGTTTTGCCGTGGTCCGGCGCCCGCGTACCGGCCGGTTTCCCGGGGGCCACCAGACGGTTTCCGGGCTTCCCACAGGATTCTCAGGTAATTCACAGACCGCCGAAAGGGGCCTCTCAGAGCCTGCCCGGAAGGTGAGGAGCATGATGTCGACCTCGCCCCATGGGCGTACCGAGCTGCTGCGCCCGGACGGGAGTCCCGTCCGGGTGCTCGTTGTGGACGACGAGTCGGCGCTGGCCGACCTGCTGTCGATGGCACTCCGCTACGAGGGATGGGAGGTGCGCACGGCGGGCGACGGCGCCGAGGCGATCCGGACCACCCGCGAGCTGCGCCCGGACGCGGTGGTCCTGGACGTCATGCTGCCCGATATGGACGGGCTTACGGTGCTGGGGCGGCTGCGCCGCGAACTGCCCGATGTCCCGGTGCTGTTCCTGACCGCGCGGGACGCGGTGGAGGACCGGATCGCGGGGCTGACGGCGGGCGGCGACGACTACGTCACCAAGCCGTTCAGCCTGGAGGAGGTCGTCGCCCGGCTGCGGGGTCTGCTGCGCAGGTCGGGGGCGGCGGCCGCACGGAGTGAGTCGGTGCTGGCCGTCGGTGATCTGATCCTGGACGAGGACAGCCACGAGGTCTCGCGCGGGGGCCAGGAGATCCACCTCACCGCGACCGAGTTCGAACTGCTGCGCTATCTCATGCGCAATCCGCGCCGGGTGCTCAGCAAGGCACAGATCCTGGACCGGGTCTGGAGCTATGACTTCGGTGGCCAGGCGAACGTCGTCGAGCTCTACATCTCGTATCTGCGGCGCAAGATCGACGCGGGGCGCAGCCCGATGATCCACACGCGGCGTGGCGCCGGGTACCTGATCAAGCCCGGGGAGTAGACACCGTGGCGCAGCCCCCGACCGGCGGGCCGTCCCGGGCCCGGGAGACGTCCCGGGGCTCGGAAACGCCCCGGGCCGCCGATACGCACGCCAGTACGCCGGTCAGTACGCATGTCGGTACCCATGTCGGTACCCACGCCAGTACGCGTCACGATGCGCACGTCAGTACGCCTGAGGGCACCGGTGCACCTCGAGCCGTCCGTACCTTCCAGGCTGCCGAAGAGCCTCAGACCGCCGGTGGGTCTCAGACTCCCCGTGCGCCTCAGACCCCCGGTGCGCCTCAGACCGCCAGTGCGTCTCAGGCGACCGGCGCGCCGCAGGTCAGCGGCGTGCCCCAGGCTTTCGGTACGGCTCACGGACCCGGCCCTGACCCCGCCGCTCCGGCGGCGGAACCGGGGCGGGGGGG